>NZ_JBHXSL010000046.1:0-59356 GCF_042714725.1 Streptomyces sp. NPDC058685
TAATTCGGCGGGGGGTGGGTTTACCGCGCCCTGGTAATTTGGGGGGGCGTGTTTGTTATAAACGGGCCGGCCACCGGCCCTTGTTCCGGGGTTCTCCGGGGGCGGGCCGGGTCCGTGGCGGACCCGGCCGGACCGACTGTGTTGCTACAGCGTGGCGGCCGCGGACTTGATCGCGGCAGCGAAGGTGGACACCTCGGTGTAGACACCGGGGTAGTTGGGCCGTGCGCAGCCCTCGCCCCAGCTCACGATGCCGACCTGGATCCAGGCGTTGTTGTTGTCCTTGCGGAACATCGGGCCACCGGAGTCGCCCTGGCAGGTGTCGACGCCGCCCTGCGGGAGTCCGGCGCAGATCTCCTCACCGGCGACGAGGCTCGGGTAGGACTGCTTGCAGGAGGCGTCCGAGACGAACGGCACCTGGGCCTTGAGCAGGTAGCGCTGCTGCGCGCCGCCCTCACGGGCCGCACCCCAGCCGGCGACCGTGAAGGTGCCGTTGTTGTACGCCGTCGTGTCGGCGATCTTCAGTGTGGGGAGATTGATCGGCTTGGCCAGCTTGATCAGCGCCCAGTCCTTGCCCGTGCCGTTGTAGCCGGGGGCCTGGAGGACCTTGGTGGACTTGACCTTGACGGCGCTGGCGCTCTGCAGATCCACGACGCCGGCGGTGGCGGTGATGCTGGTGTTGTTGCCGGAGCCGGAGACACAGTGCGCGGCCGTGAGGACGATCTGCTGGGTGTACAGAGCGCCGCCACAGCCCATGGAGAGCCGGACCATGAAGGGGAACTCGCCCTGGGCGGCGCGGGTACCGCCGACGACGGGCGGCTGCGCGGCCGAGGCCGAGGAGGGCTGAAGGCTGACAGCGGCCAGCACGACAGCGCCGGCGGCGGCGCATCTCTTGACCATGCGAAGAAGCTGCTTCAACGGACTGCCTTTCGTGGGGGGTTCAGACTTACGCCGGCACCGGATCCAGGCAGCCGCGGCACGCAACTGACATGGGCCCGACAAGACGTGATCCGGATTATGGGGAGTGTGTCAGGTGCGCCACAAGGAGCAGTTTTCAGCCACGCCACCAGCGCGGATTCACCGCCCGTTCCCCGTAGAGTTGATCCCGGCCGACCATCGTGCATGGGGGGTACGGGACGTGGTGGCGAAGGACAGCGAGGTCGTACACGGCTATCCGCACCTGGACACCGTGCGGGCGGCGATCACCGCCCTGCACCGACGGCTCTCGTCCGAGGGTGTGCTCTCCTACGCGCCGAGCGTCCTGCCGGCCGACGTGGCCTTCGCCGATCAGGACGACCTCCATCTGGGCGCCCAGCGTGTCGCCCGGGCCCTGGTGCATCACCTGCGACTGCCGGACGCCCGGATGATCGTCAGCTTCCGCGAGATGACCCATGCGGCGAGCGTCGAACTGACGGCCGGACCTGAATACTTCATCGAGCTCAACGACCGGTTCCGTACGCACCGCCGGGACATCGGCGCGGCACTCGCCCACGAGATCATGCATGTCCTGCTCCACCGGCTCGGTCTCTCCTTCCCCGGCACTCGCGACAACGAGATCCTCACCGACACCGCCACCACCTATCTCGGAGCGGGCTGGCTGCTGCTCGACGCGTTCCGCGAGGACAGCGTCTCCAGTCAGAAACTCGGGTACCTCACGCCCGAGGAGTTCGGCTATGTCCTCGCCAAGCGGTCGCTCGTCTTCGACGAGGACCCCTCACCGTGGTTCACCAGCCCGCAGGGCTATACGGCATATACCAAGGGGAAGGCGCAGGCGCTGCGCGACGCGCAGCAGCCGCCGCTGACCACCGCCGGATGGACGGGCCGCCACCGCTACGCCAAGGACCGGCGGTACGCGCGGGAGCACGCCGGAGCGACCCCGCACCCGGAGTCCGGCGCGACCGGGTACGCCTTCGAGCAGGGCCCCGACGGCCTGCGCGTCTCGTTCTCGTGCCCCACCTGCCACCAGCGCATCCGGATCCCCGTGCGCGGCCGGGTGCGCGCCCGGTGCGGTCTGTGCCGGACGATTCTGGAATGCGACACCTGAGCGGTTTTCCGTAGGCTCGCGGGATGACGTACGAGCCCGCAGCACCCGTCCAGCAGCTCTTCGACGCCGTGTGGGAGGGCGCGGAGGACGCCGTCGTACGGCTGCTGCGGGCGGGAGTTCCCGCCGACGCGACCGACGAGGACGGACAGACGCCGCTGTACCGGGCCGCCGTGAGCGACGAGTTGGGCATCGTCCGGCTCCTGCTCGCGGCCGGCGCCGAGCCCGAGCGGCTCAGCGGGCACGAGGGCGGGGACCTGCCGCTGTGCGGAGCCGCCGTCGGCGGTCACACGGACGTCGTGCTGGCCCTGCTCGCCGCCGGCGCCCGGCCGGACACCGCGGAGGCCTTCGGCTTCACCGCCATGACCTGGGCCGTGCAGCTGGGGCACGCGGCGACGGTCGAGGCGCTGCTCGACCACGGCGCCGACCCCGATCTACCGGCTCCGCGGGGCGAACCCCCGCTGGTCCTGGCCGCGCGCCGGGGCTCGCCCCGCACCGTCAGGGCGCTGCTGCGGTACGGTGCGGGCGCACGGCAGGCGGCACTCGACGAGGCCCGCGCCTGGCTGGCGCGTGATGTCGAGAAGGAACTGCGCGCCGGGCTGCTGGAGGCGTACGGCGAGGGAACGCAGACGGTCGCGCGCCGCGTCGAGGAGGACGGCGGGGTGACGGTCGTGGTCGAGGTGCTGCGCGACGGGAAGCCGGTCGCGGGCAACGAGCAGCAGACCGGACATGCGGCGATCGCGACGCTCCTGGAGGAGGAGCTGGGCATCCAGACGCCGTACGCGACGCTGGCCGAGCGCGCGCTGCGCTGCGGGGACCGGGACCAGGACGACTGGGTGGAGGCGGTGCTGGCGCTGTGGAGGCGCGGCGACGAGGAGACGTTCCAGGCGGCGGCCGCGTGGTGTGCGAGCGACGATCCGCTGCGGCAGGCGTTCGCGGCGGAGGTACTGGCGCAGCCGGGCCCGGATCCGCACGCGGGTGCGCATACGAGTGCGGGTGCGGGTGCGGGTGCGGGTGCGGGAGGGCAGACGGATGCGGGTACGGGTACGGGCGCGGGCGCTGCCGGGGGGACGGCCGGGACCGCGCCGCACCGCCCCTTCGCCGCGCGGGCGCTGCCGCTGTTGCGCGAACTGGCCCGTGAGGCACGGGACGAGGAGCTGATCCGGGCCGCCGTCCTCGGGCTCGGCCACCACGGGGATCCGGCCGCACTGCCGGAGATCCTGCGCCACGCGGGACATCCGGACGCGGCCGTGCGCCACGACGTGGCGCTGTCGCTGTTCGGCCTGGTGCCGGACGGCCACCGGCAGGGCACCCGGACGCTGATCGCCCTCAGCCGTGACACGGACGACCAGGTCAGGGACTGGGCGACCACCGCGCTGGCGCACCTCGGCGGGGACACCGCGGAGATCCGCGAGGCTCTGGCGGCCCGGCTGGACGACCCCGACCCGGACACCGCGGCGGAGGCGGCACAGGGGCTGGCGAGGCGTCAGGACCCGCGGGCGGTCCCGGTACTGGCACGGATCCTGGCGGACGGGGATCCGGACGGCTACGCGCACGAGGCCGCGGCGGAGGCGGTACAGCTGATCCAGGACGAGACGGTCAGGCGCCGACTGGAGGGCACGGTCCCGCGCGTGCGCTGACCGAGAAGACCGAACCGCCGGCGCGGGAGCCCCGACTCCCCCGGAGCGGTTCCCGCGCGTGCGCCGACGCGCGAAGTCACAGCAGCCGTAGCACTCCGGGCGCGCGCTCCTCGATGATGCCGACCAGTTCGTCGAAGACGGTCGGCCCCTCGCCGGCTCGGGCGCGCTCCAGATCCTCCGCGACGGCCGCCTTGTTCGACGGATGACACCGGGCGAGCCGCAGCTCCAGCTGACGCGCCGTCTCCGGGTGCCCGAGGGCCCGGCGGGAGCTCTCGTGGTCGCGCCATTCGATGACGTAGTCACCGTCGTCGGGCGTGCCCATCCCGCCGCCGAGGCAGTCGGCGAAGGCATCGAGGTTGCGGCCGAAGTACCCCTCCGGCCCGTTCACGGCCTCGCCGATCACCCGCCAGAAGCTGTCCAGGCCGGTGACCTCCGCCCCGTCGATCACATAGGTCTTGGTCACGGGGCGGAGGATAACCGGTCAGCAGCCGTGGTCGACGAGGTCGAACGAGGCGTAGTGGTCGGCGGTGTAGTAGTCCTCCTGCGATGCCTCGCCCGTGACGATGCGGCGTGCGCCGCGGTCGGAGGAGCCCGGCGTCTTGACGGTGTACTCGTGGTAGTAGCCGGTCGAGTGCGACGGCAGGATGCCTTCCCGGTTCTGGAAGACCGTGCCGTCCTGCGGGTAGGGGAACGGCCCGCCCGCGTCGATGAGTTCGAGCGTGTCGTGGGCCTGGGACGGGAGGTCGGAATAGCAGATGTCACCGACCGCGGCGGCTGCTGTGGGGGCAGCCGTGAGGGTGGGGGTGTGGGTGGTGGCCGTGGCCTGCCCGCCGATGAGGAGGGTCGAGGCGAGGGCGGCGACCGCGCCGAGCGTGGCGATTCGTGGGGGGATTCGCATGTCGGCCATCATGACGCGCGTAGACATGCACGCGTCAAGGCGAACTCCTCGGTGTTTTCTGCGAATTAACCTGGGTGGATTCGTGGACACGAAGGTGTGGGGACGGTCTGAGAACCGGTCACCGGGCGCCGTGGACGGGCTGCGGAATCTCGGCGTCCGCCAGCAGTCTCCGTACGGTTTCGCCCACCTCCGACGGCTGCCGGCGAGCCCCCTTGTCGGCCGTCGGACCCGGCCGCCAGCCCTCCATGACGGTGATCCGCCCGGCCTCTGCCTCGAAGACCCGGCCGGTGACCCCCTCACTGGCGGCGGAACCCAGCCAGACGACGAGCGGGGACACATCCTCGGGCAGCGCGGTGAGCCCCGCGAACGTCTCCTCGGTCATCCTGGTGCGGGCCGCCGGGGCGATGGCGTTGACCTGGACCCCGTACCGGGCCAGCTCGGCCGCCGCGACCAGCGTCAGGCCGACGATCGCGGCCTTGGCCGCCGCATAGTTGCCCTGCCCGACACTGCCCGACAACCCTGCGCCGGAGGTGGTGTTGACGATGCGCGCGGCCACCGGCCGTCCGGCTTTGGCCTCGGCGCGCCAGTGCGCGGCGGCGTGCTTGAGCGGCAGGAAGTGCCCCCGGCCGTGCACCCTCATCACGGCGTCCCAGTCGTCCTCGTCGAGGTTGACGAGCATGCGGTCGCGCAGGAAGCCCGCGTTGTTGACCAGGGTGTCGAGCCGGCCCCAGGTCTCCAGAGCCGCGGCGACCAGGGAGGCGGCGCCCTCGCCGGTCGCGATGTCCCCGCCGTGCGCCACCGCCTCGCCGCCGGCCGCCCTGATCTCGTCGACGACCTGCCGCGCCGGGCCGGCCGAGGCGCCCGCTCCGTCCAGGCCCGCCCCCAGGTCGTTGACGACGACCCGGGCGCCCTCGGCGGCGAAGGCGAGGGCGTGCGCCCGCCCCAGCCCCCGTCCGGCGCCGGTGACGACGACCACGCGCTCCGCACAGATTCCCGTCATCTCACGTCTCCTTGTCGGCCGTGCCCTTGGGTGATCGTTTCCTCGTGGACCGCTTGCTCGTCGGCCGCTTCCTTGCCGCCCGTCTCCCTGTCGGCCGCTTCGTTGTTGACCGTCGCCGCACCGAGGAAGGCGGGGCGTTCCCCGCCTCCGTGCAGTAGCAGCGAGGCCCCGCTGATGTAGGCGGCGCGCTCCGAGGCGAGGAAGACGGCTGCGTCGCCGACGTCCGACGGCTGAGCGAGACGGCCGAGCGGGACGGTGCGGCCCACGGCGGCGATCCCCTCCTCGTCCCCGTAGTGCAGACCGGACAGTTCGGTGCGGACCATGCCGAGGACGAGCGTGTTCACCCGCACGTCCGGCGCCCACTCCACGGCCATCGAGCGGGCCAGGCTCTCCAGTCCGGCCTTGGCGGCTCCGTACGCGGCGGAGCCCGGCGAGGGCCGGCCTCCGCTGACGCTGCCGATCATGACGATCGAGCCCCGGGCCGCCCTGAGGTGGTCATGAGCGGCGAGGGACGCGGTCAGCGGGGTGACGAGGTTGAGCTCGACGACCCGAGCGTGACGCGCGGCGGCGCCGTCCGCGAGCAGCCGGTGAGGGGTGCCTCCGGCGTTGTTGACGAGGGTGTCGAGGCGGCCGTACCGGGCGGCCACGTCGTCGAAGAAGCCGGCCACCTCCTCGGCGTCACGCAGGTCCACAGGCACGAACTCGGCTCCGTCGAGCGGGACTTCGGGCGGTCTGCGCGCACAGACCACCACCCGGGCACCGGCCCGCAGGAAGGCCCGCGCGATGCCCGCGCCGACACCCCGCGTGCCGCCCGTGACGACGGCGACCCTCCCGTCCAGCTCCATCGGCTGCTACCTTCCTCACCTAACAAATGTTTGGTGGAAAGGTAGCTGATCCTCTCATGGGTGTCTCCACCACAAGCCCCGAGAAGGGCATCTCACGCGTCACGGCCGACTTCCCACCCGTCAACGCCCTTCCCGTGCAGGGCTGGTACGAGCTCGCGGACGCCGTCCGCGCGGCGGGCCGGGACCCCGCGACCCGCTGTGTGGTGCTGACCGCCGCCGGCCGCGGGTTCAACGCCGGCGTCGACATCAAGGAGATGCAGCGCGACCCCGGGCACGACACCCTCATCGGCGCCAACCGCGGCTGCTACGAGGCCTTCGCCGCGGTCTACGAGTGCGAGGTCCCCGTCGTCGCCGCGGTGCACGGCCACTGCCTGGGCGGCGGCATCGGGCTCGTCGGCAACGCGGACGCGATCGTCGCCTCGGACGACGCCACGTTCGGCCTGCCGGAGCTGGACCGCGGCGCGCTCGGCGCCGCCACCCATCTCGCCCGCCTGGTGCCGCAGCATCTGATGCGCGCCCTGTACTACACCTCGCGCACCGCGACGGCCGCCGAGCTGCATCACCACGGCTCCGTCTGGAAGGTCGTCCCGCGCGATGAACTCCAGGACGCGGCACTGGAGTTGGCCCGGGAGATCGCGCGCAAGGACGGCACCCTCATCCGGCTGGCCAAGGCGGCGATCAACGGCATCGACCCCGTCGACGTACGCCGCAGCTACCGCTTCGAGCAGGGCTTCACCTTCGAGGCGGGTCTCAGCGGGGTCGCCGACCGCGTCCGCGACACCTTCGGGAAGGAACCGCAGCCGTGACCGACAAGACCATGACGCCCGAGGACGTGGTGGGGCGCCTGCGCAGCGGGATGACCATCGGCATCGGCGGCTGGGGGTCGCGCCGCAAGCCGATGGCCCTGGTGCGCGCGCTGCTCCGCTCCGAGATCACCGATCTGACCGTCATCTCCTACGGCGGCCCCGACGTCGGCATGCTCGCCGCCGCCCGCCGGATCGGCCGGCTGGTCACGCCCTTCGTCACCCTCGACTCGATCCCGCTCGAACCGCACTACCGCGCCGCCCGCCAGCGGGGCGACTTCGCCCTCACCGAGATCGACGAGGCGATGTTCATGTGGGGCCTGCACGCGGCCGCCAACCGGCTGCCCTTCCTTCCGGTGCGGGCGGGCCTCGGCTCCGACGTCATGCGGGTCAACCCCGAGCTGCGGACGGTCACTTCGCCCTACGAGGACGGCGAGGAGTTCGTCGCCGTGCCGTCGCTGCGCATGGATGCCGCGCTCGTCCACCTCAACCGGGCCGACCGGCAGGGCAACGGCCAGTACCTGGGCCCCGACCCCTACTTCGACGACCTGTTCTGCCAGTCCGCCGACGCCGCGTACGTCTCCTGCGACCAGTTGGTGGAGACGGCCGAGCTCACCAAGGACGCGGCCCCGCAGACCCTGCTGGTCGCCCGGCACTCGGTCACCGGGGTGGTGGAGGCCCCGAACGGCGCGCACTTCACCTCCTGCGCCCCCGACCACGGGCGCGACGAGGCGTTCCAGCGGATGTACGCCGGCACGCCCTGGGACGAGTTCGCGGGACGATTCCTGGCCGGGGCCGGCGAAAGCGACTACCAACGCGCCGTACAGGCCTGGCACAAGGAGCAGCAGTGACCCCGACACGGACCGCATCCCGGGCCGAGTACTGCGTCGTCGCCTGCGCCGAGGCATGGCGCGGCGACGGCGAGATCCTGGCCAGTCCGATGGGGCTGATCCCCTCGGCCGGGGCCCGCCTCGCCCGGCACACCTTCTCGCCCGGCCTCCTGCTCACCGACGGCGAGGCGATGCTCGTCGGCCCGGACGGCACAGTGGAGGGCTGGCTTCCCTACCGTCAGCACCTGACCATGGTCACCGGCGGCCGACGGCACGTCATGATGGGTGCGAGCCAGATCGACCGCTTCGGCAACCAGAACATCTCCTGCATCGGGGACTGGCGGCAGCCCACGCGCCAGCTCCTCGGCGTCCGCGGAGCGCCCGTCAACACCCTGAACAATCCGGTGAGTTACTGGGTGCCCAAGCACTCGGCCCGGGTCTTCGTCCCGAAGGTCGACGTGGTGTGCGGGGTGGGTCACGACAACGCCGCCGCCGCCGGCCCCAGTGCCACCCGGTTCCACCGCATCCCGCGCGTGGTGTCCGACCTGGGCGTCTTCGACTTCGCCACCCCCGACCGCTCGATGCGGCTCGCCTCCCTGCACCCCGGTGTCACGCTCGACCGGGTGCGGGAGGCCACCGGCTTCGCGCTGACGGTCCCGGACGACGTCCCGTACACACGCGAGCCGACCGAGGACGAACTGCGGCTGATCCGCGAGGTGATCGACCCGGAGGGGCTGCGGGAGCGCGAGGTTCCCGCCCGATGACGGGTCGTGTCCGGACGGCGCTCACCGAACTCACGGGTGTACGCCATCCGATCGTGCAGACCGGGATGGGCTGGGTGGCGGGCCCACGGCTGGTGTCCGCGGCGGCGGAGGCCGGCGCGCTCGGCATCCTCGCCTCGGCGACGATGACCACCGACGAACTGCGCCGTGCGGTGCGCGAGGTCTCCTCCCGCACGGACGCGCCGTTCGGGGTCAACCTCCGCGCCGACGCGGGAGATGCGCGCGAACGGGTGCGGATCATCGTCGAAGAGGGTGTACGGGTCGCCTCCTTCGCCCTCGCGCCCTCACGGGAGCTGATCGCCGAGCTCAAGGACGCGGGGGTGGTCGTGATCCCGTCGGTCGGGGCGCGACGGCACGCGGAGAAGGTGGCCGCCTGGGGCGCGGACGCGGTGATCGTGCAGGGCGGCGAGGGCGGCGGCCACACCGGCGATGTCGCCACCACCGTGCTGCTGCCGCAGGTCGTGGACGCGGTCGGCATCCCGGTGATCGCGGCCGGCGGGTTCCGCGACGGACGGGGCCTGGTGGCGGCGCTCGCGTACGGTGCGGCGGGCATCGCGATGGGCACCCGGTTCCTGCTCACCGCCGAGTCGACGGTTCCGGACGCGGTGAAGGCGAGGTATCTCGCGGCGTCCGTGAAGGACGTGACGGTGACGACGGCCGTCGACGGACTGCCGCACCGGATGCTGCGGACGGACCTGGTCGACTCGCTGGAGCGGCACGGCCGTACGCGCACCCTGGCCCGTGCGGTACGCCACGCGGCCGGCTTCCGAAAGCTCTCCGGTCTGAGCTGGTCACGGATGCTCCGCGACGGCCTGGCCATGAAGCACGGGCGGGAACTGTCGTGGAGCCAGGTGCTGCTCGCCGCCAACACACCCATGCTGTTGCGGGCCTCCATGGTGGAGGGGCGCACCGACCTGGGGGTGATGGCGTCGGGTCAGGTCGCGGGGGTCATCGACGACCTGCCCACCTGTGCGGAGCTCGTCGACCGGGTCATGGCCGAGGCCCGGCAGGTGCTCGACGCACTGCCGGGCCCCGGTCGTCCCTGAGAACCGCGGTCAGGCCGCCCTGCGACGGCTGCTCTGCGCCGTGCGCTGGCGGCCGGCGGCCTGGCCGCCTGCCTGACCCTGGCGCGCCTGGCCACCCTGACGGGCCGATGCGCCCTGCCGGGACTGACCGCTCTGGCGTGCCTGACCGCCCTGACCGGTCCGGCCGCCCTCACGGGCCTGCCCGCCCCGGCGGCCGCCGCCGGCACTGCGCGCCCGGCCCTGCGTCTGACGGGGTCGCTGCTGCTGGGCGGCCGGCTCCGGCACCTCGATGGTGACGGCGACGCCCGAGGGCTCCCGAGCGCCGGTGATCCGGCTGAGTTCCTCGTCGCTCGACTTGATCCGCGCGGTCTGCGGGCTGATGCCGGCGTCCGCCATCAGCCGCGTCATCTCACGCCGCTGCTCGGGCAGCACCAGCGTGACCACGCTGCCGGACTCCCCCGCGCGGGCGGTACGGCCGCCGCGGTGCAGATAGTCCTTGTGGTCGACGGGCGGGTCGATGTTCACCACGAGTTCGAGATCGTCGACGTGGATGCCACGGGCCGCCACATTGGTCGCGACCAGCGCGGTGACCTGCCCGTTCTTGAACTGGTCCAGGGTGCGGTTGCGCTGCGGCTGCGAACGGCCGCCGTGCAGCGCCGCCGCGCGGACACCGCTGGCCAGCAGCCGCTTCGCGAAGCGGTCCGCGGCACGCTTGGTGTCGACGAAGAGAATCACCCGGCCGTCGCGGGCCGCGATACGGGTGGCCACGGCCTTCTTGTCGGTCTCGTCAGCGACATGCAGCACATGGTGCTCCATGGTGGTGACGGCTCCCACGGAGGCGTCGACCGAGTGCACGACGGGATCGGTCAGGAACATCCGGACGAGCCGGTCTATGTTCTTGTCCAGCGTCGCCGAGAAGAGCATCCGCTGACCGTCCGGCTCGACCTGCTTCAGCAGCGCCGTGACCTGGGGCATGAACCCCATGTCGGCCATCTGGTCGGCCTCGTCGAGGACCGTGATGGACACCCGGTCCAGCGAGCAGTCGCCGCGCTCGATCAGGTCCTTGAGCCGCCCGGGCGTGGCCACGAGCACCTCGGCGCCGCGGCGCAGCGAGCCCGCCTGCTTGGAGATCGACAGCCCGCCGACGACGGTGGTGAGCCGCAGCTGCACCGAGGTCGCGTACGGGGTCAGCGCGTCGGTGACCTGCTGCGCGAGTTCACGGGTCGGCACCAGGACGAGCGCGAGGGGCGCCCGGGGTTCGGCACGGCGGCCGGCGGTGCGGGCGAGCAGCGCGAGCCCGAAGGCCAGCGTCTTGCCCGAACCGGTGCGTCCGCGGCCGAGGATGTCACGGCCTGCGAGCGAGTTCGGCAGGGTCGCCGCCTGGATGGGGAAAGGCTCGGTCAGTCCCTGGGCCACGAGGGTCTTCAGCAATGCGGCCGGCATGTCCAGCTCGTCGAATGCGTGAACGGCGGGCAGCGCCGGGGTTACGGTTTCCGGCAGCGCGAATTCCTGCGGGGGAGCCGCCTTGCGGGCGGGGCCCTTGCCGGGGTTCTTTCGCGAGCCGTTGCCCGCTGTCTTTGCCGCGGGCCTGCCGGAGCCGGAGCCACGGGAATCAGCCGTGCGCTTACGGGCCGGGCGCGCCGGGCGGTCCTGACGTGCCGGACGGTCCTGGCCGGCCGGTCGATCGGAGCGAGTCATGCGGTATTGCCTTCCTGGGCCTCGGGACAGCACGCACAAGCCGGGGCCCGCACCCTTGAGGGTGCGGGCCCCGGCTAGGAGTCACGCGCCGACGGTTCAGGCCGGGACGATGTTCTCCGCCTGCGGGCCCTTCTGGCCCTGCGTGACGTCGAAGGAAACCTTCTGGCCCTCCTGGAGCTCACGGAAGCCCTGGGTGGCGATGTTCGAGTAGTGGGCGAAGACGTCGGCGCCGCCGCCGTCCTGCTCGATGAAGCCGAAGCCCTTTTCCGCGTTGAACCACTTCACGGTTCCAGTAGCCATGTCATTACTCCTAAAACGAGGGGCAAGCCGGAAATCCACACCTCGTGGATTTCCCATCGCCGCATTGACCCCCATCCGGAAAAGACCGGCAAACAAAATATGCGCCTGCGGAAGCATCCCGTCAGGCGCACACAAAGTTCATGGGTACCAAAACTGCAACACAGTAACCGTAGCATGCCCCTTCCTGAATGGCTCGCAGGCACGGCCGTTTCTTGATCACGCGGCGGAATCACGGGAGGGGCGTCGGCCCGGTGATCTCGGCCAGATGCCGGAGCGAGTTACCGAGGTGCTCGGGGCCGAACGGGGGGAACCGGAGGTACTCACGGACGGACCGCGGCACCGCGGACCAGTCGTAGGTGAGCGTCACCTCGGTCCCGGACGGACCGAGCGGCGTCAGGTCGTACCGCCAGAACCAGCCACCGAACTCCAGGTGACCGTCGCCCTGGGGGTCGTACCCCGTCCGCCAGCCGATGGCGCGCGGCGGGTCGGCCACCTGAACCTCGTTGAACACCTGGTAGTCGCCGTCCGGATGGCCGGGGTGGTACATGTCCATCCGGAAAAGCTGTCCCACCTCGGTCAGGGGCACCCGGTCGACGGCTTCCTGGACCCAGCCGGTGCCGTCGATCGAGGCGTGGGTCGTCGGGTCCGCCAGCACCGCGTACACCCTCGCGGGGGGCACGGCGACGGTCAGGGTGGCGGTCTCGTTCTCCTCGGGCACGGTGTCCACGCTCCTCGTCGTCTCGTCCCGGGCCTCCCGCCGGCACGGAGGGAGACGCTCACAGGGGAGACGACGCGGCGGGGCGGAACTCATCGGTCCTACGGGCACAGCCCCGCCCGGCCACGGCGGGCTCGCGGCGGAAGCACGGACGGGGCTGCCGGCCAGGACCTAGAGCCGTTCGACGATGGTCACGTTCGCCTGGCCGCCGCCCTCGCACATCGTCTGGAGGCCGTAGCGGCCGCCCGTACGTTCCAGTTCGTGGAGCAGCGTCGTCATGAGCCGCACTCCCGTCGCGCCCAGCGGATGGCCGAGCGCGATCGCGCCGCCGTTGGCGTTCACCCGGGCCGGGTCGGCGCCGGTCTCCTTCAGCCACGCCAGGACGACGGGGGCGAAGGCCTCGTTGATCTCGACCAGGTCCATCTCGTCGATCGACATGCCGGTCTTCTTGAGCGCGTGGGCCGTCGCCGGGATCGGGGCGGAGAGCATGCGGATGGGATCCTCGCCGCGCACCGACAGATGGTGGATGCGGGCCCGCGGCGTCAGACCGTGCTCGCGGACGGCCCGCTCGCTCGCCACCAGCATCGCCGCGGCGCCGTCCGAGACCTGCGAGGAGCACGCCGCGGTGATGGTGCCGTCCGGCATCACGGGTTCCAGGCCCGCCATCTTCTCCACCGTGGTGTCACGGCGGGGGCCCTCGTCCACGGTCACGTCGCCGTACGCCACGGTCTCGCGCGCGAAACGCCCCTCGTCGATCGCCCGGACCGCGCGCCGGTGGGAGCGAAGGGCGTACTCCTCCTGGTCGCGGCGGGTGATGCCCCACTTCGCGGCGATCAGCTCGGCGCCGTGGAACTGGTTGACCGGCTGATCGCCGTACCGCGCCCGCCAGCCCTCGCTGCCCGCGAAGGGGCCCTCGGTCAGCCCGAGCGGACCGGCGGCCTGCCGGGAGGCGAACGCGATGGGGATCATCGACATGTTCTGGGTGCCGCCCGCGACCACCAGGTCCTGGGTGCCGGAGAGGACCGCCTGGGCCGCGAAGTGCACGGCCTGCTGCGACGAGCCGCACTGCCGGTCGACGGTCACGCCCGGCACCTCCTCGGGCAGCCCCGCCGCGAGCCACGCGGTCCGCGCGATGTCGCCGGCCTGCGGGCCCACGGTGTCCAGACAGCCGAAGACGACGTCCTCGACGGCCGACGGATCGACACCGGAGCGGGCCATCAGGGCGGTGAGCACATGCGCGCCCAGGTCGGCGGGGTGGACACCCGCGAGGCCTCCCCTGCGCCGGCCCACCGGGGTCCGTACCGCTTCGACGATGTAGGCCTCGCCCATGACAACTCCTCGGTCGTTTACTGACGTACGGCGATTCCGTCCAGCACCATCGACAGATACTGGCGGGCGATCTCCTCGGGACTGTGCTGTCCGCCGGGCCGGTACCAGGACGCCGCGACCCACACGGTGTCGCGCACGAACCGGTAGGTCAGCCGGACGTCCAGGTCGGCGCGGAAGACCCGGTCGGCGACGCCGCGTTCCAGCGTCCCGAGCCAGGCCTTCTCGAACTTCTGCTGCGAGTCGGTGAGGTAGTGGAAGCGGGGCTGCGCGGCCAGGTGCCGGGACTCCTTCTGGTAGATCGCGACGGCGGCCCGGTGCCGGTCGATCTCCCGGAACGACTCGGTGACGAGGGCCTCGATGGTCTCCCTCGGACCGAGGCCGGCCGCGAGGACGCTGTCGTAGCCCTGCCACAGCTCGTCCAGGAACGTGGAGAGGATCTCGTCGACCATCGATTCCTTGGAATCGAAGTGGTAGTAGAGGCTGCCGGCGAGCATCCCGGCCTCGTCCGCGATCCTGCGGACGGTGGTGGCGTTGTACCCCTGCGCGGCGAACACCTCGGCGGCGAGGGCGAGGAGTTCACGCCGGCGCTCGGGCGAGGGGGTCACCTGGTTCTTCTTCTTGTTCGGCACACGGTCATTGTCGGGGGCTCTCGGCGGGCTACGGATGGCGGCTGCTGACGGAGACGACCTCGCCGGTGAGATACGAGGCGTAGCCGCTGGCCAGGAAGACGATGGCGTTGGCGATCTCCCACGGCTCGGCGGGCCGGCCGAACGCCTCCTTGGCGGTCAGATCGGCCAGCACCTCGGCGGAGGTGACCTTCACCAGATGGGGGTGCATGGCGAGGCTGGGGGCGACCGCGTTGACGCGGACGCCGTGGTCGGCGGCCTCGACGGCGGCGCAGCGGGTGAGCGCCATGACCCCGGCCTTGGCGGCGGCGTAGTGCGCCTGGCCGGCCTGGGCCCGCCAGCCCACCACGGACGCGTTGTTGACGATCGCTCCGCCGTTCCCGCCCGCCCGGAAGGCACGCAGGGCGGCGCGGGTGCAGCGGAACGTGCCGGTGAGGGTGACGCCGAGGACGCTGTCCCACTGCTCGTCGGTCATGTCGACGAGTTCGGACGTACCGCCGAGGCCGGCGTTGTTGACGACGATGTCGAGTCCGCCGTGCTCCTCGGCCGCGCGGTCGAACAGCGCCTGCACTTGGGCCTCGTCGGTGACGTCGCACGGCTGGGAGGAGACGGCGGAGGCGCCGAACTCCGCGGCGAGCGCTGCCTCCGTCTCCTTCAGCCGGCGTGTGTGGGCGTCGCTGATCAGGATGCGCGCGCCCTCCTCCAGGAACCTGCGGGCGGTCGCTCCGCCGATCCCGGCGCCGGCCGCGGCGGTGAGCACGGCGGTACGGCCTTTCAGCAGGCCGTGGCCCGGTACGTACTGAGCCCTGTTGTCCGTCACACCGGCACGTTAACCTACCAAACACTTGTTAGGGAAGGATGCGCGTATGGACCTGCACCACTCCCCCGAGGACGAGGCGCTCCGGGCCGAGGCCCGCGACTGGCTCGCCGCGCAGGTGCCGGAGCACCCGCTGCCGTCCCTGGAGACACGCGAGGGGTTCGCGGCCCACCGCGCCTGGGAGGCGCGGCTCCACGCGGACCGCTGGTCGGTCGTCTCGTGGCCGAGGGAGTACGGCGGCCGGGGCGCCGGACTGTTCGCCTGGCTGCTCTTCGAGCAGGAGTACTACGCCGCCGGCGCACCCGGGCGGGTCTCGCAGAACGGCATCAACCTCCTCGCGCCCACCCTCTTCGACCACGGCACCGAGGAGCAGCGGGCCCGGGTGCTGCCCCCGATGGCGAGCGGCGAGGTCGTCTGGGCCCAGGCATGGTCCGAACCCGAGGCCGGCTCCGATCTCGCGTCGCTGCGTTCGCGGGCCGTCCCGACGGACGGGGGCTGGCTGCTGAACGGCCAGAAGACCTGGTCGTCGCGGGCCGCGTTCGCGGACCGCGCGTTCGGCATCTTCCGCAGCGATCCCCGGGCGGACCGGCCCCACCAGGGCCTGACGTATCTGATGTTCGACCTGTCGGCGCCCGGGGTGAGCGTTCGCCCGATCGGCCGCCTCGACGGGAAGCCCGCCTTCGCCGAACTCTTCCTCGACGACGTCTTCGTGCCGGACGAGGACGTGATCGGCGAGCCGGGCCGGGGCTGGCGGATCGCGATGTCCACGACGGGCAACGAACGGGGGCTGACGCTGCGCTCCCCCGGCCGCTTCCTGGCCGCGGCCGGCCGTCTCGTACGGCAGTGGCGGGAGGGGGGCGAGGACCCGGGCGTACGGGACCGGGTCGCGGACGCGGTGATCGGCGCGCGGGCCTACGAGTTGTTCACCTGGGCGGGCGCCTCGCGCTTCGCGCGGGGCGGCAGCATCGGCGCGGAGTCCAGTCTCAACAAGGTGTTCTGGTCCGAGTACGACATCGCCCTGCACGAGACAGCGCTCGACCTGCTGGGTGAGGAGGGCGAACTGTCCGACACGGCCTGGGCGGAGGGCCACCTCTTCTCGCTGGCGGGACCGATCTACGCGGGGACCAACGAGATCCAGCGCGACATCATCGCCGAGCGGCTGCTCGGCCTTCCGAAGGGCCGCCGCTGATGGATCTGACGCCGACCGCCGAACAGCTCGGTTTCGTCCGCTCGCTGGAGGCGATGCTGACCGCGGCGGACGTTCCGCCGGCGGCCCGCGCCTGGGCCGCGGGCGACACCGCGCCGGGCCGGGCGGTGTGGTCACGGCTCGCGGACGCGGGCCTCTTCGCGCTCGCGGCGCCGGAGACGTACGACGGCGTGGGCCCGCTCCCGGTCGAGCTGGCGCTCGCCTTCACGGAGCTGGGCCGCGCGGCCGTGCCGGGGCCGCTCGTGGAGACGGTCGGCGCCGTGGTCCTGCTGGCGCAGCTGGCCGAACTGGGCGACGCGGCACCGGCGAAGCGCCTGCTGCCGGGGCTGGTGGCGGGGGACGAGACGGCGACGCTGACCGTGGCGGGCCACGGCGCCCTTGCCCTGGACCCCGCCGCGGCGGGCCTGCTGCTCGTGGTCGAACCGGAGGAACCGGACGGCGGCGCGGCCCGGCTGCGGTGTGCGCCCGGGCACGGGCCCGTGCGGGTCTCCGCCGACCCCGTCCGGCGTCTCGCCGCCCCGCTGGCCGGCGGGGAGATTCTCGCGAGCGGTCCGCACGTGGCCGCCGCCGCCGATCGCGCGGCCGCGCTGGCGAGGCTGCTCACCGCCGCGCAGGCACTCGGCGTGGGGCTCACCCTTCTGGAAGCGACCGTGGCCCACGTCAGGCAACGCACCCAGTTCGGCGTCGCCGTCGGCTCGTTCCAGGCGGTGAAGCACCGGCTCGCGGACACGCTGATCGGGCTGGAGTTCGCGAGGCCGCTGCTGCACGGGGCCGCGCTCACCCTGGCTCCCGCGGACATCTGCGCCGCGAAGGTCACCGCGGGCGAGGCAGCGTACGCGGCGGCCGGGACGGCGCTGCAACTGCACGGCGCCGTCGGGTACACGGACGAGCTGGACCTCGCGCTGTGGCTGCGCAAGGCCCGGCCCCTGCGGGACGCGTGGGGCTCCCCCGCCCGCTGCCGGGCGGAGGTGCTGGCCGGCCCCACCCGGCGCCGGGGAGTGTCCTAGCGACGCCGGACGGTCCGCAGCGAGCCGCCCGGGCTCCAGGACTGGACGACCAGCTCCTGGCCCTCGACGAACGTCCGGACCACCTCGCCGAGTTCGACACGGAAGAGATGGAACGGTTCCGGCGGTCCGACCTCGGCCACGAACGCGGCGATCCGCGCGGGGTCGGTCACCTCCAGCGCCCGCCCGGAGATCCGTACGTCGCCGCCGTCCATGGAGTCGTCGGGCCCCGGGTTGGCGTGCACGGCGAAGCGCGGATCCCGCTTCAGGTCCTGAGCCTTGCGGGAGTCCGGCATCATGCCGAGCCACAACTCCCCGCCGCGGAAGGTCACTTCCAGCCCTGTCAGGCGCGGCGACCCGTCCTTGCGCAGGGTGGCGAGGACATGGTGCTTGTAGCGCTCGAAACGGCTCTGCACGGTGGCGGCGAACTCGGGCTCGGCCGCAAGGAAGCCGGCCCACGTGGATGAGGTCATGCGTCCATCGAACCGCAGAAACCGGACATCTCCTGTCGGGATTCCCGGTGACACACGGTGACACCTCCCGCGGGCGACCGAACGGCTCACAGGCTCCGCAGGACGACGACCGCCGTGTGTCCCTCCGTGCGCAGCGGTCCTGGCGGTCCGTCGAGCAGCACGGCGTCGTACCGTTCGAGGGTCAGGCTCATGTCGCCGACGGCCGTGGTGCCGTCGAGCGCGACCACCACCACGGTGGAGCCCGGCGGCACCTCCGGTGCGGCCTCTCCCCGTACGACCGAGGTCCGGCATGCGATGCGGTCCCGCCGGTACATCACATTGAAGTTGACGACCGGGCCGCCCAGCAGCCGGCCTTCGGTCGGCACATCGCCGGGGAAGGCGTACGGCCGGTAGCGCCGGTCGGCGAGCGTGCGCTCCCCGCCCACCGTGAGATCCATCCCGGCGCCGTCGGCGACGGTCAGGACGCGCTCCACACCGGGGAACGCGGAGAACGGCCCGTCCACGCCGACGTCGGCGAGTGAGATCCGCCAGTCGAAGTCGTCCGTCCCGGCGCCGACGGGCGCCACCGCGACCTCACGGGTGGTCCCGCCGCCGTTCTTCCAGGGCACGGCTCGGCGGCCGTGGGCCCGCAGCACCCGCGGCGTCACCGCACGATGCCCTGGGCACGGGCGGCGGCCAGCCACAGCGGGAACTCGCCGACCAGCCGGTCGTACAGCTCGGAGTCCGGGACCGTGCGCGGGTCGAGGCCGGCGTGGAAGAAGCCGGCGTTGTCCACGGCCCGCTTGGCGGGCACGGCGAGTTCGTCGAGCTTGTGCAGGAAGTCGAACTGGGAGCTCCGCTTGTTGCCGAAGCCGATGAACTGCCAGAACAGCGGCAGCTTCGCCGCCTTGCACAGATAGCGCTCGGCCGCGTGCTTGCTGATCGGACCGCCGTCCGTCTGGAAGACGACGAGCGCGGGGGCCGTCGAGCCACTGTCGATGTAGTGGTCGATGACGGCGTCCATGGCCAGGTGGTAGCTGGTCTTGCCCATGTGCCCGAGGCCCGCGACGATCTCGTCGATCCGTCCGTGGTGGTTCTCCAGCGCTATGTCGGTGACGGCGTCGATGTCGGTGGAGAAGAAGACGACCGGGACACGGCCGTCGTCGTCGAGGTTCGCCGACAGGCCCAGCACCCGGTCGGCCAGCGCCTGCACGCTGCCGTCCTTGTAGTAGTCCTTCATCGAGCCCGAGTAGTCGAGCACCAGATAGACGGCGGCGCGCTGCCCGTCCAGGCCGTGCTTGCGCAGGGAGACCCCGGCGGACTTGTAGAGGCTGACGAGCGCGGGCGCCTTCTCCTCGACCTTACGGAGACTGATGGCCGGTCCGGGGATGCTGGCGGTGGCCATGCACGGCTCCGTTCGTCGGGTGAGGGTCGTCCGCCGAGAATATCGCCCGGTTCCCCGGCGGCCGGGGTGGCCTCGGGGATCGCTGCCTCGGGCCTCCGCGGCCCCGATCCCCGTCGTCCCGCCGGGCGTTGACGGCCCGGCACGCAGCACGGCGCCTGCTCCATGTCCGGTCGGGGACAGAGCAGGCGCCGTGTTCGTTTCCGTACGCCGTTGTACGGGACGTCTTTCGGCCGGTGGTCAGACCATCAGGGAACGGTCCGTCGGCTTGATCGGGGCGTGCAGGTCGCTCGCCCCGGTCAGGAAGCGGTCCACACCGCGGGCCGCCGAGCGGCCCTCGGCGATCGCCCACACGATCAGGGACTGACCGCGGCCCGCGTCGCCGGCGACGTACACGCCGTTGACGTTGGTGGCGAAGTCGGCGTCGCGCGCGACATTGCCGCGCTCGTCCAGTTCGAGCCCGAACTGCTGGACCAGACCGTTCTCCTGGTCGGTGCCGGTGAAACCCATGGCCAGGGTGACGAGCTGCGCCGGGATCTTCCGCTCGGTGCCGGGCTTCTGCTCCAGCTTGCCGTCCTTGAACTCCACCTCGGTGAGGTGGAGGAACTGGACGTTGCCGTCCTCGTCGCCCTCGAAGTGGGTGGTGGAGACGGAGTAGACCCGCTCGCCGCCCTCCTCGTGCGCGGAGGTGACCTTGTAGAGCATGGGGAACGTCGGCCAGGGCTGGCCGGCGCTGCGCTCGTCGCCCGGGCGGGGCATGATCTCCAGCTGGGTGACCGAGGCCGCGCCCTGGCGATGGGCGGTGCCCACGCAGTCCGCGCCGGTGTCGCCGCCGCCGATGACGACGACGTGCTTGCCCTCGGCGGTGATCGGCGGAGCGACGAAGTCGCCCTCCTGCACCTTGTTGGCGAGCGGCAGGTACTCCATGGCGAAGTGGATGCCGTTCAGCTCCCGGCCCGGCACGGGCAGGTCGCGGGAGACGGTGGCACCGGCCGCGATGACCACGGCGTCGTACCGCCGGCGCAGCTTCGCCGCGTCGATGTCCCGGCCGATCTCGATCTCGGTGCGGAACTTGGTGCCCTCCGCGCGCATCTGCTCGATACGGCGGTTGATGTGCACCTTCTCCATCTTGAACTCGGGGATGCCGTACCGGAGGAGTCCCCCGATGCGGTCCGCGCGCTCGTAGACGGCGACCGTGTGACCGGCCCGGGTCAGCTGCTGGGCGGCGGCGAGTCCCGCCGGGCCCGAGCCGATGACCGCGACGGTCTTGCCGGACAGACGCTCCGGCGGCTGCGGGGTGACGTCGCCGGAGTCCCACGCCTTGTCGATGATCGAGACTTCGACGTTCTTGATGGTGACGGCGGGCTGGTTGATGCCGAGGACGCAGGCGGCCTCGCAGGGCGCGGGGCACAGCCGGCCGGTGAACTCCGGGAAGTTGTTGGTCGCGTGCAGCCGCTCGGAGGCGGCCGACCAGTCCTCGCGGTACGCGTAGTCGTTCCACTCGGGGATGAGGTTTCCGAGCGGACAGCCGTTGTGGCAGAACGGGATGCCGCAGTCCATGCAGCGGCCGGCCTGCTTGCTGATGATCGGCAGCAGGGCGCCGGGAACGTAGACCTCGTTCCAGTCCTTGACGCGCTCGGCCACGGGGCGGGTCTCGGCGACCTCGCGCCCGGTGGTCAGGAAGCCCTTGGGGTCAGCCATTGATCGCCGCCTCCATCATCTTCTCGGTGGTCTCCTGCTCGGAGAGACCGGCGAGCTCAGCGGCGTCCTTGGCGGCGAGCACTGCCTTGTAGGTGGTCGGGATGATCTTGCTGAACCGGTCCACGTTCGCGGACCAGTCGGCGAGAAGCTTCTCGGCGACGGTGGAGGCCGTCTCCTCCTGGTGGCGGCGCACGACGTCGTGCAGCCACTCCTTGTCCGTGTCCGACAGCGGCTCGACCGCCTCGAGGTTCCCGGAGTTGACGTTGTCCGGATCGAGGTCGATCACGTAGGCGATACCGCCCGACATGCCGGCCGCGAAGTTGCGCCCGGTCTCGCCGAGCACCACCGCGTGGCCGCCGGTCATGTACTCGCAGCCGTGGTCGCCCACGCCCTCCGAGACGACCGTGGCGCCGGAGTTGCGGACACAGAACCGCTCGCCGGTGCGGCCGCGCAGGAACAGCTCGCCGCCGGTCGCGCCGTACGCGATGGTGTTGCCCGCGATGGTCGAGTACTCGGCCAGGTGGTCGGCGCCCCGGTCCGGGCGGACGACGACGCGGCCGCCGGAGAGGCCCTTGCCCACGTAGTCGTTGGCGTCACCCTCCAGTCGCAGCGTGACGCCGCGCGGGACGAAGGCGCCGAAGGACTGGCCGGCCGAGCCGGTGAACGTGATGTCGATGGTGTCGTCGGGCAGGCCCGCACCGCCGAACTTCCGCGTCACCTCGTGGCCGAGCATCGTGCCCACGGTCCGGTTGATGTTGCGGATGGCGACCTGTGCGCGGACCGGCTGGGCGGCCTCGGCGGAATCGGCGTTCAGCGCGTCGGCGGCGAGCTTGATCAGCTCGTTGTCGAGCGCCTTCTCCAGACCGTGGTCCTGGGTGATCAGCGCGTGGCGCACCGCGCCGTCGGGCAGCTCGGGCACGTGGAACAGGGGTGCGAGGTCCAGGCCCTGTGCCTTCCAGTGCTTCACGGCGCGCTCGGTGTCGAGGAGTTCGGCGTGGCCGACGGCCTCCTCGACGGTACGGAAGCCCAGCTCCGCGAGGATCTCGCGCACCTCTTCGGCGATGAACTGGAAGTAGTTAACGACGTACTCGGCCTTGCCGGAGAAGCGGTCCCGCAGCACCGGGTTCTGGGTGGCGATACCGACCGGGCAGGTGTCGAGGTGGCAGACCCGCATCATGATGCAGCCGGAGACGACGAGCGGCGCGGTCGCGAAACCGAACTCCTCGGCGCCCAGCAGCGCGGCGATGACGACGTCGCGGCCGGTCTTCAGCTGACCGTCGGTCTGCACGACGATACGGTCGCGCAATCCGTTGAGCAGCAGCGTCTGCTGGGTCTCGGCGAGACCGAGTTCCCAGGGGCCGCCGGCGTGCTTGAGCGAGGTGAGCGGGGAGGCGCCGGTGCCGCCGTCGTGGCCGGAGATGAGCACGACGTCCGCGTGGGCCTTGGAGACACCCGCGGCGACCGTGCCGACGCCGACCTCGGAGACCAGCTTCACGTGAATCCGCGCCTGCGGGTTCGCGTTCTTCAGGTCGTGGATCAGCTGGGCCAGGTCCTCGATCGAGTAGATGTCGTGGTGCGGCGGCGGGGAGATCAGACCGACGCCGGGGGTCGAGTGCCGGGTCTTGGCGACCCAGGGGTAGACCTTGTGGCCGGGCAGCTGGCCGCCCTCGCCGGGCTTGGCGCCCTGCGCCATCTTGATCTGGATGTCGTCGGCGTTGACCAGGTACTCGCTGGTGACGCCGAAGCGGCCGGAGGCGACCTGCTTGATGGCGGACCGGCGGGTGGGGTCGTACAGCCGGTCGGCGTCCTCGCCGCCCTCACCGGTGTTGGACTTGCCGCCGAGCTGGTTCATGGCGATGGCGAGGGTCTCGTGCGCCTCGCGCGAGATGGAGCCGTAGGACATGGCGCCGGTGGAGAACCGCTTCACGATCTCGCTGACCGGCTCGACCTCGTCGATGGAGATCGGCTGCCGGTCGGACGTGAACCCGAACAGGCCGCGCAGCGTCATCAGCCGCTCGGACTGCTCGTTCACCCGGTCCGTGTACTTCTTGAAGATGTCGTAGCGCTTGTTGCGCGTGGCGTGCTGGAGCCGGAAGACCGTCTCCGGGTCGAAGAGGTGGGGCTCGCCCTCACGGCGCCACTGGTACTCACCGCCTATGTCCAGCGCACGGTGCGAGGCGGAGATGCCGGAGGCCGGGTACGCCTTGGCGTGCCGGGCGGCGACCTCCTTGGCGACGACGTCGAGACCCGCTCCGCCGATCTTGGTGGCGGTGCCGTTGAAGTACTTCTCGACGAACGCCTCGTCCAGGCCGACGGCCTCGAAGACCTGCGCTCCGCGGTAGGAGGCGACGGTGGAGATGCCCATCTTGGACATCACCTTGAGCACGCCCTTGCCCAGGGCGTAGATCAGGTTGCGGATGGCCTGCTCGGGCTCCAGGCCCTCGATGAAGGTGCCGGCCCGGACGAGGTCCTCGACCGATTCCATCGCCAGGTAGGGGTTGACGGCTGCGGCGCCGTAGCCGATCAGCAGCGCGATGTGGTGCACCTCGCGCACGTCACCGGCCTCGACCAGCAGACCCACCTGGGTGCGCTGCTTGGTACGGATGAGGTGGTGGTGCACGGCGGAGGTGAGCAGCAGCGACGGGATGGGCGCGTGCTCGGCGTCCGAGTGCCGGTCGGACAGGACGATCAGACGGGCGCCGTCCTCGATGGCGGCGTCGGTCTCGGCGCAGATGTCCTCGATCCGGGCCGCGAGGGCGTCGCCGCCGCCGCTGACGCGGTAGAGGCCGGAGAGCGTGGCCGCCTTCATGCCAGGCATGTCGCCGTCGGCGTTGATGTGGATGAGCTTGGCGAGCTCGTCGTTGTCGATCACCGGGAAGGGCAGGGTGACGCTGCGACAGGACGCGGCGGTCGGCTCCAGCAGGTTGCCTGCCGGGCCCAGCGAGGAGCGCAGCGAGGTGACGAGCTCCTCGCGGATGGCGTCCAGCGGCGGGTTGGTGACCTGCGCGAACAGCTGGGTGAAGTAGTCGAAGAGCAGCCGGGGGCGCTCGGACAGGGCCGCGATCGGCGAGTCCGTGCCCATGGAGCCGAGCGGCTCGCCGCCCGTCCTGGCCATGGGCGCGAGGATGATGCGCAGCTCTTCCTCGGTGTAGCCGAACGTCTGCTGGCGGCGGGTGACCGAGGCGTGGGTGTGGACGATGTGCTCGCGCTCGGGGAGGTCCTCGAGCTCGATCTCACCGGCCTCCAGCCACTCCTGGTACGGCAGCTCGGCGGCGAGACCGGCCTTGATCTCGTCGTCCTCGATGATGCGGTGCTCGGCGGTGTCGACGAGGAACATCCGGCCGGGCTGGAGGCGGCCCTTGCGGACGACCTTCGCCGGGTCGATGTCGAGGACGCCGACCTCGGAGGAGAGGACGACGAGTCCGTCGTCCGTCACCCAGTAGCGGCCGGGGCGCAGACCGTTGCGGTCGAGCACGGCGCCGACCTGGGTGCCGTCGGTGAAGGTGACACAGGCGGGTCCGTCCCAGGGCTCCATCATCGTGGCGTGGTACTGGTAGAAGGCGCGCCGGGCGGGCTCCATGGAGTCGTGGTTCTCCCACGCCTCGGGGACCATCATCAGCACGGAGTGCGGCAGCGACCGGCCGCCGAGGTGGAGCAGCTCCAGCACCTCGTCGAAGGACGCGGAGTCGGAGGCGTCCGGGGTGCAGACGGGGAAGATCCGGTCCAGTTGCTCGGCGCCGAAGAGGTCGCTCGCGAGCTGGGACTCACGGGCACGCATCCAGTTGCGGTTGCCCTTGACCGTGTTGATCTCGCCGTTGTGCGCGACGAAGCGGTACGGGTGGGCGAGCGGCCAGCTCGGGAAGGTGTTCGTGGAGAACCGCGAGTGGACGAGCGCGACGGCCGTGGCGAGACGCCGGTCGGACAGGTCGGGGAAGAAGGGCTCCAGCTGGCCGGTGGTCAGCATGCCCTTGTAGACGATCGTGCGCGCGGAGAGCGACGGGAAGTAGACACCGGCCTCGCGCTCGGCGCGCTTGCGCAGGACGAAGGCCCTGCGGTCCAGCGCGAAGCCGGTGCAGGCGGCCTCGTCGTCGGCGCCGGAGACGAAGAGCTGCCGGAAGGCGGGCATGGTGGCGCGGGCGCCGTTGCCGAGCAGATCCGGGGTGACCGGGACGTCACGCCAGCCGAGGACCTTCAGACCCTCTTCGGCGGCGATCGTCTCGATACGTGAGACGGCCTGCGCGTCGTCATCGGCCGGAAGGAAGGCGATGCCGACGGCGTACGAACCCGCTTCGGGGAGCTCGAAACCGCTGACCTCACGCAGGAAGGCGTCGGGAACCTGGAGCAGGATGCCCGCACCGTCACCCGAGTCGGGCTCGGAGCCGGTGGCACCGCGGTGCTCGAGGTTGCGCAGTACGGTCAGCGCCTGCTCCACCAGCTCATGGCTGGCCACACCGGTGAGGGTGGCCACGAACCCGACGCCGCACGCGTCGTGTTCGTTACGGGGGTCGTACATCCCCTGGGGGGCGGGGCGACCGTCCATGGGCGACCAGGCGTCGGAACGCATCGGCTCTCCCGTCGTCGTCGTGGCATATGCAAGTACCGAGGGACGACGTTGGCCCTCCGCAAAATTTCGTGCAGGTTACATGATGGAATGGTTCTCGAAAAGTGGATAGCGCATTCCAACATGCGGACACCGCGCGTAGCGGTCGAGGTGGGTCGCCGTCGGACAGATCGGTATCCGCAGGACCATCGCAGAGCAGGCTTCGTTGCCCGCAGCGCTTTCGGCTCATGCCCGGTGGTCACGGACTCGAAACCGCCGAGTTACGGCTACTTATGTAGCGCCATGCATAGTGTCTCACCGGAAGCGGGATCCGCGGTGGGGATGTGCGTCACAGCGAGGTGTCTTCCCGGTGATGTGGGGATACCCCAGCCTGACACGACTCAGCCCGTACGGACAGCCCATAAATCGGTCAGGGCGGGTGATTCGGGGCGGCTGGGTGTGCGGCCGGGGCGGGAGGGCCGAGGCAGAGCCGGGAGGGCCCGGGGCGGGTCCGGGGCGCGGGGCGGGCCCTGGGCGGGGAGCGGGAACAGCCCGCGCGTAGGGCAGGGCGGGTCCGGGGCGCGGGGGCGGGCACCACCCCGCCGGAGACGGGCCGAGGCCGGGTACCACCCCGCCGAAGACGGGCCGAGGCCGGGTACCACCCCGCCCGAGACGGGCTAGACCGCGGCGCCGAACAGCGTGCCCAGGCCGTAGGTGAGCGCCGCCGCGGCCCCGCCGAGCGCCAGCTGCCGCAGGCCGCTGAACCACCAGCTGCGTGCCGTCACGCGGGCGACGACCGCACCGCAGGCGAAGAGCCCCACCAGCGCCAGCAGGACCGCCGGCCACAGCGCCGTCGCGCCGAGCAGATAGGGCAGCACCGGCAGCAGGGCGCCCAGCGCGAACGATCCGAAGGACGAGACGGCTGCGACCGTCGGCGACGGCAGATCGTCCGGATCGATGCCGAGCTCCTCGCGGGCGTGGATCTCCAGCGCCTGCTCCGGGTCCTTCGACAGCTGCATCGCGACCTCACGGGCGAGCGCGGGCTGGACGCCACGGGAGACATAGAGCGCCGCCAGCTCCTCCATCTCGTCCACCGGGTGCTTGCGCAGCTCGCGCCGCTCGACGTCCAGCTCGGCCTGGACGAGCTCGCGCTGGGAGGCGACGGAGGTGTACTCCCCCGCGGCCATCGAGAACGCTCCCGCCGCCAGCCCGGCGAGCCCGGTGATGACGATGGTCTGCTGCGAGACGGCACCACCCGCGACACCGGTCATCAGCGCGAGGTTCGAGACCAGTCCGTCCATCGCACCGAAGACCGCGGGGCGCAGCCAGCCGCCGTTGACATCACGGTGGGTGTGGTTGTCGCGATGTGCCTCGTGCAGTGTCGCGGCGTTTTCGATGATGGACACAACTCTCCCCTTCAACCTTCTCAGCAGCGGAAACAGCGGGTCCGCTCCCCCTTCGGCACTGTCGAACATACGCATCATGTAAGGGGCGCGCTAGCAAGGCAGGCCGTACTAACCACGGGGCGGGGCATGGCGGTTCGGGTGACAGAGGCGTTTCTCAGACTCGTCCCGGGCCGCGTGTGGCACAGATGCAGGAACCGCCGGTGCACGCGAAAGGGGCCCGCCCCGTGGAGTTGGTTGCATGCGATCCCGCTGATCCCTCCGAGCGCGCGCCCGGTACGGCTCCCGCCGCGCCGGCCGTTCCCGCCTCCGTGCTGCGGGAGCGGGCCCGCGGGGCACTGCTCGGCCTGGCGGTGGGCGACGCGCTGGGCGCGCCCGCGGAGAACATGCGGCCCTCGGAGATCCGAGCCCGGTGGGGCCGTATCGAAGGCTTCGTGAACGACGATCCCGCGGGCACGGACGACACCGAGTACGCGATCTTCTCCGGGCTGCTGCTGGCCCGGCACGGCTCGGCCCTCACCGCCACCCACGTCGAGACGGCGTGGCACCACTGGATCGCCGATCTGGACGAGGGTCCCTTCCGCGGAGCGGGCTTCAGCGAGCGCGGCACCCTGGAGAACCTGCGGCGGGGACTCGCCGCCCCGATCTCCGCCCAGCACCGGCACGCCTGGAGCGACGGTCTCGCCATGCGGGCGGCGCCCTTCGGGGTCTTCGCGGCGGGCCTGCCGGCCGAAGCCGCCCGGCTCGTGGCGATCGACGGCTCGGTCAGCCACGACGGCGAGGGCATCTACGGCGGGCAGGCGGTGGCCGCGGGAGTCGCCGCGGCGATGACCGGCGCGGGCCCCGCCGGGGTGATCGGCGCCGCGCTCTCGGTGATTCCCATGGACTCATGGACGGCCCGATCCCTGCGCCGCGCGGTGGTGACGGCCCAGCGCAGTCAGGGCGACCCCCTGGCGACGGAACGCGCGGTGCGCTCGGCGGTGGTGATCGGCGGATACCCGTGGACGGATCTGGCCCCGGAGGCGGTGGGCCTGGCCTTCGGCGCGTTCGCTGCGGCCCGGGGGGACTTCCGTACCTCGGTGCTGACGGCGGTCAACATGGGCCGCGACGCCGACACCACCGCGGCGGTGGCGGGAGCGCTGGCGGGAGCGGTCTCGGGCGCGGCGGCCATCCCCACCGCCTGGGCCTCGGCCATCGGTCCGGTACGCGGCAGCTGTCTCCCGTCGATGAAGGGCCACCACGTACTGGAGATCGCGGACCTCCTCACCCCCGACGACCCGCAGGCGGCGTGATGACACTGACTCCACCGACGAACGACGCGTCGATCCCCGACCCCGATCCGGCCTCCGTGCAGACGGCCCGGCCGGCTCCGCCCGCGGCGGGCGGGATCGTCGTGCCGGCCCATCCGGCCGGCGCGCACGGGTCCCGGCCCGCTCAGCCCGCGGCGGCGGAGGCAGCGGCCACGACCTTCGGCATGGCCGTACTCGAACACCCCGCCGCGCCGCACACCGGCACGGCCACCGACCCGTATCTGCTCGCGCTCGCGGACGCGCCGGTACCGGACGCACCCGCGGCGTCCGGCGGCACCGCCGTACTCGACCGCCCGGCCGACGCGCCTTTGCCGCAGGACGTCTGGCCGAGCGGTGCGGGCATCACCCCGTCGTTGGACGCCACCGCCGCCACCACGGCAGGCGACGGCGGCCCCGGGCTGCCCGCCGGGGACAGTGAGCGCGCGCCCGCACCGCACCGGACGCGCCGCGTCCCCGTCCGGCCCGTCGAAGGGCTCCTCCTCGGGCTCGCCGCGGGTGACGCGGCCGGGTGGCCCGCCGCGCGGCACCGGGCGGCGCGGATGCCCGAGTGGACCCGGCGGCTGACCCGCGAACTGGACACCTTCGCCGAGCAGAACTCGACCACCACGCTGCCCGTGCCCATCGCCCTCAACCAGCCCCCCGAGCCCCTTCGTCTCGGTCCGTCCGACGACGCCGAGTGGGCCGCGTTCGCCGCCGAGACGGTGCTCATCGGCTCGGGGCACCTGTTCGCCGGGCTGGCTCCCGGACGCCGGATGCGCGCGGCCGTCGACCTCGCCTGGAACTCCCTCGCCGGTGAGGTGGCCGCCGCCGCCGAGCGCGCCCCCGAGGTGGAGTCCGCCGTGCTGCCCCTGCGCGCCCGGATCTCCGTACGCGCGGGACTCGGCAATCTCGCCACCGGCCTGCGCCCGCCCGCCACCGGCCACGACAACCCGCACTACTTCGACGACGCCGCGTGTGTGCGGGCCGCCGTCCTCGCGGTGGTCCACCCGGGCGATCCGGCGGCCGCGGCCGAGCTCGCCGAGTTCGACGCCCGCTACACCCAGGACGGCGACGGGGTGCACGGCGCCCGTGCCATGGCGGCGGCCGTCGCCGTCGCACTCGGCGGCGGAGGGGTCGACGACTGTGTGGACGCCGCGCTCGCGGAACTCCCCGAGTCCACCGAGATCGGCCGCAACGCGCGCCACGCGCTCAAGCTCGCTCGCGACGCGGACGCCGCCTTCGACCTCGTACCGCTGCTGGAGCACCAGATCGTCGACCACGTCTACAGCTACGGGGTCGCCGCGGCCGAGACCGTGCCCGTCGCTCTCGCCGTCGCGACGGCGGCCCGCGGCCGCGTCGCCGAGGCCGTACCCGCCGCGGCCTGTCTGTCGCGGGTGGCCGACTCGGCCCCCGCGCTGGCCGGCGCGCTGACCGGCGCGCTCGGCGGGGGCGATGCCGTTCCGGCCAGCTGGCGGGACGCCTGCCGGACCCTCGCGGGCTGCGCCCTCCCCCGTCTCGCGGGCACCGATCTGGTGGAACTCGCCGGGCTGCTCGCAGACACGGAACTGACGGCCCCGGGTGGACAATTCCGGCATGACGACGACACTCGCGACGCTCGCACTCGATGACCGGATCACCGGCAGCCTGATCGGCGCGGCCGTGGGCGACGCGCTCGGCGGCCCGGTCGAGGGGTATACGCCCGAGCAGATCACCGAACGGCACGGCGGCCGCGTCCACGGCATCGTCGGCCCCTGGAACGGCGACGACTGGCGCACCGCCCGCCCGATCGCGCCGTACCACAAGGGCGACGGCCACGTCACCGACGACACCCTGATGACGCATGCCCTGATCCGGGTGTACGGCACGGTCCGCGACCATCTCGACGCCTACGCCGTGGCCGACCACCTGGTGCCCGACCTGCTCTCCACCCCCCGCTGGATCCCCGAACTGGAGGCGGAGGCGCTCCCCCTCCAACGGATCTTCCTCGCCGAGAAGTGGCTCGTGGCCCGTATCCACTACGGGCACCACGACCCCCGCGAGGCCGGCAGCGGCAACATCGTCAACTGCGGTGCGGCGATGTACATGGCACCGGTGGGCCTGGTCAACGCGGCCAACCCCGCTGCCGCCTACGCCGAGGCGCTCGACATCGCGGGGGCGCACCAGTCCTCGTACGGGAGGGAGGCGGCGGGCGTCTTCGCGGCAGCGGTCGCCGCCGCGTGTCTGCCCGGCGCCACCCCCACGTCCGTGGTCGACGCGGCCCTGGCACTGGCGAAGGACGGCACCCGCTCGGCCATCGCGGCGGTGGCCGAAGTCGCGGCGCGGCACACGGACTTCGAGTCGGCGCTGGCGCCGCTGCGTACGGCGGTCGCTCCCTTCGACACGGTCGGCCCGGACTACCGGGCGCCGTCGCTCGCCGCCCGCCGTCCCTCCCGGCTGCACTCCATCGAGGAACTCCCCGTCGCCCTCGGCATGCTGCTGGTCGGCGAGGGCGACTACCGCCGTACGGTGCTGGGCTCGGTGAACTACGGCCGCGACTGCGACTCGATCGCCACGATGTCCGGCGCGATCGCGGGCGCTCTCGGCGGCACGGCGGCGGTACCCCACGACTGGGCCAAGACGGTCGCCGAGGCCAGCCGCCTCGATCTGCACGCGCCCGCCCGCGAGCTGACCGCGGTCACCCGGGAGGTCTTCGCCCGCGACACGCAGCGCCGCCGGGCCCACGAGTCGGCGTTCGCGGCCCTGACGGACGCGCGATGAGCGACGCCCTCCGACTCACCTGGGTGCAGCCGGAGGATCTGCTCGGCCACGAACTGCGTCAGGCCGCCGAGGACGGCCGTGACGTGGGAGGGATCACCACCGCCTGGCTCGGGGCGGGCGGCTCCCCCGCACCGCCCGCGGCCGGTGCCTCCGCCGTCCCGGCCTCCCCCGAGCTGCGCGCTCTGGCACTGCGGCTGCTGGACGAGTTGTCCGCGGTCCCCGGTCCGCTGGCCGCACAGGAGCCGACCGACCTCGCGGCCATCAAGGCGGCATGCCCCAACTGGCCGGCGTCCCCCGGCGACCCGGCATCAGCCGTCGCCGGTGGACCGCGCGTGTCCCTCACGACCGGAACGACAGCTACGACAGCTACGACAGCTACGACAGGGTCCGACTCCCGACCCGGTGCACCGGACGACGCTGCCGCCTCCCCGCCCGGCACCCCCGCCGCCCTGCGCGACCCGCGGCTCCCCGACCGTCTCCACGCGGCCTGGCTCGGCCGTGCGGCCGGCTGTCTGCTGGGCAAGCCCGTCGAGAAACTCCCCCTCCACGCGATCCGTGCCATCGCCCGCGCCACCGGCAACTGGCCTCTCCACACCTGGTTCACCGCCAAGGGCCTGCCCGCGGAACTCGCCCGCGCCCACCCCTGGAACCGCCGTTCCGCCACCACCTCACTGGCCGAGAACATCGACGGCATGCCCGAGGACGACGACCTCAACTACCCCCTGCTGAATCTGCTCCTGCTCCAGCGGTACGGCCGCCGCTTCACCACGGCGGACGTCGGCCGGCTCTGGCTCGACGAACTGCCCGCCGGCCGCACCTTCACCGCGGAACGCATCGCCTACCGCAATCTCCTCTCCGGACTCGAACCCCCGCTCACCGCCTGCCACCACAACCCCTTCCGGGAGTGGATCGGCGCCGCCATCCGCGCCGATGTGCACGGCTGGACCCACCCCGGCGACCCCGGGGCAGCCGCCGAACAGGCACATCGCGACGCCACGCTCACCCACACCGCGAACGGCGTCCACGGCGCGATGTTCGTCGCGGCGGCCGTCGCGACCGCCGCCGACGGCACCGGTGATGTGCACCGGGCGCTCGCCGCCGGGCTGACCGTCGTACCGCCCGCCTCCCGGCTGGCGCACGCGGTCCGCCTCGGTATCGACACGGCGCGCGCCGAACCCGACTTCGCCGCGGTCGTGGACCTGCTCCACACCGCCTACGGCCAATACCACTGGGTCCATGTGCTGCCCAACGCCGCCCTGCTCGCCGCCGCGCTCACCCATGCGGACGGCGACTTCGGCGGCTCCATCTGCCGCGCCGTCTCGGGAGGTTGGGACACGGACTCCAACGGAGCCACCGCCGGGTCGATCGCCGGACTGCTCACCGGCCGGCCCGGTGACCTGCCCGACCGGTGGACCGCCCCGCTCAAGAACCGGCTCTCCACCTCCGTCGCCGGCTTCGACGGCACGGGCTTCGACGCCCTCGCCCACCTCACGCACCAGGAGGCACTCCGCCCATGACCGGCATCGTGGTGCTCGGCAGCACCAACATGGACCTCGTCGCCTATGTCGCCCACGCGCCGAAACGCGGGGAGACCGTCACCGGACGGGAGTTCCGGACGATCCCCGGCGGCAAGGGCGCCAACCAGGCCGTCGCCGCCGCCCGCGCCGGTGGCGACGTCGCGATGATCGGCGCGGTCGGCTCGGACGACTTCGGCGCGGCCCTGCGGCAGACGCTCGTCGCCTCCGGCGTCGACGTCGATCTGCTGCGCACCTCCGAAGGCCCCTCGGGCACCGCCCATATCGTCGTCGACGACGAAGGCGGCAACTCCATCGTCGTCATCCCCGGCGCCAACGGCACGCTCACCGCCCTCGCTCCCGGCGACGAAGCCCTCATCGCCACCGCCGACACCCTGCTCCTCCAGCTCGAACTCCCCCTGAGCGCCGTGCTGGAGGGTGCCGAGGCCGCCCGCCGGCACGGCGTGCGCACCGTGCTCACTCCCGCCCCCGCCCAGCCGCTGCCTCCCGAACTCCTCGCCGTGACCGACCTGCTGGTGCCCAACGAGCACGAGGCCGCCACCCTCACCGGCGTCGCCGACCCGCGCGCCGTCGCGGAAGCGCTGCTGCGCCAGGTCCCCGAGGTGGTGATCACGCTCGGCTCGGCCGGCTGCCTCCACGCCGGCCGTCACTCGCCCCCGCTCATCGTCCCCGCCCCCGAGGTCACCGCCCTGGACACCACGGCGGCCGGCGACACCTTCGTCGGCGCCCTCGCCGTCGCGCTCGGCGAGGGAAAGCCCGTCGAGCAGGCCCTCACCTGGGCTTCCGCCGCCGCGGCACTGTGCGTCCAGCGCGCGGGCGCCTCGACCTCCATGCCGTACCGCTCCGAGATCGACGAGGCCTCATGACACCAACGCCCGCACCCTCCCCGATGCCCCTTCAGGGGCTGCGCGTTCTCGATCTGGCCACCCTCTTCGCCGGCCCGCTCGCCGCCACCATGCTCGGTGACTTCGGCGCGGAGGTGATCAAGGTCGAGCACCCCACCCGGCCCGACCCGTCCCGCGGCCACGGCGCCGCCAGGAACGGCGTGGGCCTGTGGTGGAAACTGCTCGGCCGCAACAAGCGCACCATCACGCTGGACCTGTCCACCTCCGGCGGCCGAGAGACCCTGCTGCGCCTCGCCGCCACCGCGGATGTGATCGTCGAGAACTTCCGCCCCGGCACCCTGGAGAAGTGGCAGCTCGGCTGGGACGAACTCAGCGCGGTCAATCCCCGGCTCGTCCTCACCCGCGTCACCGGCTTCGGCCAGTTCGGCCCCTACTCCCACCGGCCCGGCTTCGGCACCCTCGCCGAGGCGATGAGCGGCTTCGCCTCCATCACCGGCGAGCCGGACGGCCCGCCCACACTCCCCCCGTTCGGTCTCGCGGATTCCATCGCCGCCCTGGCCACCTCCTACGCCGTGATGACCGCCCTCACCGCCCGTCAGGTCACCGGCCGCGGCCAGGTCGTCGACATGGCGATCATCGAGCCGATCCTGACCGTCCTCGGCCCACAGCCGCTCTGGTACGACCAGGTCGGCTACGTCCAGACACGGACCGGCAACCGCTCCGGCAACAACGCGCCCCGCAACACCTATCGCACCGCCGACGGCCACTGGGTGGCCGTCTCCACCTCGGCCCAGTCCATCGCCGAGCGCGTCATGACCCTGGTCGGCCGCCCCGATGTGATCGACGAGCCGTGGTTCACCACCGGAAGCGGCCGCGCCGAGCACGCCGACATCCTCGACGACGCGGTCGGCGGCTGGATCGCCGAGCGCAGCCGGACCGAGACCATGGAAGCCTTCGAGAAGGCCGAGGCCGCCATCGCGCCGATCTACGACATCCGCGATGTCATGGAGGATCCGCAGTACCAGGCGCTGGACAGCATCACCGAGGTCCCCGACCCGGAACTCGGTCCGCTCCGCATGCAGAACGTCCTCTTCCGCCTCTCGGAGACACCCGGCGCCATCCGCTGGGCCGGCCGTCCGCACGGCGCCGACACCGACGCGGTCCTCACCGAACTCGGCCTGACCGGGGCCGATATCAGCGCACTCCGCACCCAGGGCGCCCTATGACCCCGCTCACCTATCTCTACGCCCCCGGCGACCACCCCGACGTCGTGGTGAAAGCCCTCGCCTCCGGTGCCGACGTGGTGATCATCGACCTCGAGGACGCGGTCCCCTCCGACCGCAAGAACTACGCCCTGGCCGCCACGGCCGAACTCCTGACTCTCCCTCAGCCCCTGCCTGTCCATGTCCGCATCAACTCCCCCCAGGACATCGAGACTCTGACCGGTCTCCCCGGCCTGTGTGCTCTGCGTGTTCCCAAGGTCGCACACGGCACTGACATCCGCCGGATCGCGGACCGCGCACCCGGCGTCCCGCTCCACCCGCTGCTGGAGTCCGCCGTCGCGATCGAGCACGCCTACGACATCGCCGCCGCCCATCCGGCCGTCCGCGGCATCTCGCTCGGGGAGGCGGACCTCCGCGCCGACCTCGGCGTCCGGGACGGCGCCTCCCTCGACTGGCCCCGCTCGCGCATCGTGGTCGCCGCCCGCGCGGCCGGTCTCCCGCCACCGTCGCAGTCGGTCTTCCCGGACATCCGGGACCTGGACGCGCTCTACGCCTCCTGCACACACGGCCGCGCTCTCGGTTTCCTCGGCCGGGCGGCCATCCATCCCCGCCAGCTCCCCGTCATCGAGCGGGCCTTCCTGCCCACCCCGGAGGAGATCGAGGCGGCGGAGGAGGTCGTCAAGGCGGCCGCCGGGGACGAGGGAGCGCTTGCCCTTCCGGACGGCCGTTTCGTGGACGCCGCGATCGTGGCGGCCGCCGAGCGCACGCTGTCCATCGCCCGCCGGGAGACCTTCTGACGCCCTGACTCTCCGACGCCCCGACACCGGCGACCAGCCTTCCGGCACACGACAAGGCCGCCGGGACCCGATCGGTCCCGGCGGCCTCGTCGTACGTCGCCGCGGTCAGCCCTTCTTGGCCGACCCCGCATCCGCGTCGGCATCGGCGTCCCTGACGGTGTCCCCGGCGTCCGCCGAGTCCTCCGCGGTCGACTCGTCGCCCGACTCCTTCTTCTCCTCGGCCTTCTCGTCGGCCGCGTCCGCGCCGTCCGTGCCCGGCTTCGAGCGGTCCGGCTCGACGATCTCCTCGCGTCCCGGCCGCACTCGCGACGAGATCACGATGTAGGCCACCGCGAGCGCGAAGACGATGATCGCGGTCCACACGTTCAGTCGCAGGCCCAGGACGTGGTGCGCCTCGTCGACGCGCATGTACTCGATCCAGGCGCGGCCCGCGCAGTACGCGGCGACGTAGAGGGCGAACGCCCGTCCGTGGCCGAGCTTGAAGCGCCGGTCCGCCCAGATGACCAGCAGCGCGACACCGATGCACCACAGGGACTCGTACAGGAACGTCGGGTGGTACAGCCCCGCCTCGCGGTTCGCACCCTCCGTGATCTTGAGGGCCCAGGGCAGATCGGTCGGCTTGCCGTACAGCTCCTGGTTGAACCAGTTGCCCCAGCGGCCGATGGCCTGCGCGATGGCGATGGCCGGAGCGAGGGCGTCCGCCCAGGCCGGCAGGGGAATCCCGCGACGGCGGCAGCCGATCCAGGCTCCGACCGCGCCCAGTGCGATCGCGCCCCAGATCCCGAGGCCGCCTTCCCAGATCTTGAAGGCGTCGACCCAGTTCTCACCGTCGCTGAAGTACAGCTGGTAGTCGGTGATCACGTGGTAGAGCCGGCCGCCGACCAGGCCGAAGGGCACCGCCCAGACGGCGATGTCGGCCACGGTGCCGGCTTTGCCGCCTCGGGCGATCCAGCGCTTGTTGCCGTACCAGACGGCCACGAAGACACCGATGATGATGCAGAAGGCGTAGCCGCGCAGCGGGAGCGGTCCGAGATGGATCACTCCGGTCGACGGACTGGGAATGTAGGCAAGTTCCATGGCAGGACCGACGCTACCCTGCCGGGCGGGAGACACGGCAACCCACCCGGCAACGTCCTGATAACGAGCGGCGTGCCGCGGCGCGGCCCCGCCGGGCGGTCAGGACGACGGGCTCGGCGCCGGCGCGGACTGCTGGGTGCCCGGCTTCTTGCCCTTGTTCGCCTCGGTGACCCACTTCTTCAGGTTGGCCGGGGAGATCTGCTCGTTGCCCTTGGTCGGGAAGATCGACTCGCCGTTGAGCAGGACGGTGGGCGTCCCGCGGAAGCCGCCGTTCTGGAAGGCCGTGTTGGACTTGGCGACCCAGCTGTCGTGCTTGCCGTCCTCGACACAGCTGCGGAACCCGGGGGTGTCCAGCCCCTCGACCTTGCCCGCGAGCTCGATCAGCCGGTCGTTGTTGCCGAAGGCGTCGTCCGGCTCCGGCGGCTGGTTCTGGAAGAGCACGTCGTGGTACGGGGCGAAGTCGCCGACGTCCTGGGCGCAGGCCGCGGCATTGGCCGCACGCAGGGATCCGCTCCCGCCCATGTTGCCGTCGATGATGGTGGCGAGGTGGTACTCGACCTTGATCTGACCGGCCGCGACGAGCTCGTGGATCGTGTCACGGAAGAGGTTCTCGAACTGCGCGCAGACCGGGCAGCGGAAGTCCTCCCAGATCGTGAGCGTGGAGGGCGCGTCGTCCGCTCCCACCGGGATCGCCAGCTGGTCCTTGCCCTGCACGCCGGCGGGCGCGAGGAGCGGGCCGGCCTGGGAGCCGCCGTCCTTCTTCGTGCCGGAGTTGGCCGCGATCACGCCGACGACGGCAGCGAGGCCCAGCACGGCCACCACCGCCGCCGACACGATCAGCACCCGGCGGCGCTTCTCACGTGCCTTGTGCTGCTCACGTTCCTGCTGGAGCCGCTCGCGCGCGGTCCTCTTCCGGTCCTGGTTCTTCTCACTCACATCCCGCAAACGAACCGGGGAGGCACGTGAGCGCCTCCCCGGTCCAGATCCACTCGTACGAGCGAGCCGTACGAGAGGGATGACCCGGCTACCCGGCCTGCCCGTCCCTGCGTACGCCCCTGGCCAGCTCCGCCGCCAACTCGCGGACGGCCGCGAGGCCCGCGGCGGTGTCGGGCGCGTCGAGGATGCGCTTCACGAACGCGGACCCGACGATCACTCCGTCGGCGAACGCGGCGACCTCGGCGGCCTGCTGTGCGTCGGAGACCCCGAGGCCCACGCAGACCGGCAGCTCGGTGGTGGCCCGGGTGCGGCCCACCAGGTCCTGGGCCTGCGCGCCGACCGACGCGCGGGTGCCCGTGACCCCCATCAGCGAGGCCGCGTACACGAAGCCGGACCCTGCCTCGGTGATCCGCGCGATCCTGGCGTCCTTGCTGCTCGGGGCGACGACGAAGACGGTGGCGAGAGAGTGCTTCTCCGCGTGTTCGCGCCACAGGCCGGACTCCTCGACCGGCAGGTCGGGCAGGATGCAGCCCGCTCCGCCTGCCTCGGCGAGCTCGGCGGTGAAGCGCTCGACGCCGTAGCGGTCGATCGGGTTCCAGTACGTCATCACGAGGACCGGCTTGCCGGTCGCCGCGTGCGCCTCGCGGACCGTGCGCATCACATCGGCGATCTTGACGCCGCCGCGCAGGGCGATGTCGTCGGCGGTCTGGATGACCGGTCCGTCCAGGACGGGGTCGCTGTGCGGCAGCCCCACCTCGACGACGTCCGCGCCGCCGTCCAGGACCGCCTTGACGGCCTCGATACCACCGTCGACGGTCGGGAAGCCGGCCGGAAGGTACGCGATGAGCGCGGCACGCCCCTCGTCCTTGGCCCGCGCCAGGGTGTCGCTCAACAGCTGGATGTTGCCGCTCACTTCGCGTCCCCCTTGATCTCGCCCTCGCCGTTCTCGGCGGCTGCGTCCGCCTCGACCACGGCGTCCGCCTCACGGTCGTAGAGCCCGAAGTAGCGGGCGGCGGTGTCCATGTCCTTGTCGCCGCGCCCGGACAGGTTGACGACGATCAGGCCGTCCTTGCCGAGTTCCCGGCCGAGGTCCAGCGCACCGGCCAGCGCGTGCGCCGACTCGATCGCCGGAATGATGCCCTCGGTGCGGGACAGCAGCCGCAGGGCTTGCATCGCGGCGTCGTCGGTGACCGCGCGGTACTCGCCGCGCCCGCTGTCCTTGAGGTACGCGTGCTCGGGACCGATGCCCGGGTAGTCCAGTCCGGCCGAGATCGAGTACGGCTCGGTGATCTGGCCCTCCTCGTCCTGGAGGACGTAGCTGCGCGAGCCGTGCAGGATGCCGGGCTCGCCCGCGGTCAGGGTGGCCGCGTGCTCGCCGGACTCGATGCCGTGCCCCGCGGGCTCACAGCCCACGAGGCGCACACCGGCGTCCGGGATGAAGGCGTGGAACAGGCCGATCGCGTTGGAACCGCCGCCGACGCAGGCGACGGCCGCGTCCGGCAGACGGCCGGCGCGCTCCAGGATCTGGCGCCGGGCCTCGACGCCGATGACACGGTGGAAGTCGCGCACCATGGCCGGGAAGGGGTGCGGGCCCGCGACCGTGCCGAAGAGGTAGTGGGTGTGGTCGACATTGGCGACCCAGTCGCGGAACGCCTCGTTGATGGCGTCCTTGAGAGTCCTGCTGCCGGACTTCACCGGGATGACCTCGGCGCCCAGCATCCGCATCCGGGCGACGTTGAGCGCCTGGCGCTCGGTGTCGATCTCGCCCATGTAGACGGTGCACTCGAGGCCGAACAGAGCGCACGCGGTCGCGGTGGCGACGCCGTGCTGGCCTGCCCCGGTCTCGGCGATGACGCGCGTCTTGCCCATGCGCTTGGTGAGCAGCGCCTGGCCCAGCACGTTGTTGATCTTGTGCGAACCGGTGTGGTTCAGGTCCTCCCGCTTGAGGAAGACCCGCGCACCGCCGGCGTGCTCGGCGAACCGGGTCACCTCGGTCAGCGCGCTGGGGCGGCCCGTGTAGTTGACCATGAGGTCGTTGAGCTCGGCGACGAAGGCCGGGTCCGTCTTGGCCTTGTCGTACTCGACGGCGACCTCGTCGACGGCGGCGACGAGGGCCTCGGGGATGAACTTGCCGCCGAAGGCACCGAAGTAGCCCTGGGCGCTGGGGACCTGACCCTCGGGGTCCGGGATGAAGAAGTCAGAAGACATCCGACGTACTCCTCAGAAGGGGCTGACGCCCCGGAAGTCTGGGTGTGCAAGGGGACACGTTATGCGCGCGCGCCGCTGTGACCGGGCTTTCCGCACCGGACCGACGCGCCGCAACGGCGGTGCGAGGTCAGGACGCATGGGGCCCGTCCGGCGGTCGAGGACACCGCGAGAGCCGTGACCGGGGCTTCACCCCGGGAACCGGCACCGTCGGACGTCAGTCGCGCGCGCCTGCCCCGCGCCATCGCATCCCGTTGACCTGGCCCGGCTCCGAGCCGATGACGTACCGCACGCGGCGGCCGTGCACCCGTCGGGCGGGGGCGCGGCAGCCGCGAGGCTTGCAGCCCCGGGCGAGGCGGGCGTACGGGTCACGGGCGGCGGCGAGCGCCGCCCGTGCCGCGCGCACGGCCGCCGTCGCCGTCACGGGACGCATGGGCGTCCGGTGCGACGGGGCGGTGGTGCGGGCGGCGGTCATGGCGGGTGTCAGCTCCTGCCGTGCCGCAGCGCCGGGTGGGCGCCCGCGGCGACGAGGTCGGCGACGGCCGCCTTCGGGTCCCGGCCGGTGACCAGGGACTCTCCGACCAGTACGGCGTCGGCGCCGGCGTTGGCGTAGGCGATCAGGTCGTGCGGACCGCGCACACCGGACTCGGCGACCTTGACGATGTGGGCCGGGATCTCGGGGGCGAGCCGTTCGAAGGTGCCCCGGTCGACCTTGAGGGTCTTCAGATCGCGGGCATTGACTCCGATGATCTTCGCGCCGGCGTCCACCGCACGCTCGACCTCGTCCTCGTCGTGCACCTCGACCAGCGGCGTGAGCCCGATCGACTCGGCGCGTTCGATGAGGGAGACCAGGGCCTCCTGCTCCAGGGCGGCGACGATCAGCAGGATGACGTCGGCGCCGTAGGCGCGGGCCTCCCACAGCTGGTACGCCGTGACGATGAAGTCCTTGCGCAGCAGGGGCACGTCGACCCGGGCGCGGACCGCCTCCAGATCGGCGAGCGAACCGCCGAAGCGGCGCTCCTCGGTCAGGACGGAGATGAGGGCGGCGCCCCCGGCCTCGTAGTCCGCGGCGAGCGCGGCGGGGTCGGCGATCGCGGCGAGCGCGCCCTTGGAGGGGCTGGAGCGCTTCACCTCGCAGATCACCTGGACGCCCTCGCCGCGCAGTGCGGCGACCCCGTCCTTGGCGGCGGGAGCCTTGGCGGCGCGCTCCTTGAGCTCGTCGAGGCTGACGCGCGCCTGCCGCTCTGCGAGGTCGGCGCGTACGCCTTCGATGATCTCGTCGAGCACACTCACGCGAGCGGCCCCCTTCCGGGACGGTGATGGTTCAGGATCAGCCATGTCGATGGTATCCGCAGGAGGCCCTCGGCCTCGCATCCGGTTGACGCCTGTCCCACTACCTGGGACTTCGACGCCTCCCCGGCACCGGCCGGGCGGCCCCTCACGGCGCCAGCGCAGAGCCGAACGGCAGGTTCCGCACCACGCTGAAGACCAGCAGTACGGCGCCGAGCGACCACCACCACACGGGGGCGACGGCGATCCGCATCGGCACGCCGCGGACGGCGCGAATCAGCCACAGGGCCATCACCACGGCGAAGACGCCGTAGCCGACGACGGCGACGGCGTTGGCCCCGAGGGCCGCCGTCAGATCGCCGTGCGCGAAGGCGTGGGCGCTGCGCAGACCGCCGCAGCCCGGGCAGTAGATCCCGGTGAGCCGCAGGAGCGGGCAGACCGGGTAGTGGCCCGGTTCGTTGGGGTCGACCGCGCCGACGTAGGCGAAGGCGGCGGCGACTCCCGCGAGGGCGGCCGCGGGGGCGGCGAGACGTCGCGCGAGCGGGGCGGGCCCGGGAGCGGATGTGGCGGGAGAAGGCATGGCGTCCACCCCGTGATTGTCTCCGTCGGAACGCAAAGGCGCAGCCCGGCCTCGGCCGGTCTGCGCCCTTGTGTCGTGAGGTCCTGGCGGTGTCAGGCGGAGGTCTGCGCCGAGGCGGGCTGCGCGGTGGCGGTGGCCGCCTGCGCACGGGCCCGCTCCTGGGCGGCCTTCTCGGCCTTCGGCATACCGAGACCGGCGGCCCTCATCGCGAGGCCGACCAGACCGCCGGCGACGACGACGCCCATGCCGGCCCAGAAGCCGAGCGGGTTGGCCGCGACCATGAAGACTCCGGCGATGCAGAAGCCGATGAAAGCGATGATGACACCGGTCCAGGCGGCCGGGGTGTGTCCGTGGGCGCTGCCCGCCATGAGTTGCTCCTCGTTGCCGTTGCTCTGTGGTGAGCTGTTGCTCGATGGTGAGCCGGTAGCTCACCTGCCATTGTCCCGTACGCCGTGTCGTGCCCTGTGCCAGGGGTGGCGGTCACGTCTCGGCCCCGGGGGGTCATGTCCCGCGGGTCGGGTCCTCGCCGCGGTCCAGTGCCTTCCAGAGGTCCTCGGGGCGGTCGGGGTCGACGACCGGCGCCTTGCGGGGCCTCGGGGTGCCGTCCCGCTCGTAGCGGCCCGACATGGCGGGCCACTGCCTGCCGTAACGGAGCGCGAGCAGTCCGGCGAGCAGGATCAGCAGACCGCCGGCCGCGGTCACATAGGGCCAGGCGGTGTGGGTGAGTGCGCCGACCGTGGCGGCGGTGTCGCCGGTGGTCGTCGCGGCCTTCTCGTCCAGGGCCGCGCTGTCGGACGCGCCCAGGAAGGCGGTGACGGCCGCACCGGCGCCGCTGAGGGCGAGCAGCCCGGCCACCAGGAACCGGCCGGCTCTGCGGACGGCGAAGACCGCGACGAGCGCGGCCAGGCCGACGATGGCGAGGGCGGTGGGCACTCCGGTGACGTCGCTGCCGTCGGCGTCGAGCGGCACGCTGCCGCCACCGACGGCCGCCGTTCCCTCGGCCCAGATCTGGCCGGAGGCGAGCAGGACGACGGTGGCGCCGGCGGCGCCGAGAACAAGTGCTGCGCCGAGGCTGCGGCGGCTGCTGTGGGCGGACGCGGCGGATGCCGATTCGGCGCGGGGCTGGGGTACAGGTACAGCACTCACGACCCCTACTATCCCTTACCGCCCGGTGTGGCCGTTCAGCCGGTTGGCCGTATGGACGGCGCGGAGCACCGCGGCCGCCTTGTTGCGGCACTCGGTGTCCTCGGCGACCGGATCGGAGTCGGCCACGACACCCGCTCCGGCCTGCACGAACGCGGTTCCGTCGCGCAGTACGGCGGTACGGATGGCGATCGCGGTGTCCGAGTCGCCGGCGAAGTCGAGATAACCGACACATCCGCCGTAGAGCCCGCGCCGCGAGGGTTCGAGCTCGTCGATGATCTGCATCGCGCGGGGCTTGGGCGCCCCCGAGAGGGTGCCGGCGGGGAAGCAGGCGGTGAGCACGTCGAAGGCGGTGCTGCCCGCGGCGACCCGGCCGGTCACGGTCGAGACGATGTGCATGACGTGGGAGTAGCGCTCGATCGACATGAAGTCGACGACCTCGACGCTGCCCGGCTCGCAGACCCGGCCGAGGTCGTTGCGGCCGAGGTCGACGAGCATCAGGTGCTCGGCGCGCTCCTTGGGGTCGGCGAGCAGTTCGTCGCCGAGCGCCTGGTCCTCCTGCGGGGTCGCCCCGCGCGGCCGGGTGCCCGCGATGGGGTGGACCATGGCGTGCCCGTCCTCGACCTTGACCAGGGCCTCGGGGCTGGAGCCGACGACGTCGAAGCCGTCGAAGCGGAAGAGGTACATGTACGGGCTCGGGTTGGTGGCCCGCAGCACCCGGTAGACGTCGAGGGCGCTCGCCGCGCAGGGGGTCTCGAACCGCTGCGAGGGGACGACCTGGAACGCCTCGCCGGCCCGGATCCGCTCCTTGATGTCCTCGACGGCGGCCTGGTAGTCGGGCCCGCCCCACGGGACGGTGAAGTCGGGGAGCTCGGAGGGCGGCAGTACGGCGGGGGCGGAGGCCAGCGGCCGCGCGAGGTCGGCCTCCATGGCGTCGAGCCGGGCGACGGCGTCCGTGTACGCCTCGTCGACACCCGTGTCGAGGTCGTTGTGGTTGATCGCGTTGGCGATCAGCACGACGGTGCCGTCCCAGTGGTCGAGCACGGCGAGGTCCGAGGTGAGCAGCATCGTCAGCTCGGGGAGCTTCAGGTCGTCGCGCTCCCCCGGACCGATCTTCTCCAGCCTGCGGACGATGTCGTAGCCGAGGTAGCCGACCATCCCGCCGGTGAAGGGCGGCATGCCGGACGCCGGGTCACTCGTGTGGGTCCCTGCTACGTCGCCGGGCGTAAGGGGAGTGTGCAGGGTCTCGACGGTGGCGCGCAGGGCGGCGAGCGGGTCACCGTCCGTGGGGACGCCGACGGGCGGGGTGCCGAGCCAGTGCGTGCGGCCGTCCCGCTCGGTGAGGGTGGCGGCGCTGCGGACCCCGACGAAGGAGTAGCGGGACCAGGACCGCCCGTTCTCGGCGGACTCCAGCAGGAAGGTGCCGGGACGTTCGGCGGCCAGCTTGCGGTAGAGCCCGACCGGGGTGTCGCCGTCGACCAGGAGCCTGCGGCTGACGGGGATGACGCGGCGGTCGGCGGCCAGCTTCCGGAAGGTGTCGAGATCCATGGCGGCTGAGCCTACTTGCCGAGCGGGAGCACGTCGGCGTCGAAGCAGGTGCGGTCGCCGGTGTGGCAGGCGGCCCCGATCTGGTCGACCTTGACGAGGATGGCGTCGGCGTCGCAGTCGAGGGCGACGGACTTGACGTGCTGGACGTGGCCCGACGTGTCGCCCTTGACCCAGTACTCCTGGCGGCTGCGCGACCAGTAGGTGCACCGGCCGGTGGTCAGCGTGCGGTGGAGGGCCTCGTCGTCCATCCATCCGAGCATGAGCACCTCACCGGTGTCGTACTGCTGGGCGATGGCCGGGAGGAGCCCGCCGGCGTCACGCTTGAGGCGTTCGGCGACGGCGGGATCGAGGGAGCTGGCGGGGACACTGCTGGTCATACGGCCATTGTGCCGTGTTGTGGGCGCGCGATGGACGGTATGTCCACTGGGCGGACCGTGTGCCGCCGCCGTAGGCTGGCGGACATGTCGACCCATGCGAAGCGTGAACGACTTCTGCTCGCCGATCTGTTGGAGGCGGCGGGCCCCGATGCCGCCACTCTGTGCGACGGCTGGACGACCCGGGATCTCGCTGCCCATGTGGTGGTGCGTGAGCGACGGCCCGACGCGGCCGGCGGGATCATGATTCCGCTGCTCAAGAGCCGGCTCGAGCGGGTGATGGCCGAGTTCACGGCCAAGCCGTACGACGAGCTGATCCGGCTGATCCGCACCGGGCCGCCGCGGATCTCGCCGTACGGCATCAAACAGGTGGACGAGGCCGCGAACACGGTCGAGTTCTTCGTGCACGCAGAGGATGTGCGCCGGGCGCAGCCCGACTGGACGCCGCGCACGCTGGACCGGGTCTTCGAGGACGCGCTGTGGTCGCGGCTGGAGAAGGTGGCCCGGCTGCTGGGCCGCAAGGCCCCGGTGGGCCTGGTGCTGCGGCGGCCGGACGGCCAGACCGCGGTCGGTCATCGCGGCACGCCGGTGGTCACGGTCACCGGTGAGCCGGGTGAGCTGACGGTCTTCGCGTTCGGCCGGCAGGAAGCGGCGCAGGTGGAGCTGGAGGGCGACAAGGACGCGGTGGCCCGGCTGCGAGACATGGGCCGGCTCGGAATGTAGCGGGGTCCTCGCGGTGCGGCGGGGTCAGCGCACGAGTTCGGCACGGCGGACGGCCGGGGTGAGGAGCCCGACGGCCGCACCCGTCATGCTGATGGCGCCGAAGGCGAGGAAGACGGGCACGGTGCCGAAGCTGTCGCTCGCGAACCCGAAGACGGGGTACGCGAGCGGGGCGATGCCCACACTCGTGAGCGCCATGACCGAGCTGACCCGGCCGAGGTAGGCCGGGTCGGTCGCACTCTGGATCAGCGCGATCGCCAGTCCCCCGCAGACGCCCGCGACCAGGCCCGTGGCGCCCGCGAGGGCGACGGCCGTGACCAGCCCGGGCGCCAGCGCCAGTGAGCCGAGGGCGGCGCTGCCGACGACGAGGGCCGCGATCTGGACCGCCCCGGCGCGCGGCAGCCGGCGGGCCACGGTGAGCAGCAGGGCACCCGCTCCGGCGCCGGCTCCGAAGGCGGCGACGATCCAGCCGACGCCCGAGGGCCCCCAGCCGCGCTCGTCGGCGAGCAGGACCAGGCCGACGTTCAGCGGCGGGATGGCTCCGAGTTCGCTGAGGGCTCCGGAGAGGACGAGCGGGCCGATCAGCGGATGGCGGCGGATGTGGCGCAGTCCGCCGCGCAACTGCTGCCAGGGGGTTTCGCCCCGGTCCTCGCCGACGCCGCCGGGCAGCGGTGCGATCCGTACGGCGACGAGCAGGACCAGCGAGAGCGCGAACAGGCATCCGGCGACACCGAAGGCGGCCGCGGGTCCCCCGGTCCCCATCGCGAACCCGGCGAGCGGCGGCCCGGTGGTGGTGCCGACGCGCTGCACGAGGGCGCGCAGTCCCTGGACACGTACGAGCCGGCCGGCGTCGGTGATGCGGGGCGGCAGGGCACCGACCGCGGGCAGGAACAGGGCGTCGACCGTGCCGAAGACGAGGGCCGCGGCGATCAGCAGCCACAGTCCGGGTGTGGCGAGGGCGAGCCCGCCGGCGACGGCGAGGATCACGACGCATCGGACGGCGTCTGAGGCGATGACGACCCGGCGCGGGCCGAAACGGTCGGCGATCACTCCGCCGCCGAGCATGAGAAGCGCTCTGGGCACGGCTCCGGCAGCCATCACCATGCCGACCTGGGCGGGCCCGGCGATCTGGGCGGCGGCCCAGCCGAGCGCGAGGAAGTAGATGCTGTCGCCGACGAGGGAGGCGGCGTAGGCGCCGAGCCAGCGAAGGACGTTGCCGTCGCGGTGGGCGACGCGGGCCGGTATGCGAGGGCTGGACGTCTCGGTCGCGGTCGCGGTCACTCGGGCTCCTTCGCGCATTCCTTCGGGCAGGAGGACGCAGGCGTCGGCACGGGCGTCAGGGGCGGAAGGGGAATCCGTACAGGTGGACCGCGACGTGCTCGCGCCCGGCCGTGTCACCGCTCTCCTCGGCGGCGCGGCCCCGGTCGGTCCAACGGCGCATCAGCTCGCCGATCTCCTCGGCCATCTCCTGCAGTTCGGAGGAGGTGAGACGGGGGACGTACTCGCAGTTGAAGGCGGCGTCGGTCCACTCACGGGGCCAGGCGGCCTGCTGATCGAGGTAGGCCGCGTACCGCTCGGCGCGCGTGTCGACGAGCCTGCGGACGACGGTGCCGGCGACCGCCGCGCCCTCGGGGCCGTCGAAGTCCGAGGTCCGGAAGGAGAATCCCCGCTCGGTGGAGAGGCGCCACCAGCGCTCACGGCCGTCCTTGCCCGCCTCCGGCGCCTCCTCGATGAACCCGTGCTCGGCCATCTTGCGCAGGTGGTAGCTGACCAGCGAGACGGCCTCGTCGACCTGGTCGGCGAGGTGGGAGGCGGTGGCCGTGCGGGCCACGTGGAGCGCGCGGTAGAGCGTGATGCGCAGCGGGTGCGTGAAGACCTTGAGGGCCTCGACGTCGGTGATGCGCTGGGTCTCGTCGTGGTCGGCCATGACTCGACCGTAGATACGAAAGAGAAGTTGCGCAATAAGATTTGCGCAACTTCCCTTTCGTATCCTTGAGTCCTGACGGATCAGGGTCCTGACGGATCAGGGTCCTGATGGATCAGGGTCCTGACGGTCGGGTCGGGGGGCGGCGGTCAGCGCTTAGGCGTCACCAGCGCACCGGCAGCTTCCGCACGCCCCTGATCAACATCCCCGGCATCCAGGGAAGGTCCGCCACCCGCGCGTCGAGCGCGAGGCCGGGGAAGCGCTCCAGCAGTCCGCGGATCGCGATGCGGCCTTCGAGTCGGGCCAGCGGCGCGCCGAGGCAGTAGTGCAGACCGTGCCCGAAGGCGATGTGGCCGCGCGCGTCCCGGCGGATGTCGAACCGGTCCGGGTCCTTGAAGCGCGCCGGGTCGCGGTCGGCGTCCGCCATCGCGATCAGGACCGTGGAGCCGGCCGGGATGGTGACGCCCTCCATCTCCACGTCCGCGAGAGCCAGTCGGTCCGTGCAGGCCTCCACCGGGCCGTCGTAGCGGAGCATCTCCTCGATCGCCCCGTCGAGCAGCGAGAAGTCCGTACGCAGCGCGGCGAGTTGGTCCGGATGCGCGAAGAGCGCGCGCATGCCGTTGCCGATGAGGTTGACCGTCGTCTCGTGCCCCGCGATGAGCAACAGGACGGACATGCCGATGAGTTCGTCCGGCGAGAGCCGGTCGCCACCCTCGTCCACGGCATGGATCATCGCGCTGAGCAGATCCTCACCCGGGTCCCGGCGCTTGGCCGCGATCAGCTCCCGGAGGTAGGCCGTGGTCTCCTGGTAGGCCTGCGCCTCAGCCTCCGGACTGGTGCGCGCGACCATCTCGTTGGACCAGCCGCGGAAGGCGTCGCGGTCCATCCCGGGCACGCCCAGCAGCTCACAGATGACGGTCATGGGCAACGGAAAGGCGAACGAGGCCACCAGGTCGGCCCGCCGCTCCTCCGTCGCCGTCATGGCGTCCAGCAGTTCGTCGGTGATCTGCTGGACGCGCGGCGCCAGCGCCTCGATGCGGCGCGGTGTGAACTCCCGTGCCACCAGCCGCCGCAGCCGGGTGTGGTCCGGCGGGTCGGACATCAGCATGTGCGCGAGCGCCGGCTGGTCCTGGTCCGTGTTCACGATCTGGGTGATGTCACCGGACTTCAGCCAGTCCCGGCTCAGCCGGGGATCGGTGAAGGCGGTACGGCACGCCTCGTACCCGACGACGAGCCACAACTCCTCGCCGTCGGGGGCGCGGACGTGGTGGACGGGCCCCTCCGCGCGGAGCCGGGCGTAGACGGGATACGGGTCGCTCACGAAGTGCGGACTGAGTTCCGCGAGATCGGCAATGGGCCGGGTCACCATGCTGTTCCCCCTGTTCATCATGGGTCCAACGGCACGCTAACCCGGCCCACAGGAGGGACGGACGCCAGTTTTCGGACAGTTTGTCCCGAGTCTCGGACAGTTCGCCCGGCTGTCCCGGACCGTGGTCCAGGACAGTTCGCCCGGTATCCCGGACCGTGGTCCCGGACAGTTCGCCCGGTGGCCCAGACCACGGTCCCGGACCGTCGCCCGGCGTCAGCGCACGGGGTGACCGGATCCGCGCAGGGCTTCCTTCACCTCGGAGATCCGCAGATCGCCGAAGTGGAAGACGGAGGCCGCGAGGACGGCGTCCGCGCCGGAGTCGACCGCCGGGGCGAAGTCCGCCAGCCGGCCCGCGCCGCCGCTCGCGATCACGGGCACGGTGACATGCCTGCGCACCGCCGCGATCATCTCGGTGTCGTAGCCGTCCTTGGTGCCGTCGGCGTCCATCGAGTTGAGCAAGATCTCGCCCGCCCCCAACTCGGCGGCCCGGTGCGCCCATTCGACGGCGTCGATGCCGGTCCCCTCACGGCCGCCGTGCGTGGTGACCTCGAACGACCCGGACGCGGTACGCCGGGCGTCCACCGACAGCACCAGCACCTGCCGGCCGAAGCGCTCGGCGATCTCACGGATCAGCTCGGGCCGGGCGATCGCCGCCGTGTTGACGCCCACCTTGTCGGCGCCCGCCCGCAGCAGCTTGTCGACGTCCTCCGCCGAGCGGACACCGCCGCCGACGGTGAGCGGGATGAAGACCTGCTCGGCGGTGCGCCGCACCACGTCGTACGTCGTCTCCCGGTTGCCCGAGGAGGCCGTGATGTCGAGGAAGGTGAGCTCGTCGGCGCCCTCGGCGTCGTACAGCTTCGCCATCTCGACGGGGTCGCCGGCATCGCGCAGGTTCTGGAAGTTGATCCCCTTGACGACCCGTCCGTTGTCCACGTCCAGACAGGGGATGACACGGACCGCGAGGCTCATCCGGCACCTCCCCGGTACGCCTCGACCTCCACCTCGACGACCAGGCTCGGGTCGACGAAGCCGGAGACGATGATCATGGACGCGGCGGGGCGGACCTCACCGAACAGCTCCTTGTGCGCACGGCCGACGTCCTCCACGTCACGGGCGTGCGTGAGGTACATGCGCGTCCGCACCACGTGCTCCCGGCCGAGGCCGAGCTCCTTCAGCGCGTCGATGGCGACACCGAAGGCGGTGACCGCCTGCTCGTAGGGGCCGCCCGCGGAGATCTGGCCGCCGACGGTCGACGTGCAGCCGGAGACGAGGACCAGACCGGTCGGCAGCTCGACGGCGCGGGAGTAGCCGAAGGACTCCTCCCACGGGTTCTCCGAGGCGAGACGGCGTACGGAGTCGGTCATGCCGACACCGCCGCGAGCGCCTCTTCCAGGGTGAACGCCTTGGCGTACAACGCCTTTCCGACGATCGCGCCCTCGACACCGGCGGGGACCAGCGAGGAGAGAGCCCGCAGATCGTCGAGCGAGGAGACACCGCCGGAGGCGACGACCGGCTTGTCGGTGGCGGCGCAGACGTTCTTCAGGAGTTCCAGGTTGGGGCCCTGGAGGGTGCCGTCCTTGGCGATGTCGGTGACGACGTACCGCGCGCAGCCCTCGGAGTCGAGGCGGGCCAGCGTCTCGTAGAGGTCGCCGCCGTCGCGGGTCCAGCCGCGGCCGCGCAGGGTCGTGCCCCGGACGTCCAGGCCGACCGCGATCTTGTCGCCGTGCTCGGCGATGACCTTGGCGACCCACTCCGGGGTCTCCAGGGCGGCCGTGCCGAGGTTGACCCGGGTGCAGCCGGTGGCGAGGGCCGCGGCGAGCGAGGCGTCGTCGCGGATGCCGCCGGACAGCTCCACCTTGATGTCCATGGCGCGCGCGACCTCGGCGATCAGCTCGCGGTTGTCGCCGGTGCCGAACGCGGCGTCCAGGTCGACGAGATGCAGCCATTCCGCGCCCGAGCGCTGCCAGGCCAGGGCGGCCTCCAGGGGGGAGCCGTAGGACGTCTCGGTGCCGGACTCGCCGTGCACCAGCCGGACGGCCTGGCCGTCGCGGACGTCGACTGCGGGAAGGAGTTCAAGCTTCGGCATTACAGCGTCTCGATCCAGTTGGTCAGCAGCTGGGCGCCGGCGTCGCCGGACTTCTCGGGGTGGAACTGGGTCGCCCACAGCGCGTTGTTCTCCACGGCTGCCACAAAGCGCTCGCCATGGGTGGCCCAGGTGATCTGGGGGGCGCGGATGGCGGGGTTGGTGACCTCCAGCTCCCACTCGTGCACGGCGTAGGAGTGCACGAAGTAGAACCGGGTGTCGTCGTCGGTGCCGGCGAACAGCTTGCTGCCGGCCGGTGCCTCGACGGTGTTCCAGCCCATGTGCGGGACGACGGGCGCCTTGAGCGGGCCGACCGTGCCGGGCCACTCGTCGAGGCCCTCGGTCTCCACGCCGTGCTCGATGCCGCGGCCGAACAGGATCTGCATGCCCACACAGATGCCCATGACGGGGCGGCCGCCGGAGAGCCGGCGGCCGATGATCCAGTCGCCGCGGGCGCGCTTGAGGCCGTCCATGCAGGCGGAGAACGCGCCGACGCCCGGGACGAGGAGCCCGTCGGCGTTCATCGCCGTGTCGAAGTCGCGGGTGATCTCGACGTCCGCGCCGACGCGGGCCAGCGCCCGCTCGGCGGAGCGGATGTTGCCGAATCCGTAGTCGAAGACGACGACCTTCTTGGCAGTGCTCATTCCCAGATCCCCTGGATCCGCAGGACACCGGCGACCAGGCACATCGCGGACCCGATACCGAGGAGCACGACGAGGCCCCGGGGCATGTCCTGCTTGATGAAGGAGTACACACCGCCGGCGAGGAAGAGCCCGACGACGATGAGGACGGTGGAGAGGCCGGTCACAGGGCACCCTTCGTGGACGGGAGGATGCCGGCCGCGCGCGGGTCGCGCTCGGACGCGTAACGCAGGGCACGGGCCAGCGCCTTGAACTGGCACTCCACGATGTGGTGCGCGTTGCGGCCGTACGGCACGTGGACGTGCAGCGCGATCTGGGCCTGGGCGACGAACGACTCCAGGATGTGCCGGGTCATCGTCGTGTCGTACTCGCCGATCATCGGCGCCATGTTCTCGGGCTCCGTGTGCACGAGGTACGGCCGCCCCGACAGGTCCACGGTGACCTGGGCGAGCGACTCGTCCAGCGGCACGGTGCAGTTGCCGAAGCGGTAGATGCCGACCTTGTCGCCGAGCGCCTGCTTGAAGGCGTTGCCGAGCGCGAGTGCGGTGTCCTCGATGGTGTGGTGCGAGTCGATGTGGAGGTCGCCCTCGGTCTTCACGGTGAGGTCGAACAGCCCGTGCCGGCCCAGCTGGTCGAGCATGTGGTCGTAGAAGCCGACCCCGGTCGCGACATCGACCTTCCCGGTGCCGTCGAGGTCGATCTCGACGACGACGGACGTCTCCTTGGTGGTGCGTTCGACCCGTCCTACGCGGCTCATGCGCTCTGCTCCTTCTTGCTGCGTTCCTTCATCAAAGCGCGAACCGCATCGAGGAACGCGTCGTTCTCTTCGGGGGTGCCGGCGGTGACCCGCAGCCATCCGGGTACGCCGTTGTCACGGACCAGGACGCCGTGGTCGAGGATCTGCCGCCATGCCTCATGCGCGTCGGGGAACCGTCCGAACTGCACGAAGTTGGCATCGGACTCGGTGACCTCGTACCCGATGGCGAGCAGCTCGGCGACCAGGCGGTCCCGCTCGGTCTTCAGCTGCTCGACGTACCCGAGCAGGGTATCGGTGTGTTCGAGGGCGGCGAGCGCGGTGGCCTGGGTGACGGCCGACAGGTGATACGGCAGGCGGACCAGCTGGACGGCGTCGACCACGGCGGGATCGGCGGCGAGATAGCCGAGGCGCAGTCCGGCGGCGCCGAACGCCTTGGACATGGTGCGGGACACCACCAGATTCGGCCGGCCCTCGATCAGCGGCAGCAGCGAGGGGCGGTGACTGAACTCCACGTACGCCTCGTCGACCACGACCAGGGACGGCTTGGCGGCCTGGGCCGCGTCGTACAGCGCGACGACGGTGTCGGCGTCGACCGCGGTGCCCGTGGGGTTGTTGGGCGAGGTGATGAAGACGACGTCCGGCCGGTGCTCGGCGACGGCCTCCCGGGCCGCCGCCACGTCGATGGTGAAGTCGGCGTGGCGCGGCCCGGAGATCCAGGCGGTGCCGGTGCCCCGGGAGATCAGGCCGTGCATCGAGTACGAGGGCTCGAAGCCGATGGCGACACGGCCCGGCCCGGCGAAGGTCTGGAGCAGTTGCTGGATGACCTCGTTGGAGCCGTTCGCCGCCCAGACGCCCGCGCGGCCCACCTCGTACCCGGTGGTGCGGGTGAGATAGCGGCCGAGCTCGGTGCGCAGCTCGACGGCGTCCCGGTCGGGGTAGCGGTTGAGGCCGCGGGCTGCCTCCCGGACCCGCTCGGTGATCCGGTCGACCAGCGCCTCGGGCAGCGGGTAGGGGTTCTCGTTGGTGTTCAGCCGGACGGGCACGTCCAGTTGGGGCGCGCCGTAGGGGGACTTGCCGCGCAGCTCGTCCCTGATGGGGAGATCGTCGATGCCGGTCACCTCTGCGGCACCTTCCAGCCGAAACGCGCCTTCATGGCGGCGCCGTGCGCCGGCAGGTCCTCGGCCTCTGCGAGGGTGACCACGTGGTGGGTGACCTCGGCGAGGGCGTCGCGGCTGTAGTCCACGATGTGGATGCCGCGCAGGAACGACTGGACGGACAGACCCGAGGAGTGGCACGCGCAGCCGCCCGTCGGCAGCACGTGGTTGGAGCCCGCGCAGTAGTCGCCGAGGGAGACGGGAGCCCAGGGGCCGACGAAGATCGCTCCGGCGTTGCGGACGCGTGCGGCGACCGCGGCGGCGCCAGTGGTCTGGACCTCCAGGTGCTCGGCCCCGTAGGCGTTGACGACCCGCAGACCCGCCTCGATGTCGTCGACCAGGACGATCGCGGACTGCTTGCCCCCCAGGGCCGGCAGGATCCGGTCGGCCACGTGCTTGGTGGCCGCCACCTGCGGCTCCAGCTCCTTCTCGACCGCGTCGGCCAGCTCCGGGGAGTCGGTGACCAGCACGGCGGCGGCCATCGGGTCGTGCTCGGCCTGGCTGATCAGGTCGGCGGCGACGTGCACCGGGTCGGCGGTGTCGTCGGCGAGGACCGCGATCTCGGTCGGGCCGGCCTCGGTGTCGATGCCGATCCGTCCGGTGAAGTAGCGCTTGGCGGCGGCGACCCAGATGTTGCCCGGGCCGGTGACCATGTTGGCGGGGGCGCACCCGTCGGGTCCGGAGGTTCCGTACGCGAACATCGCGACGGCCTGGGCGCCGCCGGCCGCGTACACCTCGTCGATGCCGAGCAGCGCGCACGCGGCCAGGATCGTCGGGTGCGGACGGCCGCCTGCCGGGTCGCCGGCGAAGCGGGGCTTCTGCGGCGGGGACGCGAGCGCGATCGACTCGACACCCGCCTCCTGCGCCGGCACGACGTTCATGATCACGGAGGAGGGATAGACGGAACGGCCGCCAGGGGCGTAGAGCCCGACACGCTCCACCGGGACCCACTTCTCGGTGACCGTGCCGCCGGGAACGACTTGGGTGATGTGCTCGGCGCGGCGCTGCGCCCGGTGCACGATCCGGGCGCGCCGGATCGACTCCTCCAGCGCGGCCCTGACCTCGGGGTCGAGCTGCTCCAGGGCCTCGGTGAGCGCGGCGCGGGGCACCCTCACCTGCGTCAGCGTGACGCCGTCGAACTTCTCCGCGTAGTCGATCAGCGCCGCGGTGCCCCGATGATGCACGTCCTCGCAGATGGGCCGCACCTTCTCCAGGGCGGCTTCCACGTCGAACTCGGCACGGGGCAACAGGTCACGCAGAGCGGCGCCCTCGGGGAGGGCGTCGCCGCGCAGATCGATTCGAGAGATCACGCAGACAATTCTCTCAGACCGGGTACGGCCTCCGATCGTCCGTATCAATGGCTGATACACGCCACTCTTTTTGACCATGACCACATGCGTTCAGTTGGTTACTCAGCGGGAAGAACAGCTGTACGAGCCAAGGAAGCGGAGGAGCGGCAGTGACCGAGCCGCTGGACGACGGTCCTCCCGACGGGCTGAGCCCGCCCGAGGAACGCATGTGGAACGCCTTCCGGAACGGAAGCACATACGACCTGAGCGATCCCAATCCCCTGTTGAACGACCCCTTCTCGCCACGCCCCTGGGGTCCCGACCGCAGCGTCCGCGCGTCCATCGTCGCCCGGCTGCTGCTGAGCGGACCGACCGCCCGCCCCGGCCGGGTGGCCGCGCTGAAGCTGCGCGGGATCCAGATCACCGGCACCCTCAAGCTCGCCGGCGGCAGCATCGCCCCGTACGTCGAGCTGAACGGCTGCCGCTTCGAGAACGAACTGCTCATGCCCGAGGCACACTTCACCACTGTGCGCATGGTCGGCTGCGCCATCCCGCGGATCGAGGCGGCCCGGCTGCGCACCGAGGGCGATCTGCATCTGCCGCGCTGCCGCATCGAGCACGGCATCCGGCTCACGGACGCCCAGATAGGCACCGACCTGCTGATCAACCAGATCCATGTGCGGCCCGACCGCAGAGGCCGGGCGATCACCGCGGACGGCATGTCGGTCGCGCAGGACTTACAGGCGGAACTGATCGAGACGTACGGCGAGTTCAGCCTGCGCGGCGCGAAGGTCGGGGTCTCGCTCAGCCTGCGCGGCAGCAGACTGCGGGCCGCGGGCGAGCGCCGGGCGCTGAACGCACCCCAGCTCAGTGTGGAGCGGACGCTCTACATGACGGGCGCGTGGGTCAGCGAGGCCACCGGCAACCAGGGGACCACTCCCCCGTTCGGCACTCCGCGGGGCAGCACCGCGGCGCGCGGGACGAGACTTCAGCCGTTCGAGTGCCGGGGCGGGGTGCGTCTGGATGACGGCCGGTTCGGAGACGCGGTCGATCTGAACCGGGCGCGGTTCGTGCTGAACGCGCGCGAGGAGCTGTCGCTGCGCCGGATCGTGACACCGGAGCTGCGGTTCAGCGCCGAGCGGCCCGAGGAGGGCCGGGTCGTACTGAACGGCGCGAAGGTCGTGACCCTGATCGACATGGCGGCGAGCTGGCCGGGTCCCGGAGGCCTCGCGATGGGCGGGTTCGTCTACGAGAACCTCGTCCCGTACGAGGAGTTCCCGCTGAGCACACGGCTGCAATGGGTGGCATCGGCGACCCCCGAGTACTCCCCCGAGCCGTACGAACGCCTCGCGACCGTGCTGCGCAACAGCGGCGAGGACGAGGACGCCCGGGAGGTGCTGCTGGCCAAGCAGCGCAGACGCCGCGAGACGCTGCCGCTGGCCGGAAAGCTGTGGGGTCTGCTCCAGGACTGGACGGTGGCGTACGGCTACCGGCCAGGACGGGCCGCGCTGTGGATGGCGGTCCTGTGGGCGGCCGGCACGGTCGCCTTCTCCCAGGTGGAACCGGCGCCGATCAAGTCCGGGGAGCATCCGGAGTGGAACGCCCCGTTGTACGCGCTGGATCTGCTCGTGCCGGTGATCAATCTCGGCCAGGACGGCTACTGGCTGCTTGACAGCCGCTGGCAGTGGGCCGCCGCCGCGCTGGTGCTGTTGGGGTGGATTCTCGCCACGACGGTCGCAGCCGGCGCGTCCCGTCTCCTGCGGCGCGGCTGAGTCACTTTCTTTACGCTCTCTTGGCTTCCGTCAGGACAACCATCCGGCCGCCACCAAAGCTTCACAGCTATTCTCTGGCGCCGCCCCCACCTGCGGTTTTCAATGGTCCGCACCATGTCATTGCTCCGAGCCCTGATGCGCACCGCACGGAGGGTCCGCACTGCCCCGCGGATCGTCCACGGACTGCCGCCCGACCAGGCGGTTCTGCTCGACGCGCCCGATGAACGGCTCAGCCCTGCCCTCGTGGCGGCAGCGTTCGGGGAGTGGGAACCGGCCGCCAAACTGCTCGCGACCACACGGGAATCAGCCGATTGGGAGGACCGGGACCGCTACATCCTGCGGCTCGCCGCCTTCGCCCTGAACCGGGACGAATGGCTCACATCGTGGCTCGCCGTCGCGCCGCGCGACCCGGACGCGCTGGTTCTCAAGGCGGAGCTGGCCGTCCGCAGGGCCTGGGAATCGCCGGCGCGCGCCGAGCGGCTGCGCGAGGTCGGCCCGCTGCTGGACGCGGCGGCGGAGGGGGAACCGGACGATCCGGTGCCGTGGCGGATCGCCCTCGACCACGCGCGCGGTACGCATGCCACGCACACGGCGTTCGAGTCGCTGTGGGAGCAGGCCGTGCGACGCTCGTCGCACCACTACGGATGCCATGTCGCGGCGCTGAAGTACCTGTCCGCCCAGTGGTACGGCTCGCACCGCGAGTGCTTCGACTTCGCCGAGCAGGCCGCGGCGGACGCGCTGCCCGGCTCCCTGGTGCAGGCACTGCCGGTGCGGGCGGCCTTCGCGCAGCTGCTGAGCGGTGACACCAACTCCGTCCAGGACGACCGGATCGACGCGGCCGCCGACCTCGCGGTCGCCCTCTCGGCGGACTACGAGCCCGGTGACCCGTGGCCCGCGGAGATCCGCAACCTGACGGCGTACGTGCTGGCGGGACGGCGGCGCTGGGAACCCGCGCTGGAGCAGTTCCGGCTCATCGGGCCGTATGCCACATCCTTCCCGTGGAACCACCTCTCGGACGATCCGCTCGGCCGGTTCCTCGACGCACGGGACGCGGTACGGCTGGAGATCGCCTCCGCGAGACCTCTGCGGGCAAGGGCCGGACGAAGCGGGTCCGCGGACCATTAGGCTTGACCGTTGTGACCACCGCACGTCTCCCCCTCTTCCCGCTCAACTCGGTGCTGTTCCCGGGTCTCGTCCTGCCCCTGAACGTCTTCGAGGAGCGCTATCGCGCCCTCATGCGCGAACTGCTGAAGACGGACGAGTCCGAGCCGCGCCGTTTCGCCGTGGTCGCCATCCGCGACGGCCGCGAGGTCGCGCCGACGCTGCCCGGCATGCCGGACCAGACCGCTCTGCCGGAGCGCGGTCCCACGGCGGGCTTCGGCGACGACCCGTTCCAGGCCTTCCACTCGGTGGGCTGCATCGCCGACGCCGCCACCATCCGTGAGCGCGACGACGGCAGCTTCGAGGTGCTCGCCACCGGGACGACCCGGATCCGGCTGATCTCCATCGACGCGAGCGGCCCTTTCCTGACGGCCGAGGTGGAGGAGCTCCCGGAGGAGACCGGGGACGGCGCGGGAACGCTCGCCGAGGGTGTGCTGCGGGCCTTCCGCAGCTACCAGAAGCGGCTGGCGGGCGCCCGTGAGCGCTCGCTGTCGACGGGAGCGGACCTGCCCGACGAACCGTCGGTGGTGTCCTACCTGGTCGCGGCGGCGGCCGTGCTGGACACGCCGGCGAAGCAGCGGCTCCTGGAGGCGAAGGACACCGCGGCGCGGCTGCGCGAGGAACTGACCCTGCTACGCGCGGAGACCGCGGTGATCCGCCATCTTCCGTCGCTGCCCGCGGTCGATCTGACGCAGGCGCCGACGAGCCCCAACTGAACAGGAGCGCCTCAAGGTGGCGAAGAAGCCCAGGAAGCAGGGCGGCACACCCGCGACGGTCGCGCTGACCGCGGCGGGCACGGAGTTCACCGTGCACGAGTACGCGCACGACCCCGCGTCCGCGTCGTACGGCGAGGAGGCGGCCGAGGCGCTCGGGGTCTCCCCCGACCGGGTCTTCAAGACGCTCGTCGCGGACGTCGACGGCGAACTGACGGTCGCGGTGGTGCCGGTGGCGGGCAAGCTGGATCTCAAGGCCCTGGCCACGGCGGTCGGCGGCAAACGCGCGACGATGGCGGACCCGGCGGCGGCGGAACGCACGACGGGGTACGTCCGTGGCGGGATCTCGCCGCTGGGCCAGCGCAAGCGCCTGCCCACCGTGCTGGACGATTCGGCGGCCGGCCACCCCACGATCTGTGTCTCGGCGGGCCGCCGCGGCCTGGAGGTCGAACTCTCCCCGTCGGACCTGGCGGCCCTCACTTCCGCGGTACTGGCGCCGATCGGCCGCGCGTAGGGGCTCGACGGCAGGGGTCTCCTCGACTAGGACCATCCGTACGCGGAAGTCCGAGGAGGAGGTACAGCCTCATGTCCAAACGCACCCGCAAGCGCAAGTGGCGCACCCGTAAGTCCAACCACGGCCACCGCCCGGCATGACGCCCGCGCCCGCGCCGCGAAGGGCCGCCCTCGCGGGGCCTGCCGGCGGCGCGGGTGTGCGGGGGCTTCCGTGTGCGCGACGGCGGATCAGGCCCCGGTCAGGCGCCGTGGGCTCCGCCCGGGTCCACGGCCCCTGGGCGGGCCCGTAGACGAGCACCGGATGACCGGCCGCGCATCAGACGCCGGTCAGGCGTCGTGCCGCGGACCGGAGCGCAGTCCTTGCCGAGCCCCGGAGGGTCGCCCGCTCGCGGCGGGTGTGCTGCGGCTTCACCGCGGTGACCGGCGGCGGATCAGCCCTCGGGGCAGGCGCCGTGGGCTCCTGCCGGGTGACAGCGCCGGGCAGGCGCCGTGGCCTCCTGCCGGGTGACAGCGCCGGGCAGGCGCCGTGGCCTCCGGCCAGGTGACAGCGCCGGGCAGGCGCCGTGGCCTCCGGCCAGGTGACAGCGCCGGGAAGTCGACGTGGCC
>NZ_JBHXSL010000047.1:0-58379 GCF_042714725.1 Streptomyces sp. NPDC058685
TTGGCACGCTGTTGAGTTCTCAAGGAACGGACGCTTCCTTTGTACTCACCCTCTCGGGCTTTCCTCCGGGCGCTTCCCTTCGGTCTTGCGTTTCCGACTCTATCAGACTCTTTCGTGTCCGATTCCCCGGCCGGCGGGGCTGCTTTCCGGCCTTTCGGCTTTCCGGCGATTCCGACTCTATCAGATCCTTTCGGGCCTGATTCCCGGTCGAACTCGGGTTGTCATTCCGGCTGTTGGGCCGTTCCGACGTTCCAAACTCTAGCGGATTCCCCATCCGACTCATAATCGAGTCTTCGAAATGAATTTCGGCATGCCGAAATTCGTCCCGGTTGGGAGATCGTGTCGAGAGTTGGGTGCCGCTTGAGCGGCTGAGTGGCTGCCGAAGGACCGTTCCGGCCCCTGACAACTCGAAGAACCTTACAGACGGGTGAAGTGTGCGTCAAATCGTGCCCGAGAGGGGGCGACAGGTCAGCCGGTGACTGTCCCGCCAGCCCCCGGTGGATCAGTGCCGGGGCTGACCGGACAGCCTCAGTCCAGGTCCGTGAGCCGGCCGCCGGCGTCCGGTTGGGCGTGTTCCACCCGGCGCAGGACGCGGATCAGGAGCTCGCCGAGCATGCCCCGGTCCTCCGCCGAGAGGTCCTGGAGCAGGTCCTCCTCGAAGTCCGTGGCCATGTGCATCGCCTCGAGCCACTTCGTACGGCCTTCGTCGGTCAGTTCCACGATGACGCGCACGCGGTTGTTCTCGTCCCGGTCGCGGGTGACCAGGCCTTCGCTCGCCATGCGGTCGATGCGGTGGGTCATCGCGGCGGGGGTGAGGCCGAGGCGCTTGGCCAGTTCGCCGGGGCCCATCCGGTAGGGCGCCCCCGCGAGCACCAGGCTCTTGAGGACCTCCCATTCGGCATTGCTGATGCCGAGGGTGGCGACCTGGCGGCCGTACGCCACGTTCATGCGCCGGTTGAGCCGGCCCAGTGCGGAGACGACCTTCTCGACCTGGGGGTCCAGGTCTCCGTACTCGCGCTGGTACGCGGCGATCTGCTCGTCGAGGCTCGGCTCGCCGAGTGCGGGGTCCGGCGCGGCTGGGCCTTCGGGGCTCGCGGTTGGCATGCGCCGAAGTATCCCATGGGGCGCGTTGGCATTGAAGTCCTTCACTGTGTATTGTTGAGGATCTAACTTTAGTGTTGAAGTCTTCAGGCTTCAGTCCTTCAAGACCTCGAGGTAGGTGAGTGTGACCAGGGCGATGGGCGCTGCGATGCGCCGGATTCAGGCGGGGAACGCGCTGAGCGCGTTCGGACTCGGCTTCACGGTCCCGTATCTGTACGTCTATGTGGCGCAGGTACGGGATCTCGGCGCGACGACGGCGGGGGCTGTCCTCGCGGTCTTTGCGATGGCCGCCCTCGTCGCCCTCCCCTTCACCGGTCGTGTGATCGACCGCCGCGGACCGCTGCCCGTCCTCGTGGGAGCCGCGCTGCTGGCCGGTGCCGGGGCCGTGTCCATGGGACTGGCGGGGAACGTGCCCGCCGTCGTGCTGTCGGCCGCCCTGCTGGGCGCCGGTACCGCGATCATGCAGCCGGCGCTGGCGACCATGATCGTGTGGACCTCCGACTCCACGACCCGTACGCGCGCCTTCGCCACACAGTTCTTCCTGCAGAACCTGGGCCTCGGCATCGGAGGGCTGATCGGCGGGCACATCGTCGACGCGAGCCGTCCCGGCAGCTTCCTCCTGCTGTTCGGCATCGAGGCGGCGATGTTCCTGGTACTGGCCGCGATCGCGCTGACCGTGCGGCTGCCGCGCTCCCTCTCCCTGCACGAGCTGCGGCCCGAGAACGCCGAGGCCAAGGCCCGCGGCGGGATGCGCGCACTGCTCGGCCACAAGGCCATGGTCCAGCTGTGCGTCCTCGGGTTCGTCCTCTTCTTCGCCTGCTACGGACAGTTCGAGTCGGGGCTCGCGGCCTACGGCACCGAGGCCGCCGGTATCAAGCCGTCGACGCTCGGCACCGCGCTGGCCGCGAACACCGCGGTGATCGTGGTCGCCCAGTTCGTCGTGCTGAGGTTCGTCGAGCGCCGCAGCCGCACCCGGGTGATCGCCGCTGTCGGGCTGATCTGGACGGTCGCCTGGCTCATCGCGGGCTACGCGGGCCTCGGGCACGGCAGCCAGGCGATGGCGACGGCCGCGTTCGTCTCGACGTACGCGCTCTTCGGGCTGGGTGAGGCGATGCTGTCGCCGACCGTCGCGCCGCTGGTCGCCGATCTGGCGCCGGAGTCGATGGTGGGGCAGTACAACTCGGCGTTCGCCCTGGTCAAGCAGCTCGCGCTGGCGGTCGGTCCGGCCGTGGGCGGGCCGATGGGGGCCGCGCTGCACGGCCCGTACATCGTGACGTTCGTGCTGTTCTCGCTCGGCATCAGTGTGCTGGCGCTGCGGCTCGGCAAGCAGCTCACGCCCGTGCAGGACAAGCCCGCGCTCGCGTCGAAGTCGCGAGTGGTGGCGGTGCACAGGCCCGCCGAGTCGGTGGAGACACCGGCCTGAGCGGCTGAGCCCGCGGGAATCCCTGCCCTACGAGGGCAGGGCGAACTCGCACCAGACCGCTTTGCCGCCGCCCGGTGTGCGACGGCTCCCCCAGGACGAGGCGATCGTCGCGACGATGGAGATCCCGCGGCCCGCCTCGTCCTCCGTTTCCGCACGGCGGCGGCGCGGCAGGTGGTCGTCGCCGTCCGTGACCTCGACGATCAGCCGGCGGTCGGTGCGGCGGAGTCTGAGGCGCATGGGCGGGGTGCCGTGCTGGAGGGAGTTGGCGACCAGTTCGCTGGTGGCCAGCACGCCCAGGTCGTGGAGTTCCGGAGAGAAGCGCCAGGACGCGAGGACACCGGAGGCGAACGCGCGGGCGCGCGGGGCCGCTTCGATGCCGCCGAGCAGATCGAGTGCCGCGTTGTGGAACAGCTCGGCCGCCGCACCCGTACGTGTGGGGTGCTGGACGACGAGGACGGCGACGTCGTCGTCGTGCTCCGCCGTCACTCCGAGCGAGCGGATCAGCCGGTCGCAGACGACCTGCGGGGTGCCCGTCGCTCCCGACAGGGCACGCTCCAGGGCGGCCACTCCCTCGTCGATGTCCTCGCCCCGGCGCTCGACCAGACCATCGGTGTAGAGGACGGCGCTGGAGCCGGGCGGCAGGGCGATCGTGCCCGAGGTGTGGATCCAGCCGCCGGTGCCGAGCGGCGGGCCCGTCGGGTCCTCGGCGCGGCGGACCGAGCCGTCCTCGTCGCGGACGAGGATCGGCAGATGGCCGGCCGACGCGTACACGAGCCGGCCCTCGTTCGGGTCGTGCACCGCGTAGACGCAGGTGGCGATCTGGCTGGCGTCGATCTCGGCGGCCAGGCCGTCGAGCAGCTGGAGCACCTCGTGCGGCGGCAGATCGAGACGGGCGTAGGCGCGGACGGCGGTCCGGAGCTGGCCCATGACGGCGGCGGCACGCACCCCGCGGCCCATGACGTCGCCGATGACGAGCGCGGTCCGGCCTGCGCCGAGGGTGATGACGTCGTACCAGTCGCCGCCGACCGCCGCGTCCGTACCGCCCGGGCGGTAGTCGGCCGCGATCCGCAGATCGTCGGGCTGCTCCAACTCCTGCGGCAGCAGCGACCGCTGGAGCGTCACCGCCGTCTCGCGGTGACGCCGCTCGCTGGCCCGCAGCCGCTCGGCGGCCTCGGCGTGGTCGGTGACGTCGGCGGCGAAGACGAGGACACCGCCGCCTTCGTCGGGGCTGTCGACCGGCAGACAGGTGGCGGTGTACGAGCCTCCGTCGCGGACCTTGCGGGACTTGACCGTCCGCGGTTTCCCGCTGCGCAGCACCTGGTCCATGAGCGGGAACAGGCCCAGTTCCGCGAGTTCGGGGCAGGCGCCGGCGGCCGTGGCGCCGGCCGGACGGGGGCCGAAGGCCGCGGCGTACGCGTCGTTCACGTAGGCGATGCGGTGCTCGGGGCCGTACACGAGGGCGACCAGGGCGGGCAGGCTGCCGAGCACCTCGCGGACCGGGAAGTCCTCGATGGCGGGCGCGTCGGGCAGGGGCTCCGGATGCTGTTCGTACTCGCCGCGGGCCGCGGGGACCGAGCCCTCCCCCCGTTGTACGGGGGAGATCCCGTGGTCGGTCCTCCGCGCTGCGCCGCGGCGCTGCGTACCGGGGAGCCTCGAGCTCCAACGCGTGAAGTTCACTGACTTACTTGCCTCAATGGTTGTCGCCAAGGGTCACTCTGTGCAGGTGTGAGCCCACCTATGGTCACACGTCCAGTGTGACCGAACGGACTGCCGCCCGCCTCCGGCTAGTTCCCTCTGGGGTCGCTCTGCTGATCGTCCTTCGACCCGCCCTCGGGCCCCGGGAGGGTCCCTCCCTGCGGCCGGTGCCGGGCACCGTCGGGGCCGTGGCCGGGGCGTTTGCCACCGGCGGCGAGCTCGAACTCGGCCCGCGGGTGCTCCAGCGATCCGAGCGAGACGATCTCACGCTTGAAGAGCCCGGCGAGGGTCCATTCCGCGAGCACCCGCGCCTTGCGGTTGAAGGTCGGGACACGGCTCAGGTGGTACGCGCGGTGCATGAACCACGCCGGGTAGCCCTTGAGCTTGCGGCCGTAGATGTGGGCGACGCCCTTGTGGAGGCCGAGGGAGGCGACCGAGCCGACGTATTTGTGCGCGTACTGCTGGAGCGGCGCGCCGCGCAGCGAGGCCGCGATGTTCTCCGCGAGCACCTTGGTCTGGCGCACGGCGTGCTGGGCGTTGGGCGCGGTCTCCGTGCCCGGTGTGTCGGCGGTGACGTCGGGAACGGCCGCCGCGTCGCCGGCCGCCCAGGCGTGCTCGACGCCGACGACGGTGAGTTCGGCGGTGCAGCGCAGGCGTCCGCGCTCGTTCAGGGGGAGGTCGGTCGCGGCCAGGACCGGCGCCGGCTTGACGCCGGCGGTCCACACGACGGTGCGCGTCGGGAAGCGGCTGCCGTCGCTGAGGACGGCGATGCGGTCCTCGCAGGACTCGAGACGGGTTTCGAGGCGTACGTCGATGTTGCGGGCGCGCAGCTCGCGTATGGCGTACGTGCCCATCTCCTCGCCCACCTCGGGGAGGATGCGGTTGCTGGCCTCGACGAGGATCCACTTCAGGTCGCCGGGCTTGATGTTGTGGTAGTAGCGCGAGGTGTAGCGGGCCATGTCCTCCAGCTCGGCGAGCGCCTCGACGCCCGCGTAACCGCCCCCGACGAAGACGAAGGTGAGGGCCGCGTCGCGGATCGCGGGGTCGCGGGTGGAGGAGGCGATGTCCATCTGTTCGATGACGTGGTTGCGCAGACCGATGGCTTCCTCGACGGTCTTGAAGCCGATGGCGTAGTCCGCGAGGCCGGGGACCGGCAGGGTGCGGGAGACCGATCCCGGCGCGAGGACCAGTTCGTCGTACATCAGCTCGACGGCGCCGGTCCCCTCCTCCGCGGTGGCGAGGGTGGTCACGGTCGCGGTGCGCTTGGCATGGTCGATCGCCGTGGCCTCGCCGATGAGGATCTTGCACTTGTCCAGAACTCGCCGCAGCGGGACGACGACATGGCGGGGCGAGATCGATCCGGCGGCCGCTTCGGGGAGGAAGGGCTGATACGTCATATAGGGGTCGGGCGTGATCACCAGGATCTCCGCCTCGCCGCGCGCCAGCTCGTGTTTCAGCTTCTGCTGGAGACGAAGCGCCGTGTACATCCCGACGTAGCCGCCGCCGACGACGAGGATGCGCGTGCCCGACGGTGGGCCGGGGGTCGCGCCCCGGGAGTTAGCAGCCTTCACCATCCCATGAGGCAACGGCGGCAGGCGTTTGTCCACAGGCACGGCAAATTGTGTGACCGGAAGCCTCCGGTTGTGGTGCGCCGGGCGCATCCCGCGCATTCCGGAAGGTACGCAGGTCAGGGGTGGGGAGGGGGGTGGTGCGAGGGGGCGTAATCGGGAGCCTTCCGGTCCTTGCTCCGATCGGGGGGCGCTCCGTGCGGAACTACCCCCTTCTGAATTGACCCTGGCTCAACTATGTTCGTACCTCGTCGGGGTGCCTGGTCAAGGCGCGCCCGGCAGACCAGGCGGGGAGGTCTCCGGGGGGAGACTCAGTGACCGGGGGAACACGTATGACCATTCAGGATTCTCATTGGCAGGCTGCCGTGCCGACGGCCGTGGACGGGCATTCCGTGCACGGCGGGCACACGGGCGGCGAGGGCAACGGCCGCACGGGATCGGGCGGCCTCGGCCGTTCCGCACCGCTGCGGGTGGACGCACAGCGCAATCTCGAGCATGTCCTGCGGGCGGCTCGTGAGGTGTTCGGCGAGCTGGGGTACGGCGCGCCGATGGAGGATGTGGCCCGTCGCGCCAGGGTCGGCGTCGGGACGGTGTACCGCCGTTTCCCGAGCAAGGACGTGCTGGTGCGCCGGATTGCCGAGGAGGAGACCTCCCGGCTGACGGAGCAGGCGCGTACGGCTCTGGGGCAGGAGGAGGAGCCCTGGTCGGCTCTCTCCCGCTTCCTGCGTACGTCGGTGGCGTCGGGTGCCGGACGGCTGCTGCCGCCGCAGGTGCTGCGCGTCGGCGTGGAGTCGGAGGAGCCGGCGGCGATCGGCGGCGACGGGGTCCGGGTACCGCATCAGCGCTCCGGGGCACAGCCCGAACTGCGGGTCGTCGGGCAGCGTCAGGCGCCCGCGGACGAGGACGAGGGCACGGGCGCGGCGGATCTGCTCGAGGTCGTGGGGCAGCTCGTGGACCGGGCGCGGGCGGCGGGTGAGCTACGGGGCGATGTGACCGTGGCGGACGTGCTGCTCGTGATAGCCACGGCGGCGCCCTCGCTGCCGGACCCGGCGCAGCAGGCTGCGGCGTCGTCACGACTGCTGGACATCCTCCTGGAGGGGCTGCGTCCGCGGACGGCCTGAGCACTGACGTGTGCGGCTGTGGGCTGCGACCGACCATCGCGATCCACAGCCGCAACGGCTCATCACAGAACGCCGATTGACCATTCCCCGAACGAGTGACGATTAGTGCTCGGATTCGGTAAGTCTCCCCGGATGAGTGGTTGACGCGCATGCGGGTTCGGTGCGCTGTTGCTCTGTGGCACGCTTGCCCGGTGTTTGGGTCTGAAGGTGCTGACGGGGGCTTCCGCGATGAGCGGTGACGAACGGGACGAGTCCCTCGACGGTGCGGATGACGCGGCTGCGGGACCGCCATCGCGACAGGTGCCGAGCCAGGGCGGGCCCGAGGGGTCCTCCGGGTCACCCGCCGGCGTTCCGCCCCAGGGCATGAGCGGAGGCGGGATCGGGACCACCGGCCCCGTGCCGGCCGGTCATGCGGTGCCGCTCCAGCGCGAAGGCGGCAGCGGCCTCGACTCGGTGCTTCCGCCGCCACGCGAACTCCCCGTGTCCGATGCCGAGTTGCTCCAGCGCATGCGCACGGGAGAGACCAGCGCCTACGAGGAGCTGTTCCGCCGCCACTCCGACGCCGTCCGCCGGTACGCGCGCACCTGCTGCCGGGACGCGCACACCGCCGACGACCTGACGGCCGAGGTGTTCGCGCGGACCCTGCAAGCCGTCCGCGGGGGTGCCGGACCCGAACACGCCGTGCGGGCGTATCTGATGACGACGGTGCGCCGGGTGGCCGCCTCCTGGACGAAGACGGCCAAGCGCGAGCAACTGGTGGACGACTTCGCGGTGTTCGCCGTCGAGGCCGCCCGCAGCACGGACGCCGCGACCGACGACACCCTGGACCTGGGCGCGGACGTCCGCGCCATGCACGAAGCCGAACAGTCCCTGGCCATGCAGGCCTTCCGGTCGCTGCCCGAGCGCTGGCAGGCGGTCCTGTGGCACACCACCGTCGAGGAGGAGTCCCCGAGCGAGGTCGCACCGCTCTTCGGGCTGACCGCCAACGCGACGGCGGTCCTCGCCAGCCGGGCCCGCGAGGGGCTCAAGCAGGCCTATCTACAGGCCCATGTGAGCACCACGCTCACCTCCGGCGGCGACTGCGCGCGGTACGCCGACCGGCTGGGGGCGTACGCCCGCGGTGGACTGCGGATGCGGGCCGAGCGCGGTCTGCGCAAGCACCTGGAGGAGTGCGCCAAGTGCCGGCTCGCCGTGGGCGAGCTGGAGCACGTCAACGCCGGGATTCCCGCGCTGCTGCCGGTCGCGGTCATCGGCTGGTTCGCCGCCGGCTACTCGCTCAAGGCCGCCGGGATCGTCGCCGGCGGAGCCGTCGGCGCTGCGGGGGCGGGCGCGGCCGGTGGTGCGTCCGGCAGTACGTCGGGCGCGGCGGGCGGAGCCGCGGTGTCGGAGGGGCTCGGCGCCCCCGTGAAGGCCGGTATCGCCGCCGCCGTGGCGGTCGCGGCGGCAGCGGGACTGGTGTGGGCGCTCTCGGGCGACCCGAAGCCCGTACCGGAGGCGGACGCCAAGCCTCCCGTGACCCAGCCCGGCGCACCGCGGCAGCCGACGCCGCCACAGCAGCCCGATCCGCCGCGGCCGCCGGCGCCCGGCGACCCCGCCGTACCGGCGCCGTCGGTGCGGCCCAACGACCCTGCGCCGAAGACGAATCCGGCGCCCACGCCGACACCGGGGGCGCCTGCGCCTCCCGCACCCGCGCCGTCCCGGCCCGCGCCGTCGGACCCGCCCGCACCCACACAGCCACCGACGCCGACGCCGCCCGAGCCGCGGCCCACCCCGCCCCCGCCTCCGCCGGAGCCGCGGGTCTACCAGGTCAACCGGCTCGAATACAGCGTGTTCGGCGACCACACCGGACCCGAGGTGCTGCTGGGGCAGAGCAGTTGGATCTGGCAGCGCTGGGGGATGTCGGTCGACGGCCGGCGTTACGGACACGGGGTGACGGTGCACGCGCCCTCGTCGGTCACCATCGCCCTCAACCGCCGGTGCACCAGCTATGACGCGGTGGTCGGCGTCGACGACCTGACACTGGGGCTCGGTGCCGTGCGGTTCTCCGTCTACGGGGATGGTGCGCGGCTGTGGCGCTCGCCGGTGATCCGCGGCGGGCAGGCGGGCGTACCGGTGCATGTGGCGATCGGGGGGCGGGAGAGGATCCGGCTGGTGGTGGAGCCGATCACCCCGTTCGGCTCGGTGGCGCTCGCGGACTGGGCCCAGTCGCAGATCAGCTGCGGCTGACGGCGGCCCGTACCGGTACGCGTACGGAGACGTCCCTCGTCCGAGGCCGTACGGAGAGCCCGATGCCGTACGGAGAGTCCGATGCCGGTCCCCGTGCGGAGGTCGCGCGCCGACGCCGTACCGAGGTCCACCCGCGACCGCACGGGCCCAACCGCCGCCTACGGCTGGAGCGTTCGCCGCGGTGGTACTCCTCCGGCGACCGCACGCTGCCGCGGGGCCGCCGAGCCCGTCCAGCAGGTGCCACGACGGGACAGCAACCGCCGCAACCACAGTTCCGTGGAGATCAGGTCGGCCAGGCCGTCCAGAGGTACCTGTTCACCCTCCGAGGCCGCCCGCAGGGCCTTGCGGACCACCCGCGCCTCCACCAGGCCCGCGTCCGCGAGCAGCGGGGCGTCGAAGAGGGCCATCAGCGTCGGCAGCGCCGCGCGGAGGCCCTTGCGTGCTGTTGCCGTCGACGTGGCCTGGGTGGTCGCGCCCCAGCCCGGCGGCAGGTCGTGGATGCCCGCACCCGCGAGGACCGTGCGCAGGATCTCGGCCCGTGCTCCCGGCCGCACCCGCAGGGACTCGGGGAGGTCGCGACAGGCGCGGACGACCTGGTTGTCGAGGAAGGGCGCGTGCAGGCGCTGACTGCGGACCTCGGCCGCCTGTTCCAGGATGCGGTGGTCGGACGCGTGGCGGGTCAGCGCGGCCCGGGCGCGGGCTTCACCGGGACGTTGCACGATCACCGGGCGCGTCGCGGCGGCCATCAGGCGAACCGATACTTCAGCCAACGCCTCACCCGTGAGCCACCGCGCGGCCGGGCCGGGCCGCGACCAGGTCAGAGCGGCCAGCGACGCACCGAGCGGGCCGGTGCCGTTCGCTCCCACGCCTTTGCGGTTCGCCTCCAGCAACAGGTCGGCGGCCGTCTCCAGGCCCGTCCGGTACGGCGTGCGCGCCAGCCGCCGCGCCGCCCGGTACACCGTCACCGGGATGAACAGCGCCTGCGGCGAAGGCCCTTCGGCCCGGGCCAGCGCGGCGGCCGGCCGCAGCAGATGACGCCGGCGCCGGTCCAGCAGCAGATCCGCGAGGCGTGCCGGGTGCGCGTCCAGCACCTGCCGTGCGCCCGTACCGGTGAAGTGGTCCGCGCTGCCGCCGGTCAGCCGGCCGCGGTGGCGTTCCGCCGTGACGAGTGAGGGCGCGGGTTCGTCGGTGAGTGGCCCGCTGTCCAGGGAGGCGTACGGCAGCCCCTCCTCGCCGGCGGCGACGACCACATGGTGCAGGCGCGGGTTCTCGGCGATCGCGCGCGCCCGCTCCAGTTCGGCCTCGCGGCCGTCCTCGGTCAGATCGTTGAAGGTGACGGCGAGAAGCCGCTCACCGGCTCCGGTGCCGTGGCCGAGCACCGTGCCGGGGACGCCGGGCAGCCCCGCGGCGAGCAGCGCGAGCGTGCCGGACGCGCTGCCGCCGGACAGGTCCGCGCCGATGCCGGGCGCCGGTCCGCCCCGGGCGGCGCGGCGTTCCGCGGGACCCATGCCCGGCACGGGACCGGGGTCCGGGGGCAGCGTCTCGGGTGCGTGCCGGGGGGCGGTGAGTCTCGCGCGTACGGCGTCGACCAGGGCGTCCCGTACGCCGTCGACCGCGCGCGCCGCCTCGATCTGCGGGCCGGCGACGGCGAGCGAGGCGACCGGCTCGTAGCCGGTGATCTCGCGGGAGCCCTCGCGCAGGATCAGCGCGTGCCCCGGCGGGATGCGCTTGACCCCCTCGTACGGGGTCGAGTCGCGCAGCGCCTCCGGTGTCTCGGGGCAGGCGAGCAGCGCGGCCAAGTGGCCGATGTCCAGCTGGGCTTCGATGAGATCGGCGAGCGGGAGGGCGGCGGTCGCATAGGCGGTGCCGTTGGCCCAGGGGGTGTAGAAGACGGGTCTCGCGCCGGCCAGGTCGCCGATGACGGTGATCCGGCGCCCTATCTGGACGACCGCGGTGTAACTGCCGGCCCATGAGGTCAGATGACGAAGGGCCCCGCCGCGGGCGGACAGCAGTCCGGCCCGCAGCTCGTCGTCCCCGGCCGCGCAGCAGCCGAGGACGGCGAGTCTGGTGATGGGGGCGTGGCCGACGACATGGGCGGGCGGATCGGCCGTGACGACGCGCACCTCGTCGGGGCGCCAGTCACCGACGGCCCACAGCGGGTCCGGGTCGCCCCACAGGAGCTGCGATCCGACGGGGTGGACGGTGCGGCCCTCGTCGGACTCCCCGACGGCTCCGGCCGTACCGAAGTTTGCGGCAATACTGCTCCACCCCACCAACCACCGCATCGCCGCCTCCACAGGCTGTGGACAAACCATGGCCGTCGAGCCCCGGCCGTTCGGGAACATGCTGCCACGAAGGCAGCGCACAGGAGGGGCTCCGGGTAGCGCGCGCAAAAAGTGAACGCGCCCTCGTGGTCGGCGATTTGCCGGCGGTTCGACAGGCGGCGGAACGAGTGGCCCATACCCAAATCAGAGCAAAGGGAACGAGCGGGACAGTCGTCATTCAGCCATTCTCAGGGGCGCTTCGGGGGCTTTGGCCCGGCATACGACAGTCCGGGAGGCGCTGTTCGCCTCCCGGACCGGTCCGCCGCCCGCGGGGATTGAAGGCGGCGGTGTCCCCCAGCCCACTGGTTCCAGTACGCAGTGGGCCGACCCACGCAGCACTCATGGAAGCGCTCCCCCACCTGCCGGACCAGAGCGCACGGACGGGCGCACGGCCACACGCACGGAGCACGGCGGCGCGGCACCGCCGGCGGTCCGGCTGCTCCACCGCACAACAATCTCGCCATACGGAACACCGCCCCTTAACGGTCAGGATGCGGCGAACTACGCTGTGTTTACTGATGTTCTCCGCCGGGGCGCATATTCCGCGGGGCTCGGCCAGGTGCTTTTGCAGCCGGGACCGCGAAGCTGCCAACCGGGGAGGACGCAGTACGAATGCCGTGCGCTGCAGAGCGACGCGGCGGCCGTCTGTGTGTCGAGGGGTGGCGCATGTCCAGGGAGCAACGCGGGCCGAACGAAAAACTCGGCACCGTTCTCGCCCTCGCGGGAATCAGCAACGCCGGTCTTGCCCGGCGGGTCAACGACCTCGGAGCGCAGCGCGGGCTGACCCTTCGCTACGACAAGACGTCCGTGGCGAGATGGGTGTCGAAGGGCATGGTGCCGCAGGGCGCCGCGCCCCATCTGATCGCCGCCGCGATCGGCGCGAAGCTCGGCCGCCCGGTGCCGCTGCACGAGATCGGTCTCGCGGACGCCGACCCGGCCCCCGAGGTCGGGCTTGCCTTCCCGCGCGATGTGGGCGAGGCGGTGAAATCGGCCACCGAGCTGTACCGCCTCGACCTGGCGGGACGGCGGGCCGGGAGCGGAGGCATATGGCAGTCGCTGGCCGGTTCCTTCGCAGTCAGCGCCTATGCGACGCCCGCGTCGCGGTGGCTGATAACCCCTGCCGACTCCTCGGTGGAGCGGTCTCTGGACGCCCTCACCGACGACTCGCCCGCCCGCGTGGGCCACAGCGATGTGGCCAAGCTGCGGGAGGCGGCGGAGGACGCCCGGCGCTGGGACTCCAAGTACGGCGGTGGGGACTGGCGTTCGTCGATGGTCCCCGAGTGCCTCCGGGTGGACGCGGCGCCGCTGCTGCTCGCCTCGTACTCCGACGAGGTCGGCCGCGCGCTGTTCGGCGCGACCGCCGAACTGACGCGGCTGGCGGGCTGGATGGCCTTCGACACGGGCCAGCAGGAGGCCGCCCAGCGGTACTACATCCAGGCGCTGCGGCTCGCCCGCGCGGCGGCCGACGTGCCGCTCGGCGGATACGTCCTCGCTTCGATGTCGCTCCAGGCCACCTACCGCGGCTTCGCCGACGAAGGTGTGGACCTCGCCCAGGCGGCACTGGAACGCAACCGTGGCCTGGCGACCGCCCGCACGATGAGCTTCTTCCGGCTGGTCGAGGCACGCGCCCACGCCAAGGCGAACGACGCGGCCGCGGCCGGCGGGGCGCTGAAGGCGGCCGAGGGCTGGCTGGAGCGCTCACGGGAGGGCGACCCGGACCCGTCGTGGCTGGGTTTCTACTCCTACGACCGGTTCGCCGCCGACGCGGCCGAGTGCTACCGCGATCTGAAGGCACCACGGCAGGTACGCCGGTTCACGGAGCAGGCCCTGTCGCGGCCGACGGAGGAGTTCGTGCGCTCGCACGGCTTACGGCTCGTGGTGAGCGCCGTCGCGGAGCTGGAGTCCGGGAACCTGGACGCGGCGTGCGCGGCGGGCACGCGCGCGGTGGAGGTCGCGGGACGGATCTCCTCGGCGCGGACCACGGAGTACGTACGGGACCTGCTGCACCGGCTGGAGCCGTACGGCGACGAACCGCGGGTCGTGGAGCTCCGGGAGCGGGCGAGGCCGCTGCTGATGGCACCCGCGTAGACCCGAGCCGATGTGACTGCGTACACGCCTCCCCGTTTCAGCTGGTTTAACGGCATTGTCAGCGGGCCAGTGCACTATCGGGGTGGGAGGTGACGCGGTGACGGCGTCCGGGCAGAGCTTCGACTGCGACGTGCTGGTGATCGGCGGTGGGATCGTCGGTCTGTCGACGGCGTACGCCCTCACGCGCGCGGCGCCCGGGACCCGGGTGATCGTCCTGGAGAAGGAACCGGGGACGGCGCGCCACCAGACCGGGCGGAACAGCGGGGTGATCCACAGCGGGATCTACTACCGGCCGGGGTCGCTGAAGGCGCGGTTCGCGGTGCGCGGGGCGGCGGAGATGGTCAAGTTCTGCGCCGAGTACGGCATCGCCCACCAGGTCACGGGCAAGCTGATCGTCGCCACCGGCCGCGACGAACTGCCCCGGCTGCACGCCCTGGTCCAGCGCGGCCGGGAGAACGGCATTCCGGTACGGGAGCTGGGCCCCGCGCAGATCATGGAGCACGAACCGGAGGTCCGCGGGCTCGCGGCGATCCAGGTGGGCACGACGGGGATCTGCGACTTCGGCGCGGTGGCGGCGCAGCTGGCGGCCGCGTCGGACGCGGACATCCGCTGCGGCGAGGAGGTCACGGCGGTGGACCGCCGCGCCTTCGGCGTCGCGGTGCGCACGTCCACCGGCACGGTGCTCAGAGCGCGGGCGATGGTCAACTGCGCGGGTCTCCAGTGCGACCGGGTGGCCCGGATGACGGGCGACGAGCCGGACATGCGGATCATCCCCTTCCGCGGCGAGTACTACGAACTGGCGGACCCCTCGCTCGTCCGGGGCCTGGTCTACCCGGTGCCGGACCCGGCGTTCCCGTTCCTGGGGGTGCACCTGACGCGCGGGATCGACGGCGGGGTCCACGTCGGCCCGAACGCGGTCCCGGCGCTGGCCCGCGAGGGGTACGACTGGTCCACCCTGCGCCCCCGCGACCTGGCGACCACCCTGACCTGGCCCGGCTCCTGGCAGATCGCCCGGCGCCACTGGCGGTACGGCGCGGGCGAGCTGCACCGCTCGGTCTCGAAGCGCGCCTTCACGACGGCGGTCCGCCGCCTGCTGCCCTCGGTGACGGAGTCGGACCTCCGCCGCGCCCCGGCCGGAGTCCGCGCCCAGGCGGTCCTGCGGGACGGCACGCTGGCGGACGACTTCCTGATCCGCGAGTCCCCACGCACGGTCCACGTCCTGAACGCCCCGTCCCCGGCGGCGACGGCCTCGCTCCCGATCGGCCGCGAGGTGGCGCGCAGGGCGCTGCGAGCCCTGTCTGACTAGCGGGGCTGCGCCCCACGACCCCTGACTCCGGCAGCACCCGGCCTGGACCGGGTGACCCCACCTGTCCGGCGGGGGAGCAGAGGTTCATGTGGGGCTGCGCCCACGGCCCCGCCGGAGCGGCAGCTTCGCGCCGCGAGGGCTGAGCCGGCACTTTCCCGGCGCCGGGGTAAGGGACTCCGGCGCTGCGCCCCCACGGCCCCTGGCTCCGGTGGCACCCGGCCGCGTAGGCCTGGTGCCCCCACCTGTCCGGTGGGGGTGGGAAGCAGAGGTTCATGTGGGGCTGCGCCCCACACCCCGCATGCCGCCGCAGCTTCGCGCCGCCGAGCCCAGACAGGTTCATTAGGGTCTCGCGCCGCGAGCGCCGGCCGGCGCCCTGTCCAGCTTCTCCCGAACCGGCTCGGGTTCGCATGCGGCCGGCAACCGCCACCGGCCGTGTCCTCGACCGCCGGCAGGGGGCGTGCAGGGTCGTCCCCGCAGGGGATCGGCGGCAACACCCGGGTGACCTGGACAACACAGCTGTACGCCGCCGACCCCGAGGAGTCGAGCCCGGAGGGCCCCCGGACCCGACGCCCGACAAGAACCCGACGCCCCAAGCACCCGCACCCGCACCCGCCCCCGGGACCCGACGCCGCACAAGCACCCGAGGCCCAAGCACCCAGGCCCCGCCCGAAGGACCCGACGCCCGACAAGAACCCGCGCCCCAAGCGCCCAGGCCCCGCCCCCGGGTCCCGACGCCGCACAAGAACCCAAGGCCCAAGCACCCGCCCCGCCACAAGAACCCGCACCCTCACCCACCGCGTAAAATCACCCCCACTGTGTCTGAGTCCCAAGAACCCGCCCCCCAGCCCATCCGCGACCGCCGCGCCCCCCGGTTCCCCGATGGGCCCACTCCCGATCCCGCCGGGTCCCATCACGAGCGGCGCATCCGCAGTTTTCAGCCGCGGCGCAGTCGTGTCACCGCCGGGCAGGGCGATGCTCTCCAGCGGCTCTGGCCCGTCTGGGGCTTCGACATCGACGGGCATCGCGTCCTCGACCTGGAGGCCATGTTCGACGGGCTCCCCGTCGTCCTCGAGATCGGCTTCGGCATGGGCGAGGCCACCGCCCAGATGGCCGCGGCCGACCCCACCACCGGCATCCTCGCCGTCGACGTCCACACCCCCGGCCAGGGCAACCTCCTCGCCCTCGCCGAGCGCAACGGCCTCTCCAACGTCCGGGTCGCCAACGGCGACGCGATCATCCTCCTCCGCGAGATGCTCGCCCCCCGCTCGCTCGACGGTCTGCGCGTCTACTTCCCCGACCCCTGGCCCAAGAAGCGGCACCACAAGCGCCGGCTGATCCAGCCCGAGTTCCTCAGCCTCGTCGCCGGCTCGCTGCAGCCCGGCGCGATCGTGCACTGCGCCACGGACTGGGAGTCGTACGCCGAGCAGATGCTCGAGGTGCTCTCGGCCCATCCCGACTTCGAGAACACCCAGGAGCACGGCGGGTTCGCGCCACGCCCCGACTTCCGGCCGCTCACGCGGTTCGAGGGCCAGGGCATCGACAAGGGCCACAAGGTGCACGACCTGCTGTTCCGCCGCACCGCGGGAGCCTGACCCGAGCGAACGGCGGCGTGCGCCCGGCGCACAGCCACCCGCCCGGGCCAAGGGCCGCCGCTCGGCCGGCGCGCACCCGGCGCCGGCCCGGCGTCCAACCCCACGCACCGTCGCCCGTTGTCGGTGTCCCTCGTTAGGGTCAGTGGGTGTCCGAGTCGTCGCCCCCGCAGCACCATCCACCGCACCCCGCGGTCCCGGCGTTCGAGCAGCAGCGTGTCGACGAGCTGCTCGCCGCCGTGCCGGAGCGTGCCCGGTGGCGCTACAAGCCCCGCCGTGTCTCCCGGTTCTGGCACAGCAAGGCCGTCCGTGCCGGGGTGCTGATCACGCTCCTCGCCCTGTCGGGCCTCGTCATCCTGTCGCTCGTACGGGAGCAGACCGGCACCCAGGGTTTCCTGGTCGGCCTCGGCCTGGCGACCCTGCCGGTCCCCCTGCTCACCGCCGCGTTCCGCTGGCTGGACCGGGTCGAGCCGGGCCCCTGGCGGAACCTTCTGTTCGCCTTCGCCTGGGGCGCCTTCGCCGCCGCCCTCGTGGCGATCATCGCGAACACCTTCGCGACGCAGTGGATAGCCACCGCCACAGCCGACCCCACGGGCGCGGACACACTGGGCGCGACGGTCATCGCGCCGGTCGTCGAGGAGAGTGCGAAGGCCGCGGCGATCCTGCTGATCTTCCGTTTCCGCCGACAGGACTTCCGCGGGATCGTCGATGGGGTCGTGGTCGCCGGGTTCACCGCGACGGGCTTCGCGTTCACGGAGAACATCCTCTATCTGGGCAACGCGTTCGGCGAGGACCAGCAGATGGGCTTCTCCGGGATCGCGTCCGTGACCGCGGCGACGTTCTTCGTACGGATCGTCATGTCCCCGTTCGCCCACCCGCTTTTCACGGTGCTGACCGGCATCGGCTTCGGTGTCGCGGCACTGGCCTCACGGCGCATGCGGGTCCGGCGCATCGTCCTGCCGCTGCTCGGTCTGGCGCTGGCGATGGGCATGCACGCGCTGTGGAACGGCTCGACGTCCCTGTTCGGCCCGTGGGGCTTCTATCTCGTGTACGGGGCGTTCATGGTGCCCGTCTTCGGGCTGCTGACCTGGCTCACGATATGGAGCCGGCAGCGGGAACTGCGGACGATAGCCACCGAGTTGCCGGCCTACGCCGCGGCCGGATGGCTGTCGGCGGACCAGCCGCCCGCCCTCTCGTCGATGCGGGCGCGCACCCTCGCGCGGGACGTCGCGCGGCGTATGCACGGGCCGACCGCGGCGCACGCGGTGTCGGAGTACCAGCATTTCGCGACCTCGCTGGCGTTTCTGCGCCATCGGGCCCACCGGGGCGCGGCGGACCCGGACTTCGTGGAGCGCGAGCAGGAGCTGCTGCATCACCTGTGGCAGCGCAGGGACGTGGCCGCACCGGCGCTGACGTACGCGGCACGGGCCACCGGGCGGGTGCGTGTGCCGCCTCCGCACCGCGACTACGGCGCGTACAACCCGTACCGGACCTGACCGCGCACCGGTGGGCGACCGCGTCCTGCCCGCTCCCGGGAGAACCGGGCGCAGCAAAAACCGGCAGTCCTGGCGTCGGGGGGTGAGCGCCAGGACTGCCGGGGATCGAGATGCGCGGGAACTGTCCCGCAGGATCAGGGAGTCAGGCCCTTGTCCCGCAGCCAGGCCATCGGGTCGATGCCCGAGCCGCCGGCGGTGTGGACCTCGAGGTGCAGGTGCGCGCCCGTCACGTTGCCCGTGGCGCCGACGCGGCCGATCGTCTCGCCGGTCGCGACCTTCTGGCCGGCGCTCGCGGTCATCGACGACAGGTGCGCGTACCAGACCTCGGTGCCGTCCTCGAGTTCGAGAACGATGCGGTAGCCGTACGAGCCGGACCAGCCCGCCGACTTCACGGTGCCGTTGTGCACGGCCTTGACCGGCGTACCCGTCGGGGCGGCGAAGTCCAGGCCGGTGTGCTGGCCGGAGGACCACAGGGAGCCGGACTCGCCGTACGTGGAGGTGATCGTGTACGAGGAGGTGGGGAGCGAGTAGCTCTTGGCCAGCTGCGCGAGACGCTCTGCCTCCGCCTTGGCCTTCGCCTCGTCCTCTGCCTTCTTCTTCGCGGCGGCGGCCTTCGCGGCCACCTCTTCCGCCTTCTTCTTCGCCGCGGCCTCGGCCTTGTCCGCCGCGGCCTTCGCGGCCGCCGCCCTGGCCGACTCCTCAGCCTTGGCCTGCTGCTGCTCGGCCTGCTGGAGGATGCGGGAGCGCAGCGCCTCGCCGGCACCGCCCTGGTCGGTGTCGGAAGCGGTGTCGGCGTAGGCGATGCCCATCGCCGAGTACGTGGCCGCCTCGTCCACGACGTCCGAGGAGTCGTCGGACATGAAAGAACCGACGCCGGGAAGGGACTTGGCGTCGGGCAGATTGTCCGAGAGCGCGTCGGGAAGGGATATGGAGACCGCGGGTTTGTCCTGCGCCGTCGCGATGCCGCCCGCGCCGACCGCGGCGATCACGCCGACGCCGAGCACGGTGGAGCTACGGGCAAGTCCGCCGCGCTGCTTGGCGACACGGTGCCGACCGCGCACCGGACGGACGGAGTCCTCGGTGGGGTTCCACTCTTCGAGGGACCGCTCCGCGCCCTCCGCACCGAAGAAGTCATTGGCGAAGGGTGCTTCTGGGGCAGGCCTGTTGGACGCCACTGAGGCGTGCTCCTTTCCTTCCTTCTCGCCTACCGGGTTAGCTGACGGGTTCGGAGCAGGAAGGTCTCCTACGAGCGCCACCCGCCGCGGAAGTCGCGGTGGAAGGTGCCCGATTCACCCCAAGGATTGGTTCCCCGGTTCCCTTGCGGAATTCGGCGCACGCGCACGGCGCCGTCCTGACGACGGCTGGGACGACCGCGCTGCGTTATCGAACGTTAATAGACGCGAGGACCGTATTCCAAGCTGTTCCGGGTGATCGTTAACGACTTCCCACGGGACCAATCGGGACACAAGCAGCCGGATTCGGGCGACTTGATCGCCCTTCGGGCCGCGGAACATTACTGACGGGTCGTCACATGGTATGCGGAGGGGGATCTTCCCACTACGCAGCGTGCCCAGCCACCAGAGCGGACCGGGCGGGCAAGACGTCCGCTCGGTTCCGCGAAGGGCTGCGACCGCCACACAGCTCATCCGGGCAAGCCCACCGACACGTCTCGGCGCACCCACCCGGCTCAAGCCGAACCAACCCACCAACACGGTCTTCGGCACACCCACCGGCTCAGGCGAACGAGGCCAGAATCGTCACGGCGTACCCGACCCCACCCCCACGCACACAGCCTCGTACGGCGAGACGTCCCAGCCGGCCCCGAGGTGCCGACGCCCCTCACGCGGGCGGCACGACCTTCACCGTCCTGCGGCGCTCCGGCTGCCCCTCCGCGGGCCGGGCGACCGCCAGCAGTGCCATGTCGTCCTTCGAACCACCTCCGGTGTACCGGCGCACGTCGTCGACGAGCGCGTCGAGCAGTTCGTCGGGCCCGGGGAAGAGCCGCCCCGAGAGCCGCGCGCCGGGATCGTAGAACTCACCGGCCGCGTTGCGCGCCTCGCTGACACCGTCCGTGTAGAGCAGCAGGGTCGCTCCCGTCGGCAGCGGATACTCCACCGCCTGGTCCGGCCAGACCTCCAGATCGCCCATGCCGAGCGGCAGCGCGGCCCTCGACGGCGCCAGGAATTCCAGGTCGCCGTCGGCGTGCAGCAGGATCGGTTCCGGGTGGCCGCGGTTCACCAGCCGGACGATTCCGGCACCGCGCGGGATCTCTCCCAGTACGGCGGTGGTGAAGCCCTCGACCGCGTCCAGGCTGTCCCGGCGCGTGCCCTCGCGCGCCAGCGCCCGCTCGAGGCGCTGCGCGACGCCCTCCAGGGAGCTCTCCTGCTCGGCCGCCTCCCGGAACGCGCCGATGACGACGGCCACCGCCTCGACGGCCTCCAACCCCTTGCCCCGCACATCGCCGACCACCAGCCGCACCCCGAAGGGCGTCTCCTGCACGGCGAACAGGTCGCCGCCGATGAACGCGTCGGCGAGCGCGGCCTCGTACCGTGCCGCGACGTGCAGCCCGCCGATCCGGTCGGCGGGCGTGGGCAGCACGGCACGCTGCGCGGTCTCGGCGATGACCCGGGCGGAGGCGAGACGCTCACCGCTGCGTCTGACGACGGTGTTGATGAGCAGCGCGAGCCCGGAGACGGTGATGAGCGTGAAGACCTCGGTGTATGCCGTGACCTCGTCGACGGTGCGGTTGTAGAAGTGCAGCCCGAGCACCGCGAGGGTCGCCGTGATGCCCGTCACCAGCGTGGTGAGCCAGGAGAAGAACGGAGCGGCGACCAGCGGAGCGGCGGCGAACATCGGCACGGCCGTGAACTGCGCCGGGGTCGCCAGGTCGAAGACCAGCCCACCGATGATCATCAGGGTGGGGAGGGCACGGAGGAAGCGGCGGGCGCCGTACACACGACTCTGCTGGAACTGCGCCAACGGTGCTCTCCTCCCCGGTCCGCCCACGGCTGCGGACGGTACCGCGCCCTACCCAGGCTGTCCGGAGCCGCGCCGCTGAGCGACTCTCCATCGGCCAACCGGGCGAAACGCGGGCCCACAGACGGAGAAACAACAGCGGCCCGGCACTCGAGACGAGTGCCGGGCCGCTGTGTCAGTAGCGGGGACAGGATTTGAACCTGCGACCTCTGGGTTATGAGCCCAGCGAGCTACCGAGCTGCTCCACCCCGCGTCGGTGAACACCACTCTACGCCATCCGGAGCAAGATCAACTCCAATTGAGGGCGCCCCGGCTCTGTCGCTCACCTTTCCGGTGGGTCACCATCTCGCGCATGAGGGGGAAACAGTCCGTGCCGACGAACATGCGTCCGTCGATCGTCCGCCCGATCGTGCGCCGAAGGCTCGGCCCGCTCGCCCGGGCCGCCGCCGCGCTGGTGGCGCCCGCGGTCGGCATAGCCGCTTGTGTACTCCAGCCCGGCGCGCAGGACGACAGGCTGGCGGGCGCCCTGGCGAACAGCCCCTTCCCCCGGGCCCAGCTGCTGGTCATCGATCCCCCCGGCGGCTTCGAGACGGAACCGGGCAGCGGCCGGCTCGACGCGGACTTCCGTCTCCACTACAGCGCCGGCGGCCGTCCCGGCTCCGTCCCCGGCTTCGACTACGAGGTCACCGCACGGCCCGACGCGGGATGCCCCGAGGAACTCCCCGGACAGATCGTCTGCCTCGACGCCGGGGACGGCTTCACCGTCGTCAAGCAGCGCCACGTCGACGGCACGGTGTCCCACTACGTGGTCCAGCGCCGCGGCACCCTGCTGCTGCGGGCGCGCACGGCCCCCGGCCTGGACGTGGAACGGCTGCGCAGCACCCTCGCCGCCGCCCGCCCCGCGACCGACGAGGAGCTGGCGAGGGCGTTGCCGACCCCCTGACCGGCCCCTGACCGGCCGCTCACCGACCGCTCACCAGCCGCTGAGCAGCGGCGGGAGGCCGTCGAGCGGGCACCGCGGTGATCACTCGTCGGTCAGGTGCCGTTCCCCGTACACCTTCATCGCATCCCGGACCAGGACGGCCGTCCCCTCGCCGTGCCGGTCGTACGCGGCGGTGAAGCGCGGGTCCGCGACGTACATCTCGCCGAGACCGATGAAGTACGACTTCGACGGCGTCGTGGTCGTCGACAGCCATGCGTACTGCCGCGCGGCGATCGCCTGCACCTCGTCGCTGTCGGCGGACCGGCCGTCCCGGAGCGCCTGGGCGAAGGCCCGGGCGATGGAGACCTGCTCGTCCTGGAAGGCGCGCTTGTCCTCGTCGCTCAGTGAGCGCCACCAGCGGTCGCCCTTCTCGTACGCGTCCCGGCCCCAGCGCTCGGTCACCTCCTGTTCGTACTGCGTGTGGTCGAAGCCGTCGAACACTTCCTCGGCCATGAGTTCTTCCCCTCTCTCGGTCTTGTGGAGAGTGGTCCGCACCGAGGCGATCTGCCGCCCGATGCGTTCGCGTTCCTGCTCCAGGAGGCGCAGATGAGCCCGCAGCGCGGCGCCCGTGTCGCGTTGCCCCTCCAGCACCTCGGCGATCGCGGGCAGGCCGAGACCGAGCTCGCGGAGCAGCAGGATCCGCTGCAGCCGTACGAGCGCGTCCGGGCCGTAGTAGCGATAGCCGTTGCTGCCCACCCGGGTGGGTTCGAGCAGACCGAGCTCGCCGTAGTGCCGCAGCGTGCGGCTCGTCGTCCCGGCGCGCCGGGCAATCTCCTGGATCGACCACTCCATGACTCCGACGCTAAATCTTGACGCTGCGTAAAGGTCAAGCGGCGTTTTCGGGAGCGCCCGAGCCGGTGGCGGTCCTCCGGGCAGGGGGCGGGGCTCAGGGCAACAGCCGGAACGCCAGCGCCCGGAGATCGGCGCGGCTCAGGGCAGCAGACGCGACGCCCGCGCCCGGAGATCGGCGCGGCTCAGGGCAGCAGACGCGACGCCCGCGCCCGGAGATAGCGCGCCTCGGGGATGCTCAGCGTGCGCTGGGCGGCCAGCTGGTAGGCGGCGCGTGCGCCCTCGACATCCCCCGCCTTCTCCAGCAGATGCGCGCGTACGGCGTCCAGCCGGTGGTGGCCCGCCAGCCGGTCCTCCAGCCCGTCGAGCTGCGCGAGCCCGGCCTCGGGCCCGTGCACCATCGCGACGGCGACGGCCCGCCCGAGCTCGGCCATCGGCTCCGGAGCCTGCCGTACGACCAGGTCGTACAGCGCGAGGATCTGCGGCCAGTCGGTGTCCTCAGCGTTCACTGCCTCGTCGTGCAGCGCCGCGATCGCCGCCTGAAGCTGGTAGACCCCCGCCGGGCCCTGCCCCAGGGCCTCTTCCACCAGGGCCGATCCCTCGTCGATCGCCGCCCGGTCCCAGAGGGTGCGGTCCTGCTCGTCGAGCGGGATCAACTCACCGTCCGGCCCGGTCCGCGCGGAGCTGCGGGCGTCGGTGAGCAGCATCAGCGCCAGCAGACCGGTGACGGCGCCCTCCTGCGGCAGCAGACGGCGTATGGCCCGGGTGAGCCGGATCGCCTCACGAGCCAGATCGGCGCGGTGCAGCGCCCGCCCGGACGTCGCCGTGTAGCCCTCGTTGAAAATCAGGTACAGGACCTGAAGCACGGCGGCGAGCCGCCGGTCGCGGTCCTCTGGGCCCGGCTGTCGGAACGGCAGACCCCTGACCTTCTGCTTGGCCCGGCTGATCCGCTGCGCCATCGTCGCCTCCGGCACCAGATGCGCGCGGGCGATCTCCGCGGTGTTCAGACCGCCCACGGCTCGCAGCGTCAGGGCGATCTGGGCGGCCGGCGTGAGCTCGGGATGGCAGCAGAGAAAGAGGAGAGTGAGGGTGTCGTCCTCGGCGGGCGCACGGCTCTCCCCGGGCGCGGGGACGGTGAATGCGTCGCGGGGCGTGAGGGTCGCGACCGTCTCCTCGCGGCGACGCCGGGCCTCCTCGCTGCGCAGCTGGTCCGTCAGCCGGCGCGAGGCGACCCTGATCAGCCAGCCGCGGGGGTTGTCCGGGATACCCGCGTCCGGCCACTGCTCGGCGGCCGCGAGAAGGGCCTCCTGCACCGCGTCCTCGGCCAGGTCGAAGTGCCCGTAACGGCGTACCAACGCGCCGAGGACCTGCGGCGCGTGCAGGCGCAGCAGGTCCTCGACAGCGGTCGTACGGCTCAACATTCGCCTCCGGCGGCGTCCTGGATGGGCCGGATGACGACGGGGTACTCGGTCGTTCCCTCGGGAGCCGGGCACTGAGCGACGCGTGCCGCGATCTCGGTGACCCGCTCGAGGCTCTCGCAGTCCAGGACCCAGTACCCGGCGAGGACCTCCTTGGTCTCGCCGTAGGGCCCGTCGGTGACGACCGGACGGCCGTCCTTGCCGGCGGCCACCGTCCGGGTCTGCGCGGGCTCCGTGAGCCCCTGCGCGTCCACGAGTTCACCGGACTCGGCGAGGTCGTCGTTGATCGCTCCCATGAAGGCGAACATCGCCTGCATGTCCTTCTCGCTCCACGCGGGGCTCTGCGCGGAAGGCTTGCCGGACATGGCCTCGTAGTCGGCCTGCGTGCCCTGGACCATCACCAGATACTTCATGACTCGCTCCCTCGGTGCGCGGTCACCCTCGTGGGCAACTCTCACAGGGGACGTCGGAGCCGGTGAAGGGTTCTCGACACCTCGCGGAGGAATCCCGGGAAATCTTTTCGGGACCACCCGGCCGGGCGCCTGGCCGGGCGTACGGCACCGAGCGAGCCGCCTCGTGCCGCCCGGAGCCCCGGTGTTACTGGACGGCGCCCAGGACACCGGTCACGGGGGCGACGACTCCGGTGAGCTGTCCCAGCTCGCTGAGCTGGTCGAGCTGGTTCAGGGACGGGGCTCCGGAACCCGCCTGCTCGGCGGTGTGTCCCGAGGCGTGGGCACCGGAGGCGGCCATCGCGGTGGCGCCGGCGGCGAGGGCAACGGCGGCGAGGATGCGCTGTGTCTTGGTCATGCCGGGACAACGGCCGAGGGGACGCGGGGTCACGGGGGCGGCTCCCGGATGACCCGCACCGACGACCTCACCGATGCCCCGCAGCGGCGAAACAGCGCTCCTGTACGAGGACTCGGGCCGACTATGGCGTGTTCTGGACCATCCCTGGGCCCGCTCCCCCCGAGATCCTCTAAGGGTCCACCGGCGTGAGAGCCCACGCATCGACCTGATTGGGGGACGCATGGCCTGGTATCCGAACGCCACGAAGTACGAACTTCAGCCCGAGTCCGACAGTCAACCCGCCATCCGGCCAACGCAGTTCATCCTGCACAGCATCGCGGCGCCCTGGACGGCGAAGCGGGTGTACGAGTACGGGCGGGCGTGCGAACGGGTGCCGCTCGGTGACGGGGAGTCCGACCCCCCAGCAGTCGCCGCACACCGGCGAAGATCGTTCCCCAACGGCTACCGGGAGGTGCTTGCCTCCAGGTACGCCGCTGCGGCGCGCAGGAGTTCCGGGCTGTCACGGAACTTCCCGAGTCCGTGGTTGCACGCCGTGCACACCAAGCCGCGGATGCACTGTCCGCAGGACCCTGCAGCATCTGGACAGCAGCCGTGATCGTGGTCGACGGACAGACCGAACCGAGTGTCACCGGCCCGCTTGCAGATGGCGCAGACGCCTCCTTGGCTTGCCAGCATCTCTGCGTAGCGGTCAGGAGGCAGCCGGTACAGCGTCTTGCGCTGCGCGTCCCGCCCACAGCTTCGGCAGTTCCCTTGCAGCCCGTCCCTGGCACCGGCGTTCCGGTTGAACATGTCCGGTGCAAGCCAGAGAAGGCAGGTGCGGCACTGCTTCTCGCCCCGCTGGTTCCGGTCGTGGGGCTTGGCCTCCCGCCGGTCCAGCAGCGGAGTCAGCTCACGCCCTGTATTCCGCTGCCAGTTGTGGCTCGCACACAGCCCCTTGCTGATGTATGTCCGGGTGCAATCGGGAAACTCGCACCGTCTGGCGTCCATCGCCGTGCTGCCGTGAAGGCGATGCGCGGTCCCGGGGCCGGGTTCTCCGTGGCGCTGCCACCGCTGGTAATGCATGGAGCACCACCCCCGAGAGCGCACGCGCACTGGGCGGCCGCACCCCTCGATGGTGCAGGTCGGTCCGTCCATGCCGTCATTTCCCCCATGAAGACGTTCCTGGACCAGAAGGAGGCACCCTGATGGCCTGGTGCCCGTTCGCGAGGAAGCTGGAGCTTCAGCCAGAGAGTGATCAGCAGCCCGCCATCCGGCCGACGCAATTCATCATCCACAGCGTCGCGGCGCCGTGGAACGCGCAGCGAATCTATGAGTACTGGCAGTCTACGAATCTCGAGTCCCACTTCGGGCTCGGTTACGCCGGCGACCTCGGCCAGTTCATCGGCACGGAGACCCGGGCCGACGCCAACTATCAGGCCAACCGGCGCCCCGACGGGACCGGCGCGGTCTCCATCGAGACCGCGAGCAACACCAGTGCCACCGACCGGTGGACGGACGAACAGGTCGACCGGCTGATCCGGTTGGGGGCCTGGCTGCACCACCACCACGGCATCCCGCTGCGGATCTGCCGCACCCACGACGACCCCGGCTACGGCTACCACCGGCTGCACGAGGAATGGGCGGTCGGCGGCACGATCTGCCCCGGCAACGCCCGGGTGACCCAGTTCCGTGAGGTGGTCTTCCCCGGCATCGTCGCCGAGGCCGCGAACCCCAGCCCGCCCGAGGAGGACGACATGCCCATCGCCAAACTGCACGAGTCGAACGCCTTCGACGTCGAACTGCCGTCCGGCTCCTGGGTGGGCCTCGCCTTCCGGGACGCGGTCATCCACGCCGGCCCCCGCACACTGATCGGCCCGCTCTACGTCCAACTCACCATCGGCGACGCCCCGCAGGGCACCCGCCTGGACGGCCGCTTCTACGCCACCAACCCGGACGGCTCGTCGCCCTCGGGCTACGGCGACCTCACCAAGTGGGGTGCGGGGACCCACCAGTTCCTGCACAACGTGGACGTCCCGGCGGGCAAGCACCTGCGCTTCGAGATCTGCGCGACGACTCCGGACGGCAGCCCGGTGACGCTGATCCACCGGCTGGTGACAGGGGATTACGTGGCCTCGTAGGACACGGGCGGGGAGGGCGGAAAGCCGGTGCCCACCTCCGCGGACGCGGAAGCGCCCGGCCGGGGAACCGGTCCGGGCGCTCGGGTGGTGGCCGACCGGAGACCGGTCGGCCGGGTGGTAGGCCGTGTGGGACTCGAACCCACAACCAACGGATTAAAAGTCCGCTGCTCTGCCAATTGAGCTAACGGCCCTCGGCAGGACACCCCGAGCATAGCCCGAGCTGACTCGTGAGCCGATCGGGTATCCGATCAACGGCTTGTCGCGCTCTTCCTGGGAGGTGCCACGAGTCAGTGAGGTGGGCCGTGCCACTCGGCGCAGCCCCCTCGGGAGGCGCCTCGCCCCCCCAACGCGTCAGGGCCCGCACGGCACCGAAGTGTCGTGCGGGCCCTGTCAGCGTTCAGCGGGTCCGGCTCAAGAGCCGGGAGGCGGATCAGCCGTTGCGCTTCCAGCGCGGCTTGTCGTCACGGCGACCGAAGGAACCGGTGTTCGTGCCGGTGCCGGTGCCGCCGCGGTGGTCGTCACGGCGGCCGTACGGGCGGTCCGCCGAGCCGGCGCGGTAGCCGCTGGAGGGGCGGTCGTCGCGGCGGTCACGGTTGAACGGGCGGTCGCTGCCGCGGTGGCCGGAGGGACGGTCGTCGCGACGGAAGCCACCGGAGGGGCGGTCGTCACGGCGCTCGTTGTCGCGACGGAAGCCGCCGGAGGGGCGGTCGTCACGGCGGAAGCCACCGGACGGACGGTCGTTGCTGTCACGGCGGAAGCCGCCACGGTCGTCACGACGCTCGAAGGAACGGCCACCACGGTCGCCACCGCGGTCGTCACGGTTGAAGCCGCCGGAGGGGCGGTCGTCGCGGCGGAAGCCACCGGACGGACGGTCGTTGCTGTCACGGCGGAAGCCGCCACGGTCGTCACGACGCTCGAAGGAACGGCCGCCACGGTCGCCACCGCGGTCGCGGTTGAAGCCGCCACGGTCGCCACCGCGGTCGTCGCGACGGTCGCGGTTGAAGCCACCGCGGTCGTCACGGCGGTCGTTGCCACGACGCTCGAAGTTGCCACGGTCGTCGCGGCGTTCGGTCTGCTCCGGCACGGCGGCCGCGGCCACAGCGGCCTCGACCTCCGCCGTGGCGGCCTCGGCCACCTCGGCGATCGCCGTCTCCGGGTCGTCGCCCCGCTCACGGGCCGCACGCGCCACCAGGCGGTCGGCCTCCTCGCGGAGCTCCACCGCGCGGCGCTGCACGCGCTCCAGCTGCTTCGTCAGGTCGGCGGCCTCGCGCTCGGCCTGCTTGGCGGCGTTGTTCGCGGAGTCGGCCTGGACCTCGGTGAGCGAACGCGCACCGGTGATCTCGGCGACCTCGGGGTCGAACGCGCCCGCTCCGCCCACGATGTGGCGCGAGGCGTCGACGCCCGCGTCCTCCATGAGACGGAAGATCTGGCGGCGCTGGTGCGGCAGCGACAGCGACACGACCGTGCCGGACTTGCCGGCGCGGGCGGTACGGCCCGAGCGGTGCAGGTAGTCCTTGTGGTCGCCGGCCGGGTCCACGTTCAGGACCAGGTCGATGCCGTCGACGTGGATGCCGCGGGCGGCGACGTCGGTCGCGACGAGCGCGTTGACGTAGCCCTTCTTGAAGTCCTCCAGCACCCGGGTACGCGCGCCCTGCGTCATACCGCCGTGGAGCGCGTCGGCCTTCACGCCCGAGTCGCACAGCTGCTCGGCGATGCGGTCGGCGCCCAGCTGGGTGCGGACGAAGATGATGGTGCGGCCCTTGCGGGCGGCGATCGCCGCGGTGACGGGCGCCTTGTCCTTCGGCTTCACGACGAGGACGTGGTGCGTCATGGTCGTGACGTTGCCCTGGGCGCTGTCGACCTCGTGGCTGACCGGGTCGACGAGGTAGCGGCGCACGAGGGTGCCGATCTCGTTCTCCATGGTCGCGGAGAAGAGCATCCGCTGACCGCCGGCCGGGATCTGGTCGAACAGCTCGGTGACCTCGGGCAGGAAGCCCAGGTCGGACATCTGGTCGGCCTCGTCGAGGACGGCGACCTGGATGTTCTCCAGCGAGCAGGCACCGCGGTTGATGATGTCGCGCAGTCGGCCCGGGGTGGCGACGAGGACGTCGACACCGCGCTCGAGCGCGTAGATCTGGTTGCCCATGGACGTACCGCCGCAGACGACCTTCATCTTGAGGCCGAGCACATCGCCGTACGGCTGGAGGGCGTCCGCGACCTGCATCGCGAGCTCACGGGTCGGGGTGAGGATGACGCCGCGGGGCTTCTTCTTGTCGGTGTGGCCGCCGGCCAGCGTCGCGAGCAGCGGAAGACCGAAGGAGAGGGTCTTGCCGGAGCCGGTGCGGCCACGGCCGAGGATGTCCTTGCCGGCCAGGGCGTCCGGAATGGTCGCGGCCTGGATCGGGAAGGGGGTGGTGACACCGTTCTGCGCGAGCTTGCGGACGACGCCCTCGGGCAGACCGAGGTCGGAGAACGTCACCTCGGGGGTCGAGGGAGCCTCGGAGACGTCCGCGGCCTGGGGGGCGTCGGAGACCTCGACGGTCTCGACAACGGCCTCGGCCGACTCGTTCTCGGGCATGACGGCGTGATCAGTACTGAAAGTGGACATGCGAAATGCGAAACCTTCCGGAGTCTCGGCACGCGCCCAAACTCCGTGATTCGCAATTCGACCGCCTCGATGCGGTCAGCCACGGCTAGGGAGAGTACGCGCCACGCGGCGCTCTTCTTTTTCGGCGCCGGGCAATGGGATCAAACGATCTACCACCATACGCACCCTCCCCCGCCCAAGGCAAACCGCCGGGGGGTGACCCCCGTTACATCGGCCCCATCTGCGGTGATGCGGTGGGTACCTCCAGTGTGCCCTGTCCGTCGACCAGCCGCATCGCACCGGCGTGCACCTCGGGCGCGGACGACGCCGACGGCACGTCGGTGGGCTCGCTCGGCGGCAGGGTGGGCGGGTCGACCGGCGGCGGCTCGGACGGCTCGACCGGGGGCTGCGGCTGCGACGGCTGCACGGAAGGAGACGATCCGCCTCGTGTCGGGTCGGGCCCTTTGGGCGGCCGGGGCTGCTGACCGCCGCGCGGGGGCTGCGCCGAGGGCGCGGCCGTACCGCTGGCGCTGGGCGGGGCGTCCGGGCCGTCGCCCTTGTCGCCGGCCTTGCCGGAACCGTTCCGTCCGCCGTCGGCGTGACGGCCTCCGGACACCCCGTCCCCGCCGTCCGGTTCGGCCACCGCACCGGGGCGGTGGGATGACTTGCCGGGCGCCGGTTTGCCGTCCGGATCGTCGCTCACGCTCATACAGCCGGCCGAGGCTGCGACGGCCAGCGAGGTGACCATGGCGACAGCCAGACGGCGGGGGGCGGACAACTGGCGCACGAGGGGCACCTCCGGGACACAGGGCACGGTTTCCGTGCCCAACTCCCTGTGCCCCACAAGGGACACGCCCCGACGCCTGACAAGTACACGACCCGTCCCGGCGGTCCGGTGCCGTGTGGTGCGGTCCCGGGTCGCCCCCTAGGTCGCCCAGGCGCGCGCCAACTCCGCGCCCAGGAACACCGATCCGAGCCCCACCAGCACCGATGCGCCGACGTTCGCCACGGCGAGGAACCCCCGGCCGCGTTCGGCCAGCCGCAGCGTCTCGTAGGAGAAGGTCGAATACGTCGTGAGCGCCCCGCACAGGCCCGTACCCAGCAAGGCGTAGGTGCCCGAGGAGACCGACGCGCCCGCGACCGCGCCCAGCACCAGGCTGCCGGCGGCGTTGACGACGAAGGTGCCCCACGGGAACAGCGAGTCGCTTCGGGCCTGCACCGCACGGTCCGTCAGATAGCGCAGCGGTGCGCCGACCGCCGCGCCGAGGGCCACCAGCAGCCAGGTCACTTCGGCACCGCTCTGCTCGCGGCAGCCCTGGCCGCTGCCGCCCTGGTCGTCACCGCGGCGAGCCACACGGCGCCGAGGCAGCCGGCCACGGTGCCGCCGGCGTAGGCGAGCGCGAGCCCGGCCTCCTCGCGTTCCAGGAGGTTCCGGAGGTCCAGGGCGTACGTCGAGAAGGTGGTGAAACCGCCGAGCACCCCGACTCCGACGAACGGCCGGACCAGCGGATGGGCGCGCCGGCCGCCCTCGGCGATCAGCGCCATCAGGACGCCGATCAGTGCGGACCCCAGCACGTTGATCCAGAACGTGGCCCACGGGAAGGTGCCGTCGGCCGCGGGCCACTGCCGGTTCACCGCGTGGCGGGCGAGCGCCCCGGCCACTCCGCCCGCGGAGATGGCCAGGAGGACGGGAAGACGGTGGCCCCGCGCGGTCTCCGCGCGCTGCTCGGGCACGTGCAGGTCGACATCCGGGTCGATCGCCTCGGCGGACGCGTCAGGCGTACCGGACGTCGCATCGGCGTCTCCCGCATCGGCGCCTCGCGCCCCGGAGGGCGGGTCCTCGCTCACCCGTACCCCAGCGCGTGCAGCCGCTCGTCGTCGATGCCGAAGTGGTGCGCGATCTCGTGCACGACGGTGATCTCGGTCTCCTCGACCACGTCCTGCCGGGTCTCGCTGATCCGCAGTGTGGGCCCCCGGTAGATCGTGATCCGGTCCGGCAGCACCCCCGCGTACCACTCGCCGCGGTCGGTGAGCGGCGTCCCCTCGTACAGCCCGAGCAACTCGGGGTCGTCCGCGGGCGGCTCGTCCTCGACGAACACCGCGACGTTGTCCATCAGCCGCGTCAGCTCCGGCGGGATCCTGTCCAGGGCCTCGGCGACCAGTTCCTCGAACTCCTCGCGCGTCATCTCCAGCACGTGGCCATTGTCACGTACGCCGTCCGGCCGGTCGCCCCGGGCCGGGCCGCTCCGCCTGCCCGTGTGCCTCCGAGCCCTCCCCGTACGCCCGGCCGGCCCGGCATGACGCCCCGCACCACTGGGCATACGCGCCCAATGGCACGCAAGGTCCCGGAACCGGTCCGAGCCGCGACGACACGGCTGCAACGCCTCTATCGCTCCCGCCACACCGAACCGACCAGCGCCCTCGTCCATACGCCGCACCCGTGGGCCCGCGCACTGGGACTGACCGTCGTCGTGCTGTTCGGCGCCTGGCTCGGCCTGCTGATCGTCGGCAGCGTCCGCACCCCGGTCGGGCCGATGAACACGAGCATGACGCTGCGCCCCGACCTGACCGGCGGCACGAAGATCAACGTCTCGCCGTTGGGCGCACTGGAACTCGACTCCCATGTGGCACCCATCCGCCTGGACGTGGACGTGGACCAGCTCGACCCGGCCCGTTCCCAGGCACTGGTCGAACACCCCGAGCGGCTCGCCGGTCTCCAGGACGAGGTGGCCCGCGACGTGGCCGACGGCACCACCGAACTGGCCGTGCGCTCCTGCGTCGCCGTCGTCTCCGGCGCCACCGCACTCGGCCTCGCCGTCTACCGCCGCCCGCGCCGCGCCCTCGCCGCCGGCGGCCTGGCCCTGGCGCTGCTGGCGGCCTCCGGTGTCTCCGCGTACGCCACCTGGAACCCGAAGTCCGTCCTGGAGCCGAAGTTCTCCGGGCTGCTCTCCAGCGCCCCCTCGCTGGTCGGCAACGCCCGCTCGATCGTCACCGAATTCGACGTCTACCAGCAAGAGTTGGCGCGGCTGGTCACCAACGTGACCAAGCTGTACGACGCGACGTCGACCCTGCCCACGTACCAGCCGGACCCGTTGAGCATGCGGGTGCTGCATGTCTCGGACATCCATCTCAACCCGGCGTCGTGGCACATCATCAGCTCGCTCGTGGAGCAGTACGGCATCGACGTGATCATCGACTCCGGCGACACGATGGACCACGGAACAGCGGCCGAGAACGGTTTCCTGGACCCCATCCGGGATCTCGGCGCCCCCTATGTGTGGGTCCGCGGAAACCACGACTCCGACGTCACGCAGGCGTACCTGTCCCGGATGAAGAACGTCCACGTCCTCGACAACGGCAAGGCGGTCACGGTCGCCGGGGTCCGGATCGCGGGCAGCGGGGACCCGCAGTTCACCCCGGACCGCTCGGTCGTCGCCCAGGGCGACCCGGCCGAACGCATGACGGGCATCCGCCTCGCCTCCGCCCTGCGCGACCAGGAGCGCGCGGGCACCCCGGTGGACATCGCGGTCGCCCACAACCCGGTCGCGGCCCGCCAGACCGACGGCACGGTCCCGCTCGTCCTGGCCGGCCATGTCCACCGCCGCCAGACGGAGGTGATGAAGCTGGGCACCCGGCTGAAGATCGAGGGCTCGACGGGCGGCGGCGGCCTGCGGGCCGTGCAGAACGAGAAGCCGGAGAAGGTGCGGGCGTCGGTGCTCTATCTGGACCGCTCCACGAGGAAGCTCCAGGCGTGGGACGAGATCACGCTGGGCGGCCTGGGACTGACGACGGCCGAGGTCAGCCGCCATCTCCCGGAGGACAACCAGCCGGGCGCGGTGCCCTCCCCGAGCGTCTCCTCCCCCTCCCCCTCGGCGACCCCCTAAACCGTTTTGGCGATACCTCCCTGCATCCCATATGCTTCTCACGTCCCCGACGCGCTGAGAGGCGCCCAGGCGGGCCTTTAGCCCTCATCGTCTAGTGGCCCAGGACGCCGCCCTTTCAAGGCGGTAGCACGGGTTCGAATCCCGTTGGGGGCACGCATCACCCTGTGCGAGACTTGTCTCGCACATTGCTTGGTCCTGTGGAGCAGTTTGGAGTGCTCGCCACCCTGTCAAGGTGGAGGCCGCGGGTTCAAATCCCGTCAGGACCGCTGTGGTCACGCGAGTGATCGCGTGGCTGGGTAGCTCAGTTGGTACGAGCGATCGCCTGAAAAGCGATAGGTCGCCGGTTCGACCCCGGCCCCAGCCACCACCCGAAGGCCCCGATCCCCGGATCGGGGCCTTCGTCGTTCCCCTACGCCTCCTCCCGCCTCCGCCACCCCCGTACCCCCAGCACCACCGCCGCGATCGCGACCACCGCGATCAGCAGGGCCCAGTCCGGGACCGCACGGCCCACGTCGCCCGCCCACTGTTCCGCGGCGAACGAGTCGTCGACCGAGAGCAGGCCGGGCAGGGCCGTCGCGCCGTCGAAGATCAGGAACAGGGTGCCGAGGACGACGAAGAACAGGCCCGACGCCAGCGAGGTGGTGTGCAGATGCAGGCGGCCGATGGTCAGTGCGCGGCCGCGGAGCCAGCGTCTGCCGCCCAGGTCGTAGCGGTCCCACAGCAGGGCGAGCAGGAACAGGGGGACCGCCATGCCCGCGGCGTAGACCGCGAGCAGCAGTCCGCCGTAGGCCGGGCTGCCGCTGAGGGCCGACACCGTCAGCACGCTGCCGAGGATCGGGCCCGCGCAGAAGCCGGCGAGGCCGTAGACCAGGCCCAGGGCGTAGACCGGGAGGGCCGTCGTCGGGCGGATGCGGCCCGAGAGCGCGGCCATCCGGCGGGAGGCGAATCCGAGGCCGAGGATCTGGGCGATGCCCAGCACGATGATCAGCCAGCCGCCGGTGGTGACCAGCAGATCGCGGTTGCCGTAGAAGAAGCGGCCCGCGAGGGAGCCGGCGGCGCCGAGCGGGACGAGGGTGGTCGCCAGGCCCGCGTAGAAGATCGCGGTGCGCGCGAGCAGCCTGCCGGCGGAGTCGAGGGAGTACGCGAAGAACGCCGGGAGCAGCAGGGCGCTGCACGGACTCACCAGAGCGAGCAGGCCGCCGAGGAAGGCGGCCAGATAGCCGAGGTCGGTCATCGGGCGGCCTTCGCCGCCGCGTCGACCGCCTCGGTGAACGTCCGCTCCGACTGCGCGCCCGCGATCGGCCGGCCGTTGATCAGGAAGGACGGCGTCGAGGTGGCGCCGAGACCGTATGCCTCGTCCTGGTCCTTCTTGACCGCCTTCTTCGCGGCGGCGCTGTCCACGTCGCGGCCGAAGCGGGCGAGGTCCTTCACCCCGGCCTCGCGCGCCAGCGCCTCCAGCCGGTCGCCGGTGAAGCCCTTCTCCTTGGCGCCCTCGGCGTACGCGGCGGCGTGGAACTGCCAGAACCGGCCCTGCTGTCCGGCCGCCCAGGCGGCGCGGGCGGCGGACTCGGACTCCGCGCCGAAGATCGGGAAGTTGCGCCACTCGATGCGCAGGACGCCCGCGTCGACGTACTTCTTCACCAGCGCCGGTTCGGTGTCGCGGGCGAACTTGCCGCAGTAGCCGCACTTGAAGTCGGCGTACTCGACCATCACGACGGGCGCGTCCGTGCGGCCCAGGGCGAGGGGGTCACCGGCGTCGCGGCGGGCGAGTTTCACCAGTTCGGGATAGGTGCCGGCGCCCGGTTCGGCGGACACCTCGGCGGCGGGGCCGGACTTCGACGGCGTCTGAGGCCGGGTCGCGCTGTACGAGGCGAAGCCCAGCAGCAGGGCGGCGACGAGCACACCCGCGGCGATGGCGACGGTCGTGCCGGACGGCCGGGACGACCGGGCGGAGAGGGAGGAAGGCATGGTGGTTCGGTACTCCTGAGCGAGAAGGAACAGCGAGAAGGACGCCGTGAACGGACACGCGCGAGCGGCCCGTCGCCTTCTAGACGCGCAGGACGGACAAGTCCACCGGGGTGGGCGGTGCGGGTGGCGGCGGGGCCCGGTCGGGGGTGATGGCCAGGGGCGCGGCGCTCGGGGCGGGCCCGGTGAAGCAGGGCGCGGCATACGGCGCGGGCAGTAGTTCGTACGCCGCCGAACCACGCGGCGGGGTCGCGGGGTGCGCGCCCCGGTCCCCGTCCGGCGCCCCCTCGCCGCAGCCGGGCGGCTGCCCCTGCGCCGTCATAACGATCACGTCGTCGGTGGGGTTCGCGTACGACGGGGAGCACAGCAGCAGCGCGAACAGCATGCCCAGCAGCGCGGTCGCGGTCACCGCGGAGCGGTACCGGCGGTGGCGGCCGATGGGCATGAACGCGCGGCCCTTCGTGGGGAGGTGAACGGATCTGCTCCATACTGCACCAGCTTGTGGGCGAAATGCGTTCGCCAGTGCTTTCCCGGGGGTGCGATCCTGGGATCCGTATGTCTACTTCCTTCGCCGACCTTCAGACCCTCCTGGCCGGGGCATCGCTGCGCGACGCCCACCGGCTGGGACGTCGTCTCGAAGGCGCCCGCCGCATCCGTAAGCCCGAGGCGCGGCAGGCCGTGCTGGACGAGATCGCCGCCGAGGCCGAGCAGTCCGCTGCCCGCACCGCCCGGCGCGCGGAGCGCGTGCCCGCGATCACGTATCCCGAGCAGCTGCCCGTCAGCCAGAAGCGGGACGAGATCCTGGAGGCGATACGGGACCACCAGGTCGTGATCGTCGCGGGCGAGACCGGTTCGGGAAAGACGACGCAGATCCCCAAGATCTGTATGGAGCTCGGCCGGGGCGTGCGCGGCATGATCGGCCATACGCAGCCGAGACGGATCGCCGCCCGGACGGTCGCGGAACGGGTCGCCGAGGAACTGAACACCCCGCTCGGCGAGGCGGTCGGCTGGAAGGTCCGCTTCACGGACCAGGTCAGCGGCAACACCTTCGTCAAGCTGATGACGGACGGCATCCTCCTCGCGGAGATCCAGACGGACCGCGAGCTGCGCGCCTACGACACGATCATCATCGACGAGGCCCACGAGCGGTCCCTCAACATCGACTTCCTGCTCGGCTATCTGGCCCAGCTGCTGCCCAAGCGCCCCGACCTCAAAGTCGTCATCACCTCCGCGACCATCGATCCCGAGCGCTTCTCGCGTCACTTCGGGGACGCGCCGATCGTCGAGGTCAGCGGGCGTACGTACCCGGTCGAGGTGCGCTACCGGCCCCTTCTCGAGGAAGAGGGCGACGACAGCGACCGCGACCAGATCACCGCGATCACGGACGCCGTCGAGGAGCTTCAGGGCGAGGGCAAGGGCGACATCCTGGTCTTCCTCTCCGGCGAGCGGGAGATCCGCGACACCGCGGACGCGCTCAACAAGAAGCAGTACCGATTCACCGAGGTGCTCCCCCTGTACGCGCGGCTCTCGCACGCCGAGCAGCACCGCGTCTTCCAGCCGCACACCGGCCGCCGGATCGTGCTCGCCACGAACGTCGCCGAGACCTCGCTGACCGTCCCGGGCATCAAGTACGTGATCGACCCGGGCACCGCCCGTATCTCCCGCTACAGCCATCGCACCAAGGTCCAGCGGCTGCCGATCGAGGCGGTCAGCCAGGCCAGCGCCAACCAGCGCAAGGGCCGTTGCGGCCGTACCTCCGACGGCATCTGCATCCGGCTGTACTCCGAGGACGACTTCGAGTCCCGTCCCGAGTTCACGGACGCCGAGATCCTGCGGACCAACCTGGCCTCCGTCATCCTCCAGATGACCGCCGCCGGCCTCGGGGACATCGAGAAGTTCCCCTTCATCGACCCGCCGGACCACCGCAACATCCGCGACGGTGTGCAGCTCCTCCAGGAGCTGGGCGCGTTCGACCCGGCGCAGAAGGACCCCAAGAAGAAGCTGACCCAGCTCGGCCGCAAGCTCTCGCAGCTGCCCGTGGACCCGCGGCTGGCCCGGATGGTCGTCGAGGCCGAGAAGAACGGCTGCGTACGCGAGGTCATGGTGATCGCGGCGGCGCTCTCCATCCAGGACCCGCGCGAGCGCCCCGCCGAGAAGCAGACGCAGGCCGATCAGCAGCACGCACGCTTCAAGGACGAGACGTCCGACTTCCTCGCCTTCCTCAATCTCTGGCGCTACGTCCGCGAGCAGCAGAAGGAGCGCGGCTCCTCCAGCTTCCGCCGGATGTGCAAGCAGGAGTACCTGAACTTCCTGCGCATCCGCGAATGGCAGGACATCTACGCCCAGCTGCGCCAGGTCACCAAGTCCATGGGCGTCCAGGTGAACGAGGACGACGCGCCCGAGACCAGCGTCCACATCTCGCTGCTCGCCGGCCTGCTCTCGCACATCGGCCTGAAGGACACCGACAACAAGAACGAGTACCTGGGCGCGCGCGGCGCCAAGTTCGCGGTCTTCCCCGGCTCGGCGCTGTTCAAGAAGCCGCCGCGGTTCGTGATGTCCGCCGAGCTGGTGGAGACGTCCCGGCTGTGGGCGCGGGTCAACGCCAAGGTCGAACCGGAGTGGATCGAGCCGCTCGCGCAGCATCTGCTCAAGCGCACCTACAGCGAGCCGCACTGGGAGAAGGACCAGGCGGCGGTGATGGCCTTCGAGAAGGTCACCCTGTACGGCGTGCCGATCGTCGCCCAGCGGAAGGTCAACTACGGGCGCATCGATCCGGAGACCTCCCGCGACCTGTTCATCCGCAACGCCCTGGTCGAGGGCGACTGGCGCACGCACCACAAGTTCTTCGCGGACAACCGCAAGCTGCTGACCGAGGTCGAGGAGCTGGAGCACCGGGCCCGCCGGCGCGACATCCTCGTGGACGACGAGACGCTGTTCGACTTCTACGACCAGCGCATCCCCGAACACGTGGTGTCGGGCGCGCACTTCGACTCGTGGTGGAAGCACAAGAAGCGCGAGGAGCCCGAACTCCTCGACTTCGAGCGCGAGATGCTCATCAACGAGAAGGCCGCCGGGGTCACGAAGGACGACTATCCGGACTCCTGGCGGCAGGGCCCGCTGAAGTTCCGGGTGACGTACCAGTTCGAGCCCGGGGCCGACGCGGACGGTGTGACCGTCCACATCCCCCTCCAGGTGCTCAACCAGGTCACGGACGAGGGCTTCGACTGGCAGATCCCGGGCCTGCGCGAAGAGGTCGTCATCGAGCTGATCCGCTCCCTGCCGAAGCCGGTCCGCCGCCACTACGTACCCGCGCCGAACTACGCGAAGGCGTTCCTGGAGAGGGCCGTGCCCCTTCAGGAGCCGCTGCCCGTGACGCTGGCGCGTGAGCTGAAGCGCATGGTGGGCGTGCCGGTCGGCGCCGAGGACTTCGATCTCACCAGGGTCCCGGACCACTTGAAGATCACGTTCCGCATCGTCGACGAGCGGCGCCGCAAGCTCGCCGAGGACAAGGACCTGGAGGCGCTGAAGCTCCAGCTGAAGCCGAAGGCCCGGCAGGCGCTGTCCAAGGCGGCAGCGGCCGCCACGGCGGGCCCCTCGGGCTCGGGCGAGTCCCTGGAGCGCACCGGTCTGACGGACTGGACGATCGGGACGCTGACGAAGGTCTTCGAGACCCGGCGGGCGGGCCAGCCGGTGAAGGCGTATCCCGCGCTCGTCGACGAGGGGGACAGCGTCGCCGTACGCCTCTTCGACACCGAGGCGGAGCAGCAGCAGGCCATGTGGCGGGGGACGCGGAAGCTGATCCTGCTCAACATCCCGGTCAACCCCGCCAAGTTCGCTTCGGACAAGCTGAGCAACCAGCAGAAGCTCGCTCTGTCGGGCAATCCGCACGGTTCGGTGCAGGCCCTGTTCGACGACTGCGCCACCGCCGCCGCGGACAAGCTGGTCGCGGACCACGGCGGACCGGCGTGGGACGAGGAGTCGTACCGGAAGCTCTACGACAAGGTGCGTGCCGACCTCGTGGACGCGACCGTACGGACGGTGGGCCAGGTGCAGCAGATCCTGGCCGCATGGCAGGCGTGCGAGCGCCGGCTGAAGGACACCAGGAGCCTCACCCTCGTCGCCAATGTCCAGGACGTACGGACCCAGCTGGCAGCCCTGATGCCGGCGGGCTTCGTGACCCTCACCGGTCTGCGCCGCCTTCCGGACCTGATGCGGTATCTGGTCGCCGTGGACCGCAGGCTCCAGCAGATGCCGACGTCGGTGCAGCGCGACACCACGCGCATGGAGAAGGTCCACGACATGCAGGACGAGTACGCGTGGCTCCTGGAGCAGCTGCCCCAGGGGCGGCCGGTGCCGCAGGAGGTCCTGGACATCCGCTGGATGATCGAGGAGCTGCGGGTGAGCTACTTCGCCCATGCCCTGGGCACCGCGTACCCGGTCTCCGACAAGCGGATCGTGAAGGCGATCGACGCGGCCGCGCCGTGACGAACCCTGGGGCGATCGCCCTGACGAAGCCCGTGGCGACCGCCGTGACAAGGCCGTCGCTCACGGTGAGTTCGACCGGCGGGCCCGGCCTGCTGTAGAGTCTCTTCTCGCAGCACAGCGCACGATTCGGAGCTGCAAAACCTGGTCCTGTGGAGCAGTTTGGAGTGCTCGCCACCCTGTCAAGGTGGAGGCCGCGGGTTCAAATCCCGTCAGGACCGCACAGACGACGAAGGCCCCGCACCATCACGGTGCGGGGCCTTCGTCGTTCTCGCCGTCTTGACGACGCCATCCGCCGCCGGTACCCACTGACTAGGGGCCTGTTGCCGGCCCGTCGCCCGAACAAGGCGGACGGGGCAGGCGGGGCGGGCGGGGACGGCACACACCGGAGGTGACGTGCATGGCGGCGTCCACGGCGAGGCGGCACGAGACGAGGGCACTTCTGCGAGCCCATCTGGCGGCGGCTTCCGGCTATCGGCACCGCACCCGTAACTGCCCCATCTGTCATCGCCTCCTGAGGCTCGCCATGGAGCCGTCGGCGGACAACGAACCCGCCGGCCTCCGCCCGTCCGTGGCGTCCGGGCCGCCCGAGACCGCCGAGACATCCGAGGGGTCCGGGGCCCGACGGGCCTCCGAGGCTCCCGAGCTGCCCGCGACACCCGTCGGCGCGGAAGGCGGAGGCACCCCCGACATGTGACACCGGGCCCGGTTGTGGCCCGTTCCGGGGGCGTGGGGCGGGGAGTTGGCAAGAGTCGTGCAGTGTGACGGGAGTCACCGCATGGGTTTTCAGAACCCCCCTCCTTAACCCCTCCCTACAACCGACCAATTTAATATGTGCCATTGCACTGCCCCGGAAGCGTCTCCCGCACCCTCCGGGAGCGCCCTGTGCAGGGGAGATGCCGGCCCCCGAAGAAGCGCACAAAAAGATCGCGCTGGACCCGGCGGAGTCCAGCGCGATCGATGACGAAGTCTGTTGGGGCAGAGCCCGTCATGTGGAGCTATGGGTGGGCTTACCGGGATGGGGGTCCCGAATACGCCCGTTTCAACGGGGCTTTCAGGCCTCGCTGCGCTGCTGCGGGATACCCGCAAGCAGTGCGCGGACCTCAGCCTCGCGGTACCGGCGATGTCCACCGAGGGTTCGGATGGACGTGAGCTTGCCTGCCTTCGCCCAGCGGGTGACCGTCTTCGGGTCCACGCGGAACATCGTGGCAACCTCTGCCGGGGTCAGCAGCGGCTCGGCATCAGGGGTGCGAGCGGTCATGAGCGGCCTCCTCGGGAGAACCGAACCTTCTCGGTTCTTTCCTCTAAATTCTGCACCTTGACCCGCGTTGCCCGAAATGGCGGACGCGGGCCGAGTCGGTTATAGGACGAACGGCTTGTCCTCGGCACTACAACTACACCATCTGTCCAGCCACGTCGGCCAAACCGATGGAATTGCCCTCTGAGGTGTTCATCAGTGGCGGAAGCCGATGGACCATGCCATAACGGACAGTCACGCCACAGTGACGATCAGTCACAGAGCGATCAGGAGTCACCAGACCCCCCATAGAGCGCAATACCGAGAAATCCGCCCGAAGTTGGACGGAAGGAGCCCTCCCCGGACTCCTTGTCCTATTTTGACACGAGGGTAGGCGATAGGCGCAAGGGCCCAGTTAGTGCAGTCCGTCACGCTTGAGACAAAGGCCCGGATCGGGACCTACGTCCTGGACGGAGGGGCTCGGCGATCTCATCGAGCCCCAGAACCGATCAGTTTGCGAACTGAAGGTCCCTCACGGCCCGCCAGCGTTCCACGAGACGGGCGTACGCCGCGCTCGCGCCGTCGCCGTCGCCCTCCCCCAACGCCGTGATCCCCGCGGCCAGATCCGCCGCCGAGCGGTCCTCCTCCAGGTGCGCTCCGCCGAGCGCGTGCACCAGGCCGCCGTAGTCCAGCTCGACCAGGGAGCGCGGATGGAACTCCTCCAGCCACTTGCCGACGTCCACCAGCCCGTCGGTCAGCAGACCGCCGTCGGCCGACTCCCGCAGCGTCCGCAGCGACCGGGCCACCCGGCGCCGCGCCTGCACCATCGGCGTGCGGTAGCGCAGCACGGCGGCCTCGGGCCCGGCCGGCTCGTAGACGCGCTCCTCGTCCGAGAACAGCGCGAACCAGCGCACCGGCACCTGCCAGACCGCGGTCCTGATCCACGGCCGGGCGTCCGGATTCCGCTCCCGCCACTGTTCGTAGTCGGCCGCTGCCTGTCCGCGCACGACCGGCGGAAGCGCCGCGTCCAGCAGCGCCGCCGGCAACTGCTCGGTCAGCTCCTCCAGCGCCAGCCAGCCGCGCAGCCGGGTCCGCCAGGGGCAGACACAGATCACGCCGTCGATCTCCGTGACGAAGGCGTCGCCGCTCTCGTGGACGGGCACCGGGACGGGCGGGGTGGGCAGCAAGTCCGCCAGCGAGCGCCGCAGTTCGTCCTGTGCCGTGGGGGTGCTCTCCCGCTTGGCGTAACGGGTCCAGTGCGCCCGTTCGGCGTCCGGGAAGGCCGCCAGCGGTTCGTAGACCCGCAGGTAGGCCGCGTAGGGAACGGGGACCGAGGACAGCGCTGGCATGCCGCGATCCTTCCACGCCCGTACTCCGCCAGGGGGTGATCCTCGGCACTGCGTCGGATCTACCCTGACGTAGGACTTACCCTCATGCCCAAACGGACCTCCCCACCCCTTCCCCTGCCACAAGCGACGGGGAGACCCCAAGGGGGTCCTCCACATCCGCCGCTTCGTACTTGGGAGTCACCACAGTGACCGATCTGACCGGCGCGCCCGTCCCCGTCGATGTGCTGCACACTCTGTTCCGATCGGACCAGGGCGGCCACGAGCAAGTCGTGCTGTGCCAGGACCGCGCCTCCGGCCTGAAGGCCGTCATCGCCCTCCACTCGACCGCCCTGGGCCCCGGCCTGGGCGGCACCCGCTTCTACCCGTACGCCTCGGAGGCGGAGGCCGTCGCCGACGCGCTGAACCTCTCCCGCGGGATGTCGTACAAGAACGCCATGGCCGGTCTCGACCACGGCGGCGGCAAGGCGGTCATCATCGGTGACCCCGAGACCCTCAAGAGCGAGGAGCTGCTGCTGGCGTACGGCCGGTTCGTCGACTCGCTCGGCGGCCGCTACGTCACCGCCTGCGACGTCGGCACCTATGTCGCCGACATGGACGTCGTCGCCCGTGAGACCCGCTGGGCCACAGGCCGCTCCCCCGAGAACGGCGGCGCCGGGGACTCCTCCGTCCTCACCGCCTACGGCGTCTTCCAGGGCATGCGCGCCTCGGCCCAGCACCTGTGGGGCGAGCCCTCGCTGCGCGGCCGCCGGGTCGGCATCGCCGGCGTCGGCAAGGTCGGCCACCACCTCGTGGAGCATCTGATCGAGGACGGCGCCGAGGTCGTGATCACGGACGTCCGCGAGGAGTCCGTACGCCGCATCCGTGACAAGCACCCGCAGGTCACCGCCGTCGCGGACACCGACACGCTGATCCGCTCCGAGGGCCTGGACGTCTACGCGCCCTGTGCGCTCGGTGGTGCCTTGAACGACGGCTCGGTCCCCGCGCTGACCGCCACGGTGGTCTGCGGCGCGGCCAACAACCAGCTCGCCCACCCGGGTGTCGAGAAGGACCTCGCGGACCGCGGCATCCTCTACGCCCCTGACTACGTGGTGAACGCCGGCGGAGTGATCCAGGTCGCCGACGAGCTCCACGGCTTCGACTTCGACCGCTGCAAGGCCAAGGCGTCGAAGATCTTCGACACCACGCTGGCAATATTCGCACGTGCGAAGGAGGACGGCATTCCGCCGGCTGCCGCAGCCGACCGGATCGCCGAGCAGCGCATGGCGGACGCCCGCCGGAGCTGATCGCACGGACGCCGGCCCGCCGCTCGGGAGACAAGACTCACCCCGGTCGGCGGGTCGACCGCCAAGAAGAGGTTAAAATCGCAGTTGACCAGCGAGGACGGGGCTCCTCGCGGGTCCTGTGAAGTGGCACCTCATGCGGGCGGCGTACCGTATGGCCGCGGAAGCAGGTACCGTTGAAGCTCTACGGACCGGTCTCTCCACGGAGAGCCCGTTCCGACTCATGAACGCGTGTCAAGACTCTGGGGCCGTCGAGCCCCGTCACCGAGGGGGTCGAGCCATGGGGCGCGGCCGGGCCAAGGCCAAGCAGACAAAGGTCGCCCGCCAGCTGAAGTACAACAGCGGCGGGACTGACCTGTCGCGTCTGGCCAACGAGCTGGGCGCTTCAACTCCGAGTCCGATTTCGAGCCAGCCGCCGAACAGCGAGCCGTTCGAGGACGACGACGAGGAAGACGACCCGTACGCACGGTACGCGGACCTGTACAACGACGACGAGGACGAGGACGAAGAGTCCGGCCCGTCGTCACAGCGCCGCGGCGCTTGACGTCGTACCCACCGACCCGGTCCGGGGCTCGCCCCGGACCGGGTTCTGTGCTGTTCAGCTCGCGTAGTCGCCGGTGAGTTCCGCCCCGGTGGTCCGGTCGCCGCGCTCGGTGATCTCTCCGGTCACCCAGGCGTCCACACCGCGGTCCGCGAGCGTGGTCAGCGCCGCGTCCACCGATGCCTCGGGGACGACGGCGATCATGCCCACGCCCATGTTCAGCGTCTTCTCCAGCTCCAGCCGCTCGACCTGGCCGGCCCTGCCGACGAGGTCGAAGACCGGACCGGGCGTCCAGGTCGACCGGTCCACGACCGCGTGCAGGTCGTCCGGCACGACGCGGGCCAGGTTGTTGGCGAGTCCGCCGCCGGTGACGTGGCTGAAGGCGTGCACCTCGGTGGTCCGGGTGAGCGCCAGGCAGTCCAGCGAGTAGATCTTGGTGGGCTCCAGCAGCTCCTCGCCGAGCGTGCGGCCGAACTCCTCGACCTGCTGGTCCAGCGACATGTTCGCCCGGTCGAAAAGGACATGACGGACGAGCGAGTACCCGTTCGAGTGAAGGCCCGAGGACGCCATGGCGATCACGGCGTCACCCTTACGGATACGATCCGGGCCCAGCACCCGGTCGGCCTCCACCACTCCGGTGCCGGCGCCGGCGACGTCGAAGTCGTCCTCGCCCAGCAGACCGGGGTGCTCGGCCGTCTCTCCGCCGACCAGGGCGCAGCCGGCCAGCACACAGCCTTCGGCGATGCCCTTGACGATCGCGGCGACCCGCTCGGGGTGGACCTTGCCGACGCAGATGTAGTCGGTCATGAACAGCGGCTCGGCACCGCAGACGACGAGGTCGTCGACGACCATGCCCACGAGGTCGTGGCCGATCGTGTCGTACACGCCCATCTTCCGGGCGAGATCGACCTTGGTGCCGACGCCGTCCGTGGCGGAGGCGAGCAGCGGACGCTCGTAGCGCTTGAGGGCGGAGGCGTCGAAGAGGCCGGCGAATCCGCCGAGGCCGCCGAGACCCGCCGTCTCGGGGCGCTGCGTCTTCTTCACCCACTCCTTCATCAGCTCGACGGCGCGGTCGCCGGCCTCGATGTCGACACCCGCGGCCGCGTAGCTGGCACCGGTGCCCGCGTGCGGGGCACGCTCGGAAGATTCAGCAGACATTGCTGGAGAACTTTCGTGTCGTTGAGCTGGGTCTCACGGGCGACGGAGCGCGTCGGCGGCGTCGGCGCCGCCCGCAAGCTCGGTCTCCAGAAGCTGCTTGCCGAGCAGCTCGGGGTCGGGGAGGTCCATCGGGTACTCGCCGTCGAAGCAGGCGCGGCAGAGGTTCGGCTTGTCGATGGTCGTGGCCTCGATCATGCCGTCGATGGAGATGTAGGAGAGCGAGTCGGCACCCATCGAGGTGGCGATCTCGTCGACCGTCATGCCGTTGGCGATGAGCTCCGCGCGGGTGGCGAAGTCGATGCCGAAGAAGCAGGGCCACTTCACCGGCGGGGACGAGATCCGGATGTGGACCTCGGCGGCGCCGGCTTCGCGGAGCATCTTGACCAGGGCGCGCTGGGTGTTGCCGCGGACGATCGAGTCGTCCACGACGACCAGGCGCTTGCCCCGGATGACTTCCTTGAGGGGATTCAGCTTGAGTCGGATGCCCAGCTGGCGAATGGTCTGTGAGGGCTGGATGAAGGTGCGGCCCACATAGGCGTTCTTCACCAGGCCGGAGCCGTAGGGGATGCCGCTGGCCTCGGCGTAGCCGATGGCCGCGGGGGTGCCGGATTCCGGCGTCGCTATCACCAGGTCCGCGTCGACCGGCGCTTCCTTGGCGAGCTTCCGGCCCATCTCCACCCGGGAGAGGTAGACGTTCCGGCCGGCGATGTCGGTGTCGGGGCGAGCCAGGTAGACGTACTCGAAGACACAGCCCTTGGGCTTCGCTTCCGCGAATCGCTGGGTGCGGAGACCGTTCTCGTCGATGGCGACGAGCTCGCCCGGCTCGATCTCGCGGACGTAGCTCGCGCCGCAGATGTCGAGGGCGGCGGACTCGCTCGCGACGACCCAGCCGCGGTCCAGGCGGCCGAGGACGAGCGGGCGGATGCCCTGCGGGTCCCGGGCCGCGTACAGGGTGCCCTCGTCCATGAAGACGAGCGAGAAGGCGCCCTTGACGTCGGGGAGGATCTTGGCGGCGGCTTCCTCGATGGTCAGCGGCTTGCCGTCGTCGTCGACCTGGCCCGCGAGGAGCGCGGTCACGAGGTCGGTGTCGTTGGTCGCCGCGACCTGGGTGGAGCGTCCGTCCTGCCGGGGCAGATCGGCGACGAGCCCGGCGAGCTCGGCGGTGTTGACCAGGTTGCCGTTGTGGCCGAGCGCGATGGAGCCGTGGGCCGTGGCCCGGAATGTCGGCTGCGCGTTCTCCCACACGGAGGCGCCGGTCGTCGAGTAGCGGGCGTGACCGACCGCGATGTGTCCCTGGAGAGATCCGAGGGACGTCTCGTCGAAGACCTGCGAAACGAGGCCCATGTCCTTGAAGACGAGGATCTGGGAACCGTTGCTCACCGCGATTCCCGCGGATTCCTGACCTCGATGCTGAAGGGCGTAGAGCCCGAAGTAAGTGAGCTTTGCGACCTCTTCGCCCGGAGCCCAGACACCGAAGACGCCACAAGCGTCCTGGGGGCCTTTCTCACCGGGGAGAAGATCATGACTGAGTCGACCGTCACCACGTGGCACGGCACCGAGTGTAGGCGAGATCGACCACTGGTCCGAATTGGGGAGTACCCGGGCCTCTCGGTGACCGCACGGTCACCCGGTGGTGGCGTTCGCGGAGATGCCTTTTCCATTCGCCGCGGTGAGGGTGAGACCGCGGTGCTGAAGGGTGAACGTCACCTTTCCCTCGAGCGCCTTGCGCATGTGGTTCTCCACCGTGCCCGCGGTGCCGGCGCACATCTTCCGGGTGCTGGCCAGGCGGTCGAAGGTGATCATCGAGCCGGAGACCTTCGCCGTGCTGCTGAAGGTGTTGCAGCCGAGGCTGCCGCGCACGGAGCCGTCCTTGGCGAGGGTGAAATAGGCGTTCTTCTCGGTGCCGGCCGGCAGGGAGGTCGCGACATCGCCCGTGAGCAGCGAGTTCACCGTCCACTTGGTCCCCGCGAGGGGTGCGGCCGGCTCGGAGGTCAGGGTGATCGAATCGCCCTTCGGGGTGGTCAGGGTGAGGTTCTTGTCGACGAGCTTGGCCTTGAGCTTCCCGGTGAAGGCGTCCTTCATCGCCTCCTCGAAGCCCTGGATGTCCTCGGCGCAGCCCATCTCGGTCATCTCGCCCTTGCCGACGGTGACGGTGTCGCCCTCGACCTTCACGGCCGCGCCGAACTGGTTGCAGCCGTAGTTGCCCTGGGCGCGGCCCTTGTCGGTGATCTCGACATGCGCGCCGTTCGGGGCCGCGGACTTCTTGCCGTCGACGGTGACGCTGTCGACGCTCCAGTGCACGCCGGTCAGGGGCAGGTCGGTCGTGACCGATCCGCCCCCGTCGCCGCCCGACCCGGAACCGGATCCCGATTCCGTGCCGCAGGCTGCGAGCGCGAGGAGGGCCAGGGCAGTGACAGGGATGCTCAGCTGGTTACGCATACCGATGTGACGGAGCACACCGCGCTCCGGTTCCCGCTCGTACACCGGGCGCGGGATGCCTGTCTGTACACCGGGCGCGGGATGCCTGTCCGTACACCGGGCGCGGGATGCCTGTCCGGATCAGCCCAGGACCGGCAGCAGCGCGGCGAGGTCGGCCCGCTCCCCGCTGGCGCTCACCTTCGCGGCATCGAGTGCATCGGCCCAGCCGGTGCGTCCGGTGGCGAGCCGGATCCAGGTCAGCGGGTCGGTCTCGACGACATTGGGCGGGGTGCCCCGGGTGTGCCGGGGGCCCTCGACACACTGGACGACCGCGTAGGGCGGCACCCGGACCTCGACCGAACCCCCCGGCGCCTTCACGGCGAGCGCGTCGGCCAGGAGCCGGGTGCAGGCGGCGAGCGCCTGCCGGTCGTACGGGATCGCCGTCCCGGCCGCGTCGTTCAGATCGTCGGTGTGGACGATGAGTTCGACGGTCCGTGTGACGAGGAAGTCGCCGAGGCGCATGGCTCCGAACCGGGTCGGGATCAGCCGGTCGTCGGGAACACCCGCCAGCGCTTCCTCGATACGGACGGCCGCCTGCTCGTACAGCTCGTCGGTGGTGGCGCCGGCCACCAGTGCGCGGACGTCCTCGTCGACCTGGCCGGCGGCCGAGGCCGTGGCGAACGGCCAGTCCAGCAGGGCGACTTCCTGCCGTGCGGGCTCCGGCAGGGCGAGGTTGCGGGCGACGACGGCGACGGCCATGGACAGATGGGCGGCCAGCTCGCGTACGGTCCAGTCCCCCAGCCGGGTGGGCAGCTCCTGCTGCTCCGGCGTGAGCTTCGACACCCCGTCGCGTACGTGGCCGAACTGGGTCAGCACGGCCGTACGGATCTTGGCGGGGTCGTAGCTGCGGGTGCGCTTCCTGGCTGGTGGCATGGCCCGAGGGTAATCAATCACCCTGCGTCGGCAGGGCTGTTTCTCCAGCCGGGGAAGCGGCCCGCGAAGGGTCCGGGGAGGTGGCAGGGGAAGCGTCGGCCGTGAACGTCTCGCCGTTGCGCGGGACACCGATGCCGCGCCACGCGAACGGGACGCCCCGGGCGGTGTCCAGGTCCGGCCCGTCCATCAGCTGGAAGTGGACGTGAGGCTCACTGGAGTTGCCGGAGTTCCCGCAGCGGGCGATCTGCTGCCCGGCACGGACGGTGTCGCCCGCGCGGACGCTCAGCGAACCGCGCTGGACGTGGGCGTACATCGCGTAGGTGCCGTCGCCCAGGTCCAGGACGATGTGGTTGCCCACGACCCAGGAGGCACCGCCGATGTCCCGCACGCTCGCCTCCACCAGCAGCATGTAGACCAGCATGGCGAGAGAGTTGCGGCTCAGATGGTCGCGCCGTCCGTCCGAGGCGTGCACGACGGTGGCGTCCGCGACCGCGAACAGCGGTGCGCCGAAGGCCGGGAAGGCGCTGTTGCGGCGGGCGAGGGGCCAGAGCCACGCGAACGCGGGGCGCGCGCCCTTCTCGGGCTCGGCGACGATGTCGATGGCGTACGTCTGCCCGTAGGCGTGGACCCCGTGGCTCGGCACCTTGTCCGCGGGGCTGTTGAGCGCCGTCCACCGGCCCGCGACCGGGGGCCCCACCTCGACGGCGGGCGGCCGGTGGGCGTGGGCGCGGCGCGCGCGGCGGCTCAGCTCCACGACGATGGCGAGAGCGAGGACGGCGGGCAGCCAGACCCAGTGCGGGGAGAAGGGCAGCTCGGTGACGAGGCTCGTGACAACCAGCGCGAAGAAGACGACCCAGCAGACGCGCTGGGCCACGGTCAACAGCTTCCGGACGGACATCGTCGTCACCTCTCAGGGCTCTCGGAGCGGTCGGGGCGGTTCCGGGAATCGGACGGGGCGCTAGGGGCGGGCCGCGGCAAGCGCGACCAGCAGGGGCACCACCCGTGCTCCCGGTACCTCGTAGCGGCCACGGCTCGCGGTGTGCAGCCAGCCCGCGGCGGTCAGCTGGCGCAGATGGTGGTAGATCTGGCCGGTCGTGCCGAGTCCTTCGAGCTCGGTGAGCTCGGCCGCGGTGCGCCGGCCGCCGAGGATCTCGCGCAGCAGCCGCAGCCGTACGGCATGGCCGAGAGCGGCGAAGGAGTCAGCGGCGTCCGACCAGTCGCCGTCGAGCAGCTGCTCGCTCAGCAGGCCGTACTGCCATTCGTACTGCTCCTGCGTCGGCAGCCGTACGGCCCCGGTGAACAGCACGCCGCCGGTCTGCGCACCGGCCTCGGCGAGCTGCTCCTTGAGGCCCTCCAGCGCCCAGAAGTCGCCCTCGCCCAGCCGGGGAGCCGCGCGGTCCGCCTGCTCCAAGGCGGCGAGCCGGCGTTCCAGCGCGGCGACCCGTTCTTCCAGTTCCATGATGCCAACATACGTAATTACGTAATCACGCGCAACGGTGCAGCGGTGCGGTGTCCGGACACGACGGAGCCCCCGCCCCCGGGAAGGGGGCAGGGGCTCGGCGGATGCCGCGGTCAGACCAGCAGACCCGGGATCGTCTCCTCGTGCGCCGTGCGCAGCTCGCTCAGCGCGATACCGAACTCGCCCTGGACCTCGATCTCGTCACCGTCCACGACACCGATACGGGTCACCGGCAGGCCCCGCGCACCGCACATGTCGGTGAAGCGGAGCTCCTCGCTGCGCGGCACGGAGACAACCGCGCGCCCCGCCGACTCGCTGAACAGGAAGGTGAAGGCGTCCAGACCGTCCGGGACGACCAGCCGCGCGCCCGTCCGGCCGCGCAGGCAGGACTCGACGACCGCCTGGATCAGACCGCCGTCCGAGAGGTCGTGCGCCGCGTCGATCATGCCGTCGCGGGAGGCCGAGATCAGGATCTCGCCGAGCAGCTTCTCGCGGTCCAGGTCCACGGCCGGCGGCATGCCGCCGAGGTGGTCGTGGACGACCTGGGACCAGGCCGACCCGCCGAACTCCTCCTTCGTGTCCCCGAGGAGGTACAGCAGCTGCCCCTCCTCCGCGAACGCGATGGGCGTACGGCGCGTGACGTCGTCGATCACACCGAGCACCGCCACGACCGGCGTCGGGTGGATCGCCGTCTCACCGGTCTGGTTGTAGAGCGACACATTGCCGCCGGTGACCGGGGTGCCGAGCTGCAGGCAGCCGTCCGCGAGACCGCGGGTGGCCTCGGCGAACTGCCACATGACGGCCGGGTCCTCGGGCGAACCGAAGTTCAGGCAGTCGGAGATGGCGAGCGGCTTGGCACCGGAGGCGGCGACATTGCGGTACGCCTCCGCCAGCGCGAGCTGCGCACCGGTGTACGGGTCGAGCTTGGCGTACCGGCCGTTGCCGTCGGTCGCCATGGCCACGCCCAGGTTCGACTCCTCGTCGATCCGGACCATGCCCGCGTCCTCGGGCTGCGCCAGGACGGTGTTGCCCTGCACGAAGCGGTCGTACTGGTCGGTGATCCATGCCTTCGAGGCCTGGTTCGGCGAGGCGACCAGCTTCAGGACCTGCTCGCGCAGCTCCTGCGAGGTCGACGGACGGGGCAGCTTGCCCGCGTCGTCGGCCTGGAGGGCGTCCTGCCACTCCGGGCGGGCGAACGGCCGGTGGTAGACCGGGCCGTCGTGCGCCACGGACCGCGGGGGCACGTCCACGATCTGCTCGCCGTGCCAGAAGATCTCCAGCCGCTCGCCCTCGGTCACCTCACCGATGACGGTGGCGATGACGTCCCACTTCTCGCAGATCTCCAGGAAGCGGTCGACCTTGTCCGGCTCGACCACCGCGCACATGCGCTCCTGCGACTCGCTCATGAGGATCTCCTCGGGCGAGAGCGAGGAGTCGCGCAGCGGCACGGTGTCCAGCTCGACCCGCATGCCGCCGGAGCCGGCGCTCGCCAGCTCGCTGGTGGCGCAGGACAGCCCGGCACCGCCGAGGTCCTGGATGCCGGCGACGAGGTGCTCGCGGAAGATCTCCAGGGTGCACTCGATGAGGAGCTTCTCCTGGAAGGGGTCGCCGACCTGGACGGCGGGGCGCTTGGCCGGGCCGGTCGCGTCGAAGGTCTCGGACGCGAGGACCGAGACGCCGCCGATGCCGTCGCCGCCGGTGCGGGCGCCGTAGAGGATGACCTTGTTGCCGGGGCCCGAGGCCTGCGCGAGGTGGATGTCCTCGTGCTTCATCACGCCGATGCAGCCGGCGTTGACCAGCGGGTTGCCCTGGTAGCAGGAGTCGAAGACGACTTCGCCGCCGATGTTCGGCAGGCCCAGACAGTTTCCGTAGCCGCCGATGCCCGCGACGACACCGGGCAGCACCCGCTTGGTGTCGGGGTGGTCGGCGGCGCCGAAGCGCAGCGGGTCGACGACGGCCACGGGGCGCGCGCCCATCGCGAGGATGTCGCGGACGATGCCGCCGACGCCGGTGGCCGCGCCCTGGTAGGGCTCGATGTAGCTGGGGTGGTTGTGCGACTCGACCTTGAAGGTGACCGCGTACCCCTGGCCGACGTCGACGACGCCGGCGTTCTCGCCGATGCCGACGAGCATGGCGTCGTTCTCGGGGACCTTCTCACCGAACTGCTTGAGATGGACCTTGCTGGACTTGTACGAGCAGTGCTCCGACCACATGACGGAGTACATGGCGAGCTCGGCGCCGGTGGGACGGCGGCCGAGGATCTCGTTGATCCGCGCGTACTCGTCCTGCTTCAGGCCCAGTTCGGCCCAGGGCTGGTCGACGTCCGGCGTCTCGGTGGCGTGCTTGACGGTGTCGAGGGTCATACGGTGACCAGCTTCTTGATGATCGAGGTGAAGAAGGCGAGGCCGTCGGTGCGGCCGGTGCCGACCAGCGGCTCGACTGCGTGCTCGGGGTGCGGCATCAGGCCGACGACGTTGCCCTCGGCGTTGGTGATGCCGGCGATGTCACGGAGCGAGCCGTTCGGATTCCCGTCGAGGTAGCGGAAGGCCACCCGGCCCTCGGCCTCGAGCTCGTCGAGGACACGCTCGGCGGCGACGTAGCGGCCGTCGATGTTCTTCAGCGGTACGGAGATCTCCTGGCCCGCCTCGTAATCGGCGGTCCACGCGGTCGTCGCGTTCTCCACCCGGAGCTTCTGGTCGCGGCAGATGAAGTGGAGGTGGTTGTTGCGCAGCATCGCGCCCGGCAGCAGATGCGACTCGGTGAGGATCTGGAAGCCGTTGCAGATACCGAGGACCGGAAGTCCCGCCCTGGCCTGCTCGATGAGCGTCTCCATCACCGGCGAGAACCGGGAGATGGCTCCGGCGCGCAGATAGTCCCCGTAGGAGAAACCTCCGGCGAGGACCACGGCGTCGACCTGCTTGAGGTCCTTGTCGCGGTGCCAGAGGGAGACGGGCTCGGCGCCGGCGAGACGCACGGCGCGCAGGCTGTCCCGGTCGTCCAGCGTTCCGGGGAAAGTGACGACTCCGATGCGAGCTGTCACGACTCCACCTTTACGACGAAGTCCTCGATGACGGTGTTGGCGAGGAACGTTTCGGCCATCTCGTGGATGCGGGCGAGGGCGGCGTCATCGACCGGCCCGTCCACCTCCAGCTCGAAACGCTTTCCCTGACGTACGTCCGCGATGCCGTCGAATCCGAGACGGGGCAGTGCGCGCTGAACTGCCTGTCCCTGGGGGTCGAGGATCTCGGGCTTGAGCATGACGTCGACTACGACGCGTGCCACGGGCACTCCCGGTGGTGTGTTGCGAGGGCGGTTCCCTCAGCGTACCCGGCCGGAAAATCTACTCGCGTAGATATCCCGAGAACATCCTGGGTAACGCAGGGAGAAAATCCAGGAAAAATATCCCGCCCGTCATTGCTCCGGACACGCGCATGTAATTGAGTGGGCTTCACAATGTGTCGTCGGCCGCTGTACAAAGGAATACAGAGGAAAGCATCTTTGCCCCTCGGCAGCCGGAAAGCCGGTGGCACCGCATGTCAGAACGGGTGACACCGCAGGGAAAGGACCGATATCCGTGGCTCAGCGAGTAGTGGTCGCGCTCTTCGACGACATCGACGGCGGAGAAGCGGCGGAAACGGTCACGTTCGCCCTGGACGGGAAGTCGTACGAGATCGACCTCAATCCCGCCAATGCAAAGAAACTGCGCAAGGCGCTCGCCCCGTACGTCGCGGCCGGCCGGAAGCAGAGGGACACCGGCAGACGCGGCAGGGCCCGCACCGCCTACACGCACACCTCGCTCGAACCGGCCCCGGCAGCCGTACGGGCCTGGGCGCAGTCCAACAAGATGGACGTGCCCGCGCGCGGACGCATCCCGAAGGCGGTCTACGAGGCGTTCCGCGAAGCCAGTTGAGCGCCGCGCGCCGATCCGAGTTGCACAGCACCCCTGCTGTTCGGCTAGAGTCTGGAGCACGCCGAGGGGCGAGGCCGCAAGGCCCCACCTCACGCAGCGTGCGGGTGTAGTTCAGTAGTAGAACATCCCCCTTCCAGGGGGAAGGCGCAGTGTGCAATTCCTGTCACCCGCTCTCATCGCTTTACCGTCCTCTCACGGGGATCGGGTAAGGTGATGCGGCACCGCCCAGTGAGAGCTGAGCGGGAGCAATGCGGACGTAGCTCAGTTGGTAGAGCGCAACCTTGCCAAGGTTGAGGTCGCCAGTTCGAACCTGGTCGTCCGCTCCGGAACGAAGGCCCTGGTCATCGACCAGGGCCTTCGTCGTTTTCCCGCACCCCTGCCGGCCCGGATTCCCGTACCCCTGCCGACCCGGACCGGACCGGCTGCCGCGCCCATGACATTTGTCATCGGGGCCGATGACAGGGCGCACTGCTCGGCGGCCCGTACGGGCGGAAGCCTTGAGACATGACCACAGACGACCACGTGATCCGGGCCGAGCAGGTCCGGCGCTCCTACACCGGGGGCTTCGAGGCCGTGAGCGGGATCTCCTTCTCCGTCCCGCGCGGCGAGATCTTCGCGCTGCTCGGGACGAACGGCGCCGGCAAGACCTCCACCGTCGAACTGCTCGAAGGACTCGCCCGGCCGACCGGCGGGTCCGTGCGGGTCCTCGGCCACGACCCGTACCGCGACCGCTCCGCCGTGCGGCCCCGGATCGGGGTCATGCTCCAGGAAGGCGGCTTCCCTTCCGATCTCACGGTCGCCGAGACCGCCCGCATGTGGGCCGGTTGCACCACCGGAGCACGGCCCGTCCCGGAAGCCCTGGAGCTCGTCGGGCTCGGGAGGCGGTCCGGCGTCCGCGTCAAGCAGCTCTCCGGCGGTGAGCGGCGGCGGCTGGATCTGGCGCTGGCGCTGCTCGGACGGCCCGAGGTGCTCTTCCTCGACGAGCCGACGACCGGCCTGGACGCCGAGGGGCGGCGCGACACCTGGGAGTTGGTGCGCGCCCTGCGGGAGGGCGGCACCACCGTGCTGCTGACCACGCACTATCTGGAGGAGGCCGAGTCGCTGGCCGACCGGCTGGCGATCATGCACCAGGGACGGATCGTGACCGGCGGCACCCCCGCCGAGGTGACCGCGTCCCGGCCCGCCAGGATCCGTTTCCTCCTCCCCGAGGGCTTCCCGGCCGGACGGCTGCCGCTGTCCCTCCAGGCCGGGGCCATGGGCCGCCGCGTCGAGATCCGTACGCACGAACTCCAGGACGACCTCGGCGAACTGCTGCGCTGGGCACGGGAGTCGGACGTACGCCTCGAAGCGCTCGACGCCCGCTCCGCCTCCCTCGAGGACGCCTTCCTCGACATCGCGCAGACCGAAACGGCAGGGGTGTGACATGAACGCCACCACACGCAGGCTCAACGCGCTCGGGCGCGCGGAGCTGACCCTCCTCGTACGCAACCGGACCACCCTCTTCGTGGCCCTGCTCATGCCCCCGGCGATGATCATGCTGATGGCGTCGACGCTGGACGGCATGGACCTCGGCCCGACCGGGATGAGCATCGGCGAAGCGACGATGACCGGCGGGATCGGGATGGTGCTGATCCTCGTCGTCCATCTCAACCTGGTCTCGGCCTATGTGGCCCGGCGCGAGGAACTGGTGCTCAAGCGGCTGCGCACCGGAGAGGTGCCGGACCACGAGATCCTCACCGGGACCGCGCTGCCCGCCGTCGGGCTCGCGCTCGCGCAGTGTCTGCTGATCGTGATCGCCGGCATGGCCCTGCTGGATCTCGGGGCACCCCGGCGGCCCGACCTGCTCGTCGTCGGCATCCTGCTGGGGACACTGCTGATGGCCGCCCTCGCCGCCGCCACCTCCGCGTTCACCCGCACCGTGGAGAGCTCGCAGATCACCACGATGCCAATGTTCCTGATCTCCCTGCCGGGCTCCGGCCTGCTGTTTCCGCTGGACGTCCTGCCGGACAGGATCGCCTCGGTCTGTGAACTGCTGCCACTCACCGGAGCGATGACGCTCGTACGGGCGGGCTGGCTCGGCGACACCGGCTCCGGGGAACTGCTGGGCGCCGCGATGACCGCCCTGGCCTGGGTCGTGGTCTCGGTGTTCGCTGTGCAACGGTGGTTCCGCTGGGAACCCCGTCGCTGACCTCGGGAGTACGTGTGCCGGTGAAGGCATGGAGCAAACGCAGCGGTCTGGCCAAGGTGGACCTCTACACCCGCGGCACCGTGCATCTGATCATCTGGTTCGGGCCCGTCGGGCTGGCGCTGCTGCTGATGACCAGGCCGGTGCGCAATGGCGGACAGACGCCGGTCCTGCTGGCCACGCTGCTCTGCTGCGTCGTGACGGGCGTGCTGTGCGGCCGTCTCCTCCGGCACGCGATGGACGTGTACCTGGGCAGAGGGCAGCTGCCCCCGCGGCTGCTGGGCCAGGCCGCCGCCGCGACGGCCGCCACGGCCGGCGGGGTGGCCGTGCTGGCGGCCACCGTCGATCTCGAAGGGCTGCTGCCCACCATGCTGGCGGCGGCGGTCGTCCCCTTTCTGACCGTCCACACGCTGCTCGTGCCCAACCGGGTCTCGGTCCTGGTCCAGCTCGGCGTGCTCCTCGCCGTGGCCGGACTGCTCACGGCGACCGGCAGCTCGGTTCAGGAGATGCTCATCGTCCTGCCCGCCCTCGCCTTCAGCACCGGGTGGATGGCCTTCACCGCGCGTGCGTCGATGTGGGTGCTGGCGGTGATGTGGGAGCTGCGGGAGGCTCGGGACGTTCAGGCACGGCTCGCGGTCGCCGAGGAGCGGCTGCGCTTCGGCCGCGATCTGCACGACGTCCTGGGACGCAATCTCGCCGTCATCGCCCTGAAGAGCGAACTGGCGGTCCAGCTGGCCCGGCGCGAGCGGCCCGAGGCGGTCGACCAGATGACCGAGGTCCAGCGCATCGCGCAGGAGTCGCAGCGGGAGGTGCGGGACGTGGTGCGCGGCTATCGCGAGGCGGATCTGCGCGTCGAACTGGAGGGGGCGCGGGGCGTGTTGGCGGCCGCAGGCATCGCCTGCACCGTGACCGCGGGGGACACGGTCCTGCCCGGCGATGTGCAGTCCGCGCTCGGCTGGGTGGTCCGGGAGGCCACCACCAACGTGCTGCGGCACGGGGACGCGCGGCGCTGCACGATCGCGGTGGACACGGCGGACGACGGCGTCGTCCTCGTCGTCGAGAACGACGGAGCGGGTGCCGCGGTGGCCGCGCCCGGCTCGGGTCTGACCGGTCTGCGGGAGCGGCTGTCCGCGGTGGACGGCGCCCTGGAGGCGGGCCCGGTGGACGGCGGACGGTTCCGGCTGACGGCCCGCGTACCGCTGACACGAGCCGACATGAGGGAGGCGGTGTGACCGTACGTGTACTGCTCGCCGACGACGAGCATCTGATCCGCGGGGCGCTCGCCGCGCTTCTCGCGCTGGAGGAGGACCTCGTGGTCGTCGCGGAGGCGGCCTCGGGTTCGGAGGCGCTCGCCATGGCGCTGGCGCACCGGCCCGACGTCGCGGTCCTCGATCTCCAGATGCCGGGCGCCGACGGTGTGAGTGTGGCCACATCGCTGCGGGCCGAACTGCCCACGTGCCGAACGATGATCGTCACCAGCCACGGACTGCCGGGACATCTGAAAAGGGCACTGACAGCGGGTGTGCGGGGCTTTGTCCCGAAGACGCTGAGTGCCCAGCGGCTCGCGGAGATCATCCGCAGCGTGCACGCCGGAAACCGTTACGTGGACCCGGAGTTGGCGGCCGACGCGATCTCCGCCGGGGACTCTCCGCTGACCGCCCGGGAGGCGGAAGTGCTGACGCTGGCGGCCGACGGCGCACCGGTCGCGGAGATCGCCGAACGGGCCTCGCTGTCACAGGGGACCGTGCGGAACTATCTGTCGTCCGCCGCCTCGAAGCTGGGTGCCGAGAACCGGCATACGGCAGTCCGTCTCGCACGCGAGCGAGGTTGGGTATAGTGGTCTCCGCGCCACGGCGCATGCGGACGTAGCTCAGTTGGTAGAGCGCAACCTTGCCAAGGTTGAGGTCGCCAGTTCGAACCTGGTCGTCCGCTCGGAAAGAAGGCCCCGGTCCTCAGGACCGGGGC
>NZ_JBHXSL010000048.1:0-57118 GCF_042714725.1 Streptomyces sp. NPDC058685
GGGGGGGGGGGGGGGGGGGGCCCCGCCGGTGGGGGGTCTTACTCGGGGCCCGCCCCCCCGCCGGGCTGGGGGCCGGCCCCCCTTCCCGGCCAGGGGCAGGGGTCAGCGGACGTCGCCCATGAGCTCCTTGACCTTCTTGCGGTACATCCACACCGCGACACCGGCGACCACGGCGAGCGTGGCCTCCAGACCGACGATGCCCATCCTGTCGAGGTTCACCCCGGCGATGGAGAGCAGACCGGTCGTGGCGTCACCGGCGGTGACGGCCAGGAACCAGACACCCATCATCTGGGAGGCGTACTTCACGGGCGCCATCTTCGTGGTGACGGAGAGGCCGACCGGCGAGACCAGGAGCTCACCGACGGTCTGCACGAAGTAGATGGCGACCAGCCACATCGCGGCCGCCTTGTGACCGCCCTCGGCGATCGACAGCGGGGCGAGGAAGAGGAAGAACGAGGCGCCGACGAGGATGAGGCCGGACGCGAACTTCACGATCGTGCTCGGCTCCTTGCCCCGGCGGTTCAGCGCGATCCACAGCCAGGCGAAGACCGGCGCGAGCGCCATGATCATGACCGGGTTGACCGACTGGTACCACGAGACCGGGAATCCCCAGCCGAACACGGTGTTCTTCGCGGATTCGTCGGCGAACAGCGACAGGGTCGAACCACCCTGGTCGTAGATCATCCAGAAGATGGCGGCGGCGACGAAGAACCAGATGTACGCGGTCATCTTCGACTGCTCGACGCGGTCGAGCGACTTGTCGCGCTTGATGCGGGCGATGACCCACACCGGGATGACCAGACCGGCGACGGTGAGCGGGACCAGCAGCCAGTTCAGGGTGTAGACGCCGGAGAAGCCCACGATGCCGTAGAAGACCACGGCGACGGCCAGCCAGAGCAGGCCCTTGCGCAGCGTGGACGTCTTCTCCTCGGCGGTCATCGGCGTCGGGACGATGTCGGAGCGCGAGCTGAGGTGGCGGCTGCCGAGCATGAACTGGGCCAGACCCAGACCCATGCCGAGCGCGGCGAGCGCGAAGCCGAGGTGCCAGTTGACGCTCTCACCGACGGTGCCGATGATCAGCGGGGCCGCGAAGGCGCCCAGGTTGATCCCGACGTAGAAGATCGTGAAGCCACCGTCACGGCGCGGGTCCTCCGGGCCGTTGTAGAGGTGGCCGACCATCGTGGAGATGTTGGCCTTCAGCAGGCCGGAACCGATCGCGACCAGACCGAGGCCGGCGAAGAAGGTGCCCGACGTCGGCAGCGCCAGCGTGAGGTGACCCAGCATGATGATCGCGCCGGCGACGGCGACGGTCTTGCGGGGGCCGAGGACACGGTCGGCGAACCAGCCACCCGGGAGGGCGAGCAGGTACACGAGCGAGAGATAGACCGAGTAGATCGCGGTCGCGGTGGCCGCACTCATGTGCAGACCGCCGGGAGCCACCAGGTACAGCGGAAGCAGAGCCCTCATGCCGTAGTAGGAGAAACGCTCCCACATCTCGGTCATGAAGAGAGTGGCCAGTCCGCGGGGGTGGCCGAAGAAGGTCTTCTCGTCGCCAGGAATGCTGGCCGAGTCCTTCGTCAGGCTGGACGCCATGGTCGATCCTTGCTTGCTCGGGACGCGACTGCCTCGTGAGCGGTTACGCGCCCGGTGGGGGGCGGCCGGCACCGGCAGCAAGCCGCTCCACCCCCACGCCCGAGGGGTTCGCTCCGTGTCGTGACGGAGGCGAGGACGGTCCGCACCGGGATCCACGCCCCTGGCGCAACGTCGCGTCCGGGGCCCGGCCCACAGGTCATTCACTGCGCTCGGGGCCGAAGGGCTCAGCGCAGAAAAGAGACCCTTGGCCGACAGGCCAAAGGGTCCCCGTGCAGTACAACAGGCGTCTCGCCACCATACGACACGACACAGTGGCATATGGAAGGACTTGAGAGATGGATCACAGGTTTTACTGGAACCGTCCGCCCTGAATCGAAGGTCGCAACCATGATTGCATCCCAGTCCCGCAGGGTGGTTGGAAGACGCACCGATGTGCACGCCACGCGGACTACCATCACCACATGACGCGTGTACTGCTCGCCGAGGACGACGCATCCATCTCGGAACCGCTGGCCCGCGCCCTGCGCCGGGAGGGGTACGAGGTCGAGGTGCGCGAGGACGGTCCGGCAGCGCTGGACGCCGGTCTGGCGGGCGGTGTCGACCTCGTCGTACTCGACCTCGGTCTGCCCGGTATGGACGGCTTGGAGGTCGCCAGAAGGCTCCGCTCGGAGGGCCACACGGTGCCGATCCTGGTGCTGACGGCGCGCGCGGACGAGGTGGACACGGTGGTGGGCCTGGACGCCGGCGCGGACGACTACGTGACGAAGCCGTTCCGCCTCGCGGAGCTGCTCGCCCGGGTCCGGGCGCTGCTGCGCCGCGGCGCGACGGAGCCGGCCCCGGCGCCGGCGACGCACGGGGTGCGGATCGACGTCGAGTCGCACCGTGCGTGGATGGGCGACGAGGAACTCCAGCTGACGGCGAAGGAGTTCGACCTCCTGCGCGTCCTGGTCCGCGACGCGGGCCGGGTGGTCACCCGCGACCAGCTGATGCGGGAGGTCTGGGACACGACCTGGTGGTCGTCCACGAAGACGCTGGACATGCACATCTCCTGGCTCCGCAAGAAACTCGGCGACGACGCGGCGAACCCGAGGTACATCGCCACGGTGCGGGGTGTGGGTTTCCGCTTCGAGAAGAGCTGACGGGGCGGCCGGCGCGGAGCCCAAGGGGCCGGCCGGGCCACCCGTGCCGGCGGAGCACCAGGCGCCTGCCGGGGGAGACCTGCGGTCGGCGCTGAGAGGCGGGGCGAGCGGCCGCGCTCGGCGCGTTCAGTCCTTGGGCTCGGTGGGTGGCGCCCGCGACAGCGGAGTGAGGAGCCCCCCCCCGTGCGGCCGGAGACGGCTGGCCTCGATGGCGAACGGCACCGCTGGGCGGGGGCGGCCATCCGACGGTGGAGCATCAGCCCCCGGCGAGAGCACCAGCACCCGGCGGAGTGCCGGGGGCCCGGTGCTCGAAGCGGAACGACCGCTGCCCGCGAAGACCCTCGCGCTCGGCAGGGAAGGCGTGCCCTGGCCCGGAGCACCGGTCCCAGCGGGAAGCGGCCGCGCACGGCGCCGGAGCACCGGCCCTCAGCGGGAAACGGCGGCGCCTCGGCCGGGAGCACCGGCCCCAGCGGGAAACAGCCGCACCCGGCCCCGGCGCACCAACCTCGGCGAGAGTGCCGGCGCCCCGTGGGGAACGCCCCCACTACCGTCGACAAGACGTGCCCCGCCGAGAACACCCCCCGCACGCCATAGGCTCGGTGTCGGCACCATCCACCCCGCCCGGAGGGCATCTTGCGTCGACGGCTCATCAATTCCACGCTCGCCGTGGTTCTCGTCGTCATCGCCGTCTTCGGCGTGTCCCTCGTCCTCGTCGAGACCCGCACCATCAGCAACAGCGCCCAGGAGAGTGTCGACTCCGAGGCCGTACGGCTCGTCAGCATCGTCGACAGCCGGCTCATCGGTGGTGAGCCCGTCAATCCCGGCATCCTGGCCGACCAGAGCGGCGCCCAGCGTTACGCCCTGATCGAGATCCCCGGGCGGCCGTCCATCGAGATCGGGGAGCGGCCCGAGGGCAGCGTCATCCGCGGGGTCGCCCAGGGGGAGCGCGGTGAGACCGTCACCGTCGAGGAGCCCCGTTCCTCCGTGACCCGCGAGGTCGGACGCACCCTCATGATCATCGGGGCCGTCGCGCTGCTCGCCGTCATCGCCGCCATCCTTCTCGCCGTACGGCAGGCGAACCGTCTCGCCTCCCCCCTCACCGACCTCGCCGAGACCGCCGAGCGCCTCGGCTCCGGCGACCCGCGCCCCCGCCACAAGCGGTACGGCGTCCCCGAGCTCGACCGCGTCGCCGACGTCCTGGACGCCAGCGCCGAGCGCATCGCGCGGATGCTCACCGCGGAGCGCCGGCTCGCCGCGGACGCCTCGCACCAGCTCCGTACGCCGCTGACAGCCCTGTCCATGCGGCTGGAGGAGATCTCGGAGACCGACGACCCGGCGACCGCGAAGGAGGAGGCGAGCGTCGCGCTCGCCCAGGTGGAGCGGCTCACCGACGTGGTGCAGCGGCTGCTCACGAACTCCCGCGATCCCCGTATCGGCTCCGCGATCGTCTTCGACCTCGACGAAATCGTGAAGCAGCAGATCGAGGAGTGGCGGCCGGCCTACCGGAGCGCGGGGCGCGCGGTGGTGTGCTCGGGGAAGACGGGCATGCGGGCGGTCGGAACCCCGGGCGCCGTCGCCCAGGTCCTGGCCGCGCTCATCGAGAACTCCCTGATGCACGGTGGCGGGACCGTGGCCCTGCGCACCCGTGTCACCGGCAACCAGGCGGTCATCGAGGTCACCGACGAGGGGCCCGGCGTGCCGGCCGACCTCGGCGCGCGGATCTTCGAGCGGACCATCAGCGGCCGCAACTCCACCGGCATCGGACTGGCCGTGGCGCGGGACCTCGCGGAGGCGGACGGCGGGCGGCTGGAGCTGTTGCAGCAGCATCCGCCGGTCTTCGCGCTCTTCCTCAGCCGCGTGGCCCGCAAGCCCAAGGACGACCCGCCGACGGTCAGATAGCCGGCACCGGCCCGCTCAGCCGACCCGGCTCCCGGCCGGACACGGGCTCAGCGGCCGACCCGGTCCGGCTGCGCCGTGTGCTGCCCCAGGAACGATTCCGCGGTCTGCACCGCCTCGCGCGCGGGCAGCGCCCGGAAGACCCAGGTGCGGTAGGACCAGAAGCGGAACAGCGTCGCGATGCCGATGCCGAGGAACTTGAAGATGTTGCTCTGCAGCGGGCTGTCCCAGCCGAAGCCGTACGTCGCCGTGTACAGAATGCCGTTCTCGATGACCAGGCCGACCAGGCTGAACAGCAGGAAGAGCGTGAGCTCCTTGGTCCGGCCCGACTTGTCGCGGTCCCGGTAGGTGAAGTACCGGAAGCCCACGTAGTTGAACGCGATGGCGATCACGGTGGCGAGGACCGACGCCCGGACCACGGGGAGCTCGGTGGTGTGCCGCACCAGGTTGAAGACGGCGAGATTGACCAGCAGCCCGGCGCCGCCCACCGCGCCGAACTTCGCGATCTCCCGCATGAGCTGATCGAGCCGCCCGCGTAGCGCTCCGCCTCGTTCACTCATAGTGAGAGTCCAGCCCATCAGATCGACAGCGTCATCCCCGTCATGCTAACCAGCCGCCTCCGCGGTTGCCCGGGCACATCGACAATCGTGTGGCGAGGCTGTGACACGGGCGCAGGGGCCCCGCGGAGCGGCGGATACCCTAGGAGAGTGACGTTCCCGGTAGTCGGCATGGTCGGCGGCGGTCAGCTCGCCCGTATGACCCACGAGGCAGGCATCCCCCTCGGCATCCGTTTCAAGCTTCTCAGTGACACCCCGCAGGACTCCGCGGCCCAGGTGGTCAGCGATGTCGTCATCGGCGACCATCGCGACCTGGACACGCTGCGTGAGTTCGCCCGCGGGTGCGATGTGATCACTTTTGATCATGAGCACGTCCCCATCGAGCACCTGCGTGCGCTGGAGGCCGACGGCATCCCCGTCCGGCCCGGCCCCGACGCGCTCGTGCACGCGCAGGACAAGGGTGTGATGCGCGCCAGACTCATGGAGCTCGGCGCGCCCTGCCCGCGCCACCGCATCGTGACCGACGCCGCCGATGTGTCCGCGTTCGCCGAGGAGGTCGGGGGTTTCCCCGTCATCCTGAAGACCGTGCGCGGCGGCTACGACGGCAAGGGCGTCTGGTTCGTGCGGACGGAGGCGGACGCCGCCGATCCGTTCCGCGCGGGTGTGCCGGTCCTCGCCGAGGAGAAGGTCGACTTCGTCCGCGAGCTCGCCGCCAACATCGTGCGCTCCCCGCACGGCCAGGCCGTCGCGTACCCCGTCGTCGAGTCGCAGCAGGTCGACGGCGTCTGCGACACCGTCATCGCGCCCGCCCCCGGCCTCGACGAGGAGCTCGCCGGGCAGGCCCAGCAGCTCGCCCTGCGGATCGCGGGGGAGCTCGGCGTCGTCGGGCATCTGGCGGTCGAGCTGTTCGAGACGGCCGACGGCCGCATCCTCGTCAACGAGCTGGCCATGCGCCCGCACAACAGCGGCCACTGGACCCAGGACGGCGCGGTCACCTCCCAGTTCGCCAACCATGTGCGGGCCGTGCTCGACCTGCCGCTCGGCGACCCCCGCCCGCGCGCGCCCTGGACCGTGATGTGCAATGTCCTCGGCGGCGACTACCCGGACATGTACCAGGCGTATCTGCACTGCATGGCCCGGGACCCGCAGCTGAAGATCCATATGTATGGCAAGGACGTCAAGCCCGGCCGCAAGGTGGGGCACGTCAACACCTACGGCAACGATCTGGACGACGTGCTGGAGCGCGCCCGTCACGCGGCCGGCTATCTCAAGGGAACGATCGTCGAATGAGCAGCATGACCGGTCCTGCCGTTGGCATCGTCATGGGGTCCGACTCCGACTGGCCCGTGATGGAGGCGGCCGCGCAGGCCCTCGACGAGTTCGAGATCCGCTACGAGGTCGACGTCGTCTCCGCGCACCGCATGCCGCGCGAGATGATCGCGTACGGCGAGAAGGCCGACTCCCGCGGCCTGAAGGTGATCATCGCGGGCGCGGGCGGTGCGGCCCATCTGCCCGGCATGCTCGCCTCCGTCAGCCCGCTGCCGGTCATCGGTGTCCCGGTCCCGCTGAAGTACCTCGACGGCATGGACTCGCTGCTGTCCATCGTGCAGATGCCGGCGGGTGTGCCGGTGGCCACGGTCTCCGTGGGCGGCGCGCGCAACGCCGGTCTGCTGGCCGCGCGCATCCTCGCCGTGCAGGACGCCGAACTGCTCTCCCGGATGCGGGAGTTCCAGCAGGAGCTGAACGACCAGGCCACCGACAAGGGCAAGCGCCTGCGCGCCAAGGTCGCAGGTGCGGACTCCTTCGGCTTCGGGAAGTAAGTGTCCATGACATCCCGCACGGATCACCTCGCCCGGGCGCGCGAGCTGCTCGCCGCCCACCCCGTCGTCGACGGTCACAACGACCTGCCCTGGGCGTTGCGCGAAAACGTCCGCTACGACCTGGACAAGCTCGACATCGCCGGTGACCAGACCGGCCGGCTGCACACCGACATCCCGCGGCTGCGGGCCGGCGGGGTCGGCGCCCAGTTCTGGTCCGTGTACGTCCGCTCCGACATGTCCGGCGAGGACGCCGTCAGCGCGACGCTGGAACAGATCGACGGCGTGCAGCAGTTGCTCAGCCGCTACCCCGCGGACCTGGCTCCCGCGCTGACCGCGGGCGACATGGAGAAGGCCCGCGGCGAGGGCCGCATCGCCTCGCTGATGGGAGCCGAGGGCGGCCACTCCATCAACAACTCCCTGGCGACGCTGCGCGCGCTGCACACGCTCGGCGTGCGCTACATGACGCTGACCCACAACGACAACACCGCCTGGGCGGACTCGGCGACGGACGAGCCCGGCGTCGGCGGCCTCTCCGCCTTCGGGCGCGAGGTGGTCCGCGAGATGAACCGCGCCGGGATGCTGGTCGACCTCTCGCACGTCGCCGCCTCGACCATGCGGGACGCGCTCGACACCTCGGTCGCCCCGGTGCTCTTCTCGCACTCGTCGGCCCGGGCGGTCTGCGACCACGTCCGCAACATCCCGGACGACGTGCTGGAGCGCCTCGCGGACAACGGCGGTGTGGCCATGGCCACGTTCGTACCGAAGTTCATCCTGCCGGCCGCCGGCGACTGGACCCGGGCCGCGGACGATAACCTGCGGGCGCACGGCTTCCACCACCTCGACACCACGCCCGAGGCGATGAAGCTGCACCAGGCCTTCGAGGAGGCGAACCCGCGGCCCGCCGCCACCGCGTCCACGGTCGCCGACCATCTCGACCACATGCGGGAGACGGCGGGCGTCGACCACATCGGCATCGGCGGCGACTTCGACGGGACGGCGTTCACGCCCGCCGGGCTCGATGACGTGGCCGGCTATCCGAACCTCGTCGCGGAGCTGCTCCGGCGCAACTGGTCCGAGGCCGACCTCGCGAAGCTCACCTGGCAGAACGCCGTGCGTGTCCTGGCGGACGCGGAGGCGGTGGCACGGGAGGAGCAGGCCCGGCGCGGACCGTCGAACGCGACGATCGACGAGCTCGACGGCTAGAGCCGGTCGTTCGGCTCGTGCCGCGTCGCATGCACTGGCCCGCACCTCCTGTGGCCCCGTAGCCCTTCGGGCACGGGAGGTGTCCGCCCTCGCACCTCTTCGGGCGGTGCCCCCACCCGTCGTACCGCGGGCGGGGGAGAAGCCCGCACCTCTTCGGGTAGGGGGTGTCCGCACCCGCTCCCCCTCAGGGACGGGAGACACCTCCAGCCCTTGGGCCCGGGGGCACCCCCACGCGCACCTCTTCGGGGAGGGGGTGTCCGCACCCGCTCCCCCTCAGGGACGGGAGACACCCCCAGCCCTTCGGCCCGGGGGCACCCCCACGCGCACCTCTTCGGGTGCGGGAGGTGTCCGTGCCCGCAGCCCTGCGATCTGGGGCGCGGGCGTGCCTCCCACCGCGGCGGCTCGTTCCTCCGCCTTGCGGTCGCACGCATAAGGCTCCCCCCCACGCACCGCGGGCCTGGGAGATTCCCACTCCCTGACCGTGGGCTTGTGTGCTTCCGAGGGGCCGTGAGGGCGAGCCCTTCGACAGCGCCCCCGGAGGGTACGGGCACCCCGCCCCGTACCCCCGAACGCTCCGTCCGCCGCGACCCCTCGCCGCTCCCGTGCCACGGTGGCCGTACGGCCCGCCGTCGGAGCACGGAGCAGCACATGGCAGATCTTCAGGACGACCCCCAGACCGGCTCGGCCGCGGTCGGCGACGTCGACCATGTCCGCGACTCCGCGCCGGCGGTCGGCTCTGCCCCCGCGGAGTCCGGCGAGCCCGGCGCCCCCGCGGAGGAGGGCCCGGGACCCCTGGAGCGCGCCCGCGAACTGCTCGCGCGGTACCCCGTCATCGACGGTTCCAACGGACTCGCCCACGCCCTGAGGGACATGGCGCACTACGACCTGGAGGAAGGCGAGAGCCTTCTCGAGACGGACATCCCGCGGCTGCGCGACGGGGGCGTGGGTGCGTTGTTCTGGTCGCTCCTGACGCCGCCCGGGCTCGCCGGGGACCGCGCGCCGGCCGCGACCCTGGAGCACATCGACCTCATCCGGTCCGTGGTGGAGGCCCACCCCGAGGCCCTGCGCCCGGCGCGGAGCGCCGACGAGCTCGCCCACGCCCGCAACTGCGGCCGTATCGCCGGTCTGCTCGGCCCGGTCTCGGGGCCCGCGCTCGCCGACTCGCTGGCCACCCTGCGCGCGTATCACGCCCTCGGCGTCCGCAGCGCGGCCCTCGCGGGCACCCGCTGGACCCAGCGCGGCGGTCTGACGCCCTTCGGCCATGAAGTCGTACGCGAGATGAACCGTCTCGGCATGCTGGTGGACCTCTCCGGCTGCAATCCCGAGACCATGCAGCGGACCCTCGCGGTCACCCGGGCCCCGGCGGTCATCTCGCAGCACCCGACGCGGGTCCCCGACGACGTGCTGCGGCAGCTGCGTGCCAACGGAGGTGTGTGCATGGCGGTCTGCACGGCCGCCTCGGTCCGTGAGACGGCCGATCTGCTGGACCACATCCGCGACGCGGCGGGCCCCCGGACGACGGCCCTCACCGGCGCCTACGACACGGGGGCCGCCCACGCTCCCGGCCTCGAGGACGTCTCGTGCTACCCCCGCCTCATCGCCGAACTGCTCGAACGCGGCTGGCCGGAAGCCGACATCGAGGCGCTCACCTGGTCGAACATGTACCGGGTGCTGCGGGACGCGGAGTTCGTCGCGCGGGCGACGCAGGCGAGGCGGCCGGCGTCGACCGCGCGACTGACCGCGCTGGACGCGTAAGAGGTCCCGCTGCGGCGGAGGCGGCGCGGGATCAGTTCGCGCAGAGGCAGAACGGGTGGCCGGCCGGATCGGCGTAGACGCGGAAGCCGCGGGACCGGTCGTCCGCCTCCAGCACCGTCGCACCGAGCGCCAGGACCTGCTTCTCGGCGGCGTCCATGTCGTCGACCATCAGGTCCAGATGGAACTGCTGCGAGTCGTCCGGCGCGGGCCACTTCGGCGGTACGTGACCGGGCGCGGCCTGAAAGGCGAGCGCGGTGCCGGTGGCGCCCACCAGGTTCACCCAGCCCGCGCCGTCGTCCTCGATCTCCCCGCCCAGCACCTCGGCGTAGAAGCGGCCGAGTGCGGCGGGGTCGGGACAGTCCAGTACGACCGTGCCCAGGGTGGCGATGGCCATGGTTCCTCCTCGATCGGAATGCGGAGCCGACGGTGACTGTTGGCGCAGTTACCGCTACATCGGCTCAACCGGTAACCGTTACTGCATGGTCCCGCATCGGAGGTAACGTCGCAACCATGAATGAGAGGGCAGTCGCACCCGGCGGGCTGGCGCTGGTCGAAGCGCTGGTGAACACGCTGGACGTCGAGACCGGCAAGGACGCCCTCGACACTCCGGAGGGCCGCGCGGCCCACGGCCTCGCCGAGAGCGAGGTCGCCGCCGCGCGGGAACTGCGCGAGGCCCTGCGCGCGGCCTGTCTCGCCCACGCGGGCCACCGGCCGGCGGGCGGCCCGCCGCCCACGGCCCTCGACGGGCTCCTCGCGGCGGCACCTCTGCTGGTCACCGTCGCCGAGGACGGCACGGCCGCCCTGCGGCCGGCGGCGCCCGGCACCCTCACCTCGCGGGTCGCCGAAGCGATCGCGGCGGCCGTGGCGGACGGCACGTGGGCGCGGCTGAAGGCGTGCGAGGCCGAGGACTGCCAGTGGGCGTACTACGACCGCAGCCCGTCGGGCCGGCGGCGCTGGTGCTCGATGTCGGTGTGCGGGGCGCGCGCCAAGATGCGTACGTACCGAGCCCGCCGCACGACGGCCGGCTGAACCGCGAGAGTCCCCCGGGCAGTCCGCCCCCGGGCCCCGGCTCGTCCGCGCCCCGGGCACCCGAAACCCCGCCCAGCGCCACGGGCACCCGAACCCTCGGGCGCCCGAACCCTCGCCCGGCGCCACGGGCACCCGAACCCCCGGGCGCCCGACCCCCGCCCAGCGCCACGGGCACCCGAACCCCCGGCGCCCCGAGCTCCCCGCTCGGCGCCCCGGCTCAGGCCTTGGGGCGGCCCATCGCCCGGTACGTCCAGCCGGCCTCGCGCCACTTCACGCTGTCCAGCGCGTTGCGGCCGTCCAGGATGAGACGGCTCGAGGTGACCTCGCCCAGCTCCGCCGGGTCCAGCTCGCGGAACTCGCGCCACTCCGTCAGGTGCAGCACCACATCCGCGCCGCGGACCGCGTCCAGCGCCGATTCTGCGTAGCCGAGCGTCGGGAACAGACGCCGCGCGTTCTCCATGCCCTTGGGGTCGTAGACCGTGACCTGGCCGCCCTGGAGGTGGATCTGGCCCGCCACGTTCAGCGCGGGCGAGTCCCGGACGTCGTCGGAGTCGGGCTTGAACGTCGCGCCCAGCACCGCGACCCGCTTGCCGAGGAAGGAGTCGCCGCCGACCGCGTCCCTGGCCAGCTCCACCATGTGCCCGCGGCGCCGCATGTTGATCGAGTCGACCTCCCGCAGGAAGGTCAGCGCCTGGTCGGCGCCCAGCTCACCGGCGCGCGCCATGAAGGCGCGGATGTCCTTCGGCAGACAGCCACCGCCGAAGCCGATGCCCGCCCGCAGGAACTTGGAGCCGATGCGCTCGTCGTAGCCGATGGCCTCGGCGAGCTTCACCACATCGCCGTCGGCGGCCTCGCACACCTCGGCCATGGCGTTGATGAAGGAGATCTTCGTCGCGAGGAAGGAGTTCGCCGAGGTCTTCACCAGCTCGGCCGTCGGGAAGTCCGTCACCACGAACGGCGATCCCTCCGAGACCGGCGTGCGGTAGACCTCGCGCAGCAGCTTCTCCGAGCGCTCGCTCTCCACGCCCACCACGATCCGGTCGGGGTGCAGCGTGTCCTGGACCGCGAAGCCCTCGCGCAGGAACTCCGGGTTCCATGCCAGCTCGGCGTCCGCGCCGACCGGCGACAGCTCCGCGAGCAGCGCCGACAGCCGGGCCGCGCTGCCCACCGGCACGGTCGACTTGCCGACCACCAGTGCCGGGCGCTTCAGCTGCGGGGCGAGCGAGGTGAAGGCGCGGTCCACGAAGGACATGTCGCAGGCGTACTCGCCGTGCTTCTGCGGGGTGTTCACACAGACGAAGTGGATGTCGCCGAACTCGCCGACCTCCTCCCAGGAGGTCGTGAAACGCAGCCGTCCGCTGGAGCCCTCGATCCCGGCGACATGCTTCGCCAGCAGCTCCTCCAGCCCCGGTTCGTACATCGGGACCCGGCCGGCGGAGAGCATCTCGATCTTCTCCGGGACCACGTCGAGTCCCAGCACCTCGAAGCCCAGTTCGGCCATGGCCGCGGCGTGCGTGGCGCCGAGGTAGCCGGTGCCGATCACGGTGATCTTGAGGGCCATGCGGTGCTCCAGAGAATTGCGCGGCAAGAATGCGACCCGAGCATAGCCGCGCCGCCGCCGGGGCACTTTTCCGCTGTCGCCAAGCTCACGTATGCCGATGGGCGGGGGGACCTCTAAAATTGGGTTACTTAACGGTAGTTAGCACGCTTGGGGAGTGAGAGAAGTGGCCGGATCGACCGGTAACTCGGCTTTTGACCTGTACCGCCCGTCCGAAGAGCACGACATGCTCCGTGACGCGATCCGTTCGCTGGCCGAGGCGAAGATCGCTCCCTTCGCGGCCGAGGTCGACGAGGAGGCGCGCTTCCCGCGCGAGGCCCTCGACGCTCTTGTCTCCAACGACCTGCACGCCGTCCACGTCCCCGAGGAGTACGGCGGCGCCGGCGCGGACGCGCTGGCCACCGTGATCGTCATCGAGGAGGTAGCCCGTGTCTGCGTCTCCTCCTCCCTGATCCCCGCCGTGAACAAGCTCGGATCCCTTCCGGTGATCCTGTCCGGCTCCGAGGACCTGAAGAAGAAGTACCTGGGCCCGCTCGCCAAGGGCGACGCGATGTTCTCGTACGCCCTCTCCGAGCCGGACGCGGGCTCCGACGCCGCCGGCATGAAGACCAAGGCCGTACGCGACGGCGACTTCTGGGTCCTCAACGGCGTGAAGCGCTGGATCACCAACGCCGGTGAGTCCGAGTACTACACGGTGATGGCTGTCACGGACCCGACGAAGCGCTCCAAGGGCATCTCGGCGTTCGTCGTCGAGAAGGGCGACGAGGGAGTCTCCTTCGGCGCCCCGGAGAAGAAGCTCGGCATCAAGGGCTCCCCGACCCGCGAGGTCTACCTCGACAACGTCCGCATCCCCGCCGACCGCATGATCGGCGAGGAGGGCACGGGCTTCGCGACCGCGATGAAGACCCTGGACCACACCCGCATCACGATCGCGGCCCAGGCGCTCGGCGTCGCCCAGGGCGCCCTCGACTACGCCAAGGGCTACGTCCAGGAGCGCAAGCAGTTCGGCAAGCCGATCGCGGACTTCCAGGGCATTCAGTTCATGCTCGCCGACATGGCGATGAAGCTGGAGGCGGCGCGACAGCTCACGTACTCGGCGGCGGCCAAGTCGGAGCGGGTGTCCGCCGGAGGCGCGAAGGAGGACCTGACCTTCTTCGGCGCGGCGGCGAAGTGCTTCGCCTCCGACGTCGCGATGGAGGTCACCACGGACGCGGTCCAGCTGCTCGGCGGCTACGGCTACACCCGCGACTACCCGCTGGAGCGCATGATGCGCGACGCGAAGATCACGCAGATCTACGAGGGCACCAACCAGGTGCAGCGGATCGTGATGGCGCGGAACCTGCCGTAGTCCGGCCGCTCCCCGTCACCGCACTTCGGAGGCATCCCGCTCGCGCGGGGTGCCTCTCGTCGTCGAGGGGCCGAGCGACGCCTGAGACGGAACCCGGCCGCCGAGTGGGCCGCACGCGCCCCGTCAGCCGCCCCCGCGGGCGTTCAGCCGGGCCGCCTGACGGATCAGGTGGTCCCGTTCCGCGAGGTTGGGGGCCTTGTGGGCCGCCTCGGCATAGAGGCGGGCCGCCGTCGGCAGATCGCCGTCCCGTTCGTGGAGGTACGCGGACACCGCGGTGTGGCGGGGCAGGGCGTCGTCCAGTGCCGCGAGCGCCGCGAGGCCCGCGCGCGGGCCGTCGGCCTCGCCCACCGCCACCGCGCGGTTGAGGCGGACGACCGGACTGTCCGTCAGACGCGTGAGCTCGTCGTACCACTCGACGATCTGCACCCAGTCGGTCTCCTCGGCCGTGGGCGCGTCCGCGTGGAGTGCCGCGACGGCGGCCTGGGCCTGGAACTCACCCAACCGGTCGCGGGCGAGGGCCGCCTGGAGGATCACGACGCCCTCGGCGATCGCCGACGTGTCCCACCGGCCGCGGTCCTGCTCGGCGAGCGGCACCAGACTGCCGTCGGGCGCGGTCCGGGCGGCGCGCCGGGCGTGGTGCAGCAGCATCAGGGCCAGCAGGCCCGCCACTTCGGGGTGGTCGATCGCGGCGGCGAGCTGCCGGGTGAGCCGGATGGCCTCGGCGGCGAGGTCGACATCGCCGGAGTAGCCCTCGTTGAAGACCAGATAGAGAACGCGCAGCACCGTGGCGACGTCGCCGGGCTGGTCGAAGCGCACGCCGGAGACGGTGCGCTTGGCCCGGCTGATCCGCTGCGCCATGGTCGCTTCCGGCACCAGGTACGCCTGGGCGATCTGGCGGGTGGTCAGCCCGCCCACGGCGCGCAGCGTGAGCGCGACCGCGGACGACGGCGTCAGCGACGGGTGCGCGCACAGGAAGTAGAGCTGGAGCGTGTCGTCCGCCGCGGGCGCGGAGCCCGGCGCCGGTTCCTCCTCGACGAGCTCCTCACGCCGGCGACGGGCGGTGTCCGAGCGGGTGGCGTCGAGGAACTTGCGCCAGGCCACGGTGATCAGCCAGCCCTTCGCATCCCGCGGAGGGTCGGCCGGCCAGACACGGACGGCTTCGACCAGCGCGTCCTGCACCGCGTCCTCGGCCGCCGCGAAGTCGGCTCCGCGGCGGACGAGGACGGTGAGCACGCTGGGCGTGAGACTCCGGATCAGGGCCTCGTTCATCGATGGGGGCACTCCGTGATGGTCGGGTGCGGGCCGAGGAACGGACGCAGCTCGAGCCACTCGTGGATCGGCTTGCCGCCTGCCCCGGGGGCGGCCGAGAGCTCCCCGGCGAGCTCGACGGCGCGCTCGTAGCTGTCGACGTCGATCACCATCCAGCCGGCGATCAGGTCCTTGGTCTCGGCGAACGGCCCGTCGGTGACCGGCGGGCGCCCCTCACCGTCGTAGCGGACGAACGTCCCCTCGGGGGCGAGTGCCTGGCCGTCGACGAACTCGCCGGTCTGCTCCAGCCGGGCCGCGAAGTCGGCCATGTACCGCACATGGGCCGAGATCTCCTCCGGCGTCCACTGGTCCATCGGCACGTCGTTGGCCGGAGCCGGGGCGCCGCGGTAGTGCTTGAGCAGCAGGTACTTCGCCATCGTGGATCTCTCCTCGGTATGGGTGCGACCCATTGTGGTCGCTTGCACCCCGGGGACGGAGCCGGGCACGGGTTCTCGACATCGCTCGACGTCGCCGCCGAGAAATTTTCCGCCGGACACGGAAGGGCCCGCCGCGCGACACAGCGCGGCGGGCCCTTCCCCAGGCGGTCGGGAACCGTCAGTTACCGGTGACCGTGACCTTCTCGTCGTTCTTGAGCTGCTCCACGAGCTGCTTCACCTTCGCCTTGTCCCAGACGAGGTTGCCGCCCCTGGTGCCCGAGATCGGCATGTTCATCGACGTGCCCTCACCGCCCGTGACGCCCTTCATCGCGAAGAACATCTGGCCCAGCGACCAGAGCGACATGTCCTTGTCCACGATCAGGGTGTCCAGGCCCGCGCCCATGGTCGGGTAGAGCTTGAAGGGGTTCAGGATCGTGCTCGGCGTCGCCGTCTGGGAGGCCAGGGCCGCGAGGAACTTCTGCTGGTTCTTCGTACGGTCCAGGTCGCTGCCGGCGAAGGCGTAGCGGGTCCGGACGAACGCCAGCGCCTGCTCGCCGTCCAGCGTCTGCTTGCCGGCCTGGAAGTCGGCGCCCGACTTCTTGTCCTTGAAGGCCTTCGGGATGTCCATCTCGACACCGCCGATCGCGTCCACGATGCCGGCGAAGCCGGCGAAGCCGATCTCGACGTAGTGGTCGATGTGCAGACCCGTGTTGTGCTCGACCGTACGGACCAGCAGCTCCGGGCCGTCCTCGGCGTACGCGGCGTTCAGCTTGACCCGGCGGCCGGTGTTCGGGAAGAGCTTGCCGGAATCGGAGCCCTTGAACGACGGTATCTCGACGTCCGAGTCTCGCGGCAGCGAGATCAGCGTCGGGCCGTTCGAGCCGTCGTGCAGGATCATCATCGAGTCGGTCCGCTTGCCCTCGGCCGAGCCGGTGTGCAGCTTCTTCTTGTCCTCGGCCGACATGCCCTCACGGCTGTCGGACCCGACGATCAGATAGTTGGTGCCGTCGCCGGCTCCCGGACGCTCGATGACCTTGGAGAGGTCGACCTCGCGCTTGAGCTTGCCGTCGGCCCAGAAGTACGTGCCGATCGTGACCGCGAGCAGCGCCACCACCAGGACGAGCGAGCCGATCTTGATCCGGCGACGCCAGTCCGGGCCGTAACCGCGCGGTGCGTGGCCCTGGGGCGGCGGGGCGCCGGGGCCGCCGGCGGGCGGGGAGCCGTAGACCTGGCCCGTGTTGTAGCCGCTGTCGTAGGGGGCGTCGTCATACCCCTGCGACTGCTGCTGCGGGACCGGCCGTCGCTGCACATGGCGCATCACGCGAGCGCCCTCGGGCTGAGAGCCCTGGCTGCCGCGTCCGTATCCTTCGGGCCAATCGTTCATGGCGACCAGTGTGCCGGTGGGACCTCGCGCCATACAGAGGGGGTGGGGAATCGGACCTGGCCTGTTGCCAAGCTGATGCAATGACCCGATTGTGTGACCCCCGCATAGGGTGGACGTCATGACAGATCAGGCCCAGCGCTCGGAGTCCGTAATTCCGGGCAAGCCCACTTCGGCGTCCCGTACCACCCTCAGTCACATCATGACCGGCAGTGACACCAATCTCCTCGGCACGGTGCACGGCGGCGTGATCATGAAACTGGTGGACGACGCGGCGGGCGCGGTCGCGGGCCGGCACTCCGGCGGTCCCGCCGTCACGGCGTCCATGGACGAGATGGTGTTCCTGGAGCCCGTCAGGGTCGGTGACCTGGTGCATGTGAAGGCCCAGGTCAACTGGACCGGCCGGTCCTCCATGGAGGTCGGTGTGCGGGTCATGGCCGAGCGATGGAACGAGTCGACCCCTGCCCAGCAGGTCGGCTCGGCGTATCTGGTGTTCGCGGCGGTCGACGGGGACGGCAAGCCCCGCGCCGTACCGCCCGTGGTCCCCGAGACCGAGCGCGACCGGCGGCGCTACCAGGAGGCCCAGATCCGGCGTACGCACCGGCTGGCCCGCCGCCGTGCGATCAAGGAACTGCGCGAGAAGCGCGCCGCCGACGGAATGCAGGACTAGAGCCCGGCGCCCGGCGCGGGCGGGCAGCCGCCCCGTCAGGGGCAGACCACCTGGTCCCCCTTCACGGTGTCGAACTCGCCCTGCTTCACATCCTTCGCCCGCACGGTCGTCACGCCCTTGTATTCGGCGCCCGCGGTCACCTTCAGCGTCTGCCCCTGGCCCTTCACGGGCCGCAGCTCGCACCCGGGCAGCGCCGCCGCCAGGGAGCGGGCCGAGCGGTCCCAGCGCGGGTCGTACTCGACGAGGGTGCGCCGCACCTCGGGGCTGCCGCCGCCGTTGAAGGGAGAACCGGTCGTGTTGAAGCCGGTCGCCCGCAGGGCGGAGTCGACCTTGCGGCCGAGACCGTCGGCGCGCGTCCCGTTGTAGACCTGCACCCGGATCTGCTGCGGGGCGACGTCGACCAGCGGAACCTCGGGCCGCTGCGGGGTCTCCGGCGCGAGCGGCTTGTCCTCGCGGATCATCCGGAACAGTTTCTGCGCCTTCGCGTCGTCCCACGTGACCGTGGAACCGATGTCCTTCGCCGGGCCCGCCCCGCCGATGGGTACGGAGGTGAACTCCGAGGAAGCCGCCGAGAAGCCCCGCATCGCCCTGCTGAGCGCCAGCATCTCGTCGGGGCCGAAGCCCGCGTCGGCCCGGACGGAGTCGAGCATCGCCGATGTCACCTTGCGGAACTTCATCGGGTTCAGCGTGACGCCGGTGCCGGTGGCCTGCTTGATGAAGGCCGCGACGAAGCGCTGCTGGCGCTGCATCCGGCCCAGGTCGGACGCCCCGTCCACATGGCGCGAGCGCACGTACTGCAGTGCCCGGCCGCCGTCGAGCCGGTGGGTGCCGGCGGCGAGATCCAGACCGGTGTACGCGTCCTTCATCGACTGGGCCGTGCAGATCTCCACCCCGCCGACCGCGTCCACGGTCTTCATGAAGCTGGTGAAGTCGACCTCCAGATAATGGTCGATCTTCACCTTGGTCAGCTGCTCGACGGTGCTGACGGTCAGCCCCGGGCCGCCCTCCGAGTACGCCGCGTTCAGCTTCACCGGGTGGGCCTCGTGGCGCTTGCCCGTGTTCCGGTCGGTGTGTGCGGGGATCTCGACGTAGCTGTCCCGGGGCAGGCTGACCACGCTCGCCCGTTCCCGGTCGCGCGAGATGTGCACCAGCATGATCGTGTCGGTGCAGCGGCAGGGAGCTCCGCCGAGACGGTACTTCTCCTTCTCCTCGGCGGTGATCTTGTCGCGGCCGTCGGTGCCGACGAGGAGCAGATTCATCCCGTGTCCGCCCGCGGGCCGGTTCTTCATGTCACGGAACGGATCCACCCGGCTGATCCCGGTGTCCAGACTGGTCACCACCGCATGTCCGATGGCGCCCGCGCCGAGCACCAGGACCGAGAGGGTCGTCGCCACCCGCAGGCCCCAGCGCGGTCGGGGGACCGGCCGTCCGGTCCGGGGCCTCGGGTTCGGCCGGGGACGGGGAGAGCGGGGCGGTGTGGGCACGGGGGAGGCACCTCCGTGGGTGACGTGGGGGAATCCTGCACACCGTAGGCCCATACGATCTGCTGCCAGGGGCAGAGAACGGCCGCCGCGCCTCCGTGTCCCCCGTTCGCGGTAACGTGGCGCCCGATGAACGCCACGCCCCCTGTCTCCGTGATCATGCCGGTCCTCAATGAGGAGCGGCACCTGCGCAACTCGGTCCGCCACATCCTCGAGCAGGAGTACGGCGGCGAGATGGAAGTGGTGATCGCGCTCGGCCCGTCCACGGACCGTACCGACGAGATCGCCGCCGAACTCGTACGTGAGGACCCCCGTGTCCACACCGTGCCGAACCCCACCGGCCGTACACCGGCCGCGCTGAACGCCGCCATCAAGGCATCCAGCCACCCGATCGTGGTGCGCGTCGACGGCCACGGCATGCTGTCGGCGAACTACATCGCCACCGCCGTCCGGCTCCTGGAGGAGACGGGCGCACAGAACGTCGGCGGCATCATGCACGCCGAGGGCGAGAACGACTGGGAGCACGCGGTCGCCGCCGCGATGACCTCGAAGATCGGCGTCGGCAACGCGGCCTTCCACACCGGCGGTCAGGCCGGTGCCGCCGAGACCGTGTACCTGGGTGTCTTCCGCCGTGAGGCGCTGGAGCAGCAGGGCGGCTACAACGAGGAGTTCATCCGCGCCCAGGACTGGGAGCTGAACTTCCGCATCCGCGAGGCCGGCGGTCTGATCTGGTTCTCGCCGGAGCTGCGGGTGCAGTACCGTCCGCGTCCCTCCGTGCGGGCACTGGCGAAGCAGTACAAGGACTACGGCCGCTGGCGGCACGTCGTCGCCCGCTACCACCAGGGCTCCATCAACCTGCGCTACCTCGCGCCGCCGGTCGCGGTCTGCGCGATCGCCGCGGGCGTCGTGGTCGGCGCGGTGCTCACCCCCTGGGGCCTGCTGGTCCCCGGCGGCTACCTCGCCGCGATCGCCGCGGGCTCCGTCCCCGCAGGCAAGGGCCTGCCCCTCAAGGCGCGGCTCCAGATCCCGGTGGCGCTGGCCACCATGCACATGTCCTGGGGCTTCGGCTTCCTGACGAGCCCGCGCGCGCTGGCGAGGAAGGTCATCGCGAGCCGCCGTCCGGCCGTGCAGAGCGCGTCGGCCTGACGCGTACGAGACGTCTCGCACGGAGGGCCCCGGGTGCACGCACCCGGGGCCCTCCGCGTCGGCGGTCCTGCGCGGTCTACCAGGTGAATCCCGGCTGGATCTTCATGCAGGCCTTGGTGTTGCCGTTGAGCGCGCGCGCCGAGTCGGGCGTCTTGTTGTCGACGGCCGGCGCCTTCGGGAAGGCGGTGCCCTGACGCCAGTCCGATCCCACGATCAGCGCGATGCCGGTGACGTCCGTCGACTTCTTCACCGAAGTCAGCGGGATCCCGAGGGCTTTGGCGATCGCCTGGGCGTCGCCCTCCAGCTCCGCGTTGGAGTACCGGACGACCGTCTTCGCCTGCGCGTTGGGCGTGGCGTCGGCCACCGCGCGGGTGAAGCCCTTGCCGCTCAGCACCCCGGCGATCTCCGTCGCGCGGCCCTTCTGCGGGATCCGGCCGTCCGCGCCGGTGCCGTTCTGCACCGACACCGAGATCTCGGCGGGCGCGGCCGCAGGGTCCTTGGACACCGCCGGCGCCGCCGGCTTCTTCGGCGGGGTCTTCGCCGCCTTGCCGTCCAGCGGGACGTCCTCGCGGACCATCCGGAACAGCTGCTCGGCGTCCCCCTCCTTGGGCTCGACCTTGCCGGCGTAACCCGGGCGCTGCGAGTAGACGTTCGGCATGGTCGTCATGGTGATCCGGCCGGTGGGCACGCTCTTGAGCTGGCCGCCGAGGTCGTAGAGCTTCTTGACCGAGTCGATGCCGTTGTCGACGGTGAGGGCCCCGATGGCGGCCTCGGCGAGTTTGCGCAGCTTGTTGGGGTCGGTGAGCTTGGTGTTCTCGCGCAGCTCGCGCACCATCGAGTTCATGTACATGTGCTGCGCGTGGGTGCGCGCGAGGTCGGTGCCGTCCTCGAAGCCGTAGCGCGTCCGCAGCCACTGGAGCGCCTGCTCACCCTTGACGGGGTGGGTGCCCGCGGGCAGCTTGAGCCCGGAGCCCTGGCCGGTGCGGTTGCGGGAGTGCACGTTCTGCAGGACACAGACGGGGACGCCGCCGATGGCGTCGGCCATGGAGACCACGCCCGCGAAGTCGATCATCATGAAGTGGTCGATGGTGATGCCGGTGAGTTCGTACCAGGTCGCCACCGTGCAGCCCGGACCACCGCGCCCCAGTGACTCGTTCGTCGGGGCGAAGCGGGACGCCGGATAGGTCTTCTTGCTGTCCGGGTCGGTGCACTCAGGGATCTTCAGCATGGTGTCGCGCGGCATGCTGATCACCGAGATGTTGGAGCGGTCGGCGGACATGTGCACCAGCATCTGCACATCGGCGAGCGGGGTCGAGCCGAAGGTCTTCTTCGCGCCGCCGAGCTTCTGGTTCGCCGCGTTGTCGCGTGCGTCCGATCCGATGAGCAGGATGTTCAGCGGCGTCTGACCGGCCGCGTTGGCCTTGTGGTCCGGCATGTCGTTGCCGAGGGTCAGATCGTCCTTCTTGAGCTTGCTGTTGAGGTGCTCGTAGTACAGATAGCCGGCACCCGCCGTGGCGAGTATCAGCAGCGAGAGCACGGACGCGACCCAGCGCAGTATGCGGCGTTTGCCGCGTTTCTGCCGTCGTCGTGCCGCCGGGCCGCGGCGGCCGTGTCCGCCTTTGCCGGCCGTCCCCGCCGCCGGGGCCTCCCGCTCGTCGTCGAGAGCCAGACGCGCACGGCCCTTGGAGCCGTCGCCCTCCTCGTCGTACAGCCCCTCGTCCCACCCCACTTCACGGGCGTGCGGGACGCCCTGGCGCGTCCCCTTTCCCCGCACGCTGTTCTGACCCACCCCTGGTTCCCCCTGTCGTTCAGGCAGGCCGAGCGACCGGGAGGTCCCGAGTCACTTGGCGCACACCTGTTTGTCCGCTTCGACCTTCTGCACACCTTCCGGCGCCTTCGCCGGACCGGTGATGGGCACCCCTGCGCCCTTGTAATCCGCACCGAGGGTCAGCGTCATCGCCTCGAGTCCCTCGGCGTTCGCCGTTCCCGGCTTCAGTGCCGTCGCGGGCAGCCCCATCAGATCCGCGAGCTTGCGGGCCTGGTTCGCCTGGTTCGGCGCGTACGTCAGCGTCGTCTTCGCGAGCTTCTCGGGGGCGTTGCCCTCGTTGCTCGACTTCAGGACGCCCTCCTCGTTCTGCAGCCAGGTCAGCGTCGCCAGCGCCGCCCCCTGGGTGTTGCTGCCGTTGTAGACGGCGACCCGCACATCTGCGGCCGCGGCCCTCGGCCCGGTCAGCAGACCCTTCTGCTTGTTCTTGGCGTCCTGCTCCTTCTGCTTCACCTCGGTGAGCGAGGTGTCGTTCTGGATCATCGAGAAGAGCGGCTTGGCCTTCTCCTCGCTCAGCAGCACGGTGGCACCGTCGGTGTTGTCGACGACGGGGACGGTGGCGAAGGTGATGTTCTTCGGGTCCACCTTGGACAGTTCCATGCCGAGGTCGCGCAGCCGCGAGATCTTCCCTATGCCCGTGTCGACGGTGAGCGCCTTGGTGGCGGCCTCCGCCAGGTCCCACATCTTCGAGGGGCTCGACATGGTGTCGCTCGACTTCATCTTGCGGATCAGCGAACTCAGGAACTGCTGCTGGATCTCGATACGGCTGAGGTCGCCGCCGAAGCCCACCGAGTGCCGCGTCCGGACGAACGCCAGGGCGTCCTCCCCTGCCAGGACGTGCTTTCCGGCGGGAAGGTTGAGCTTGGAGTCCTTGTCGTTGATGTCCTTGGCCAGGCACACCTCGACACCGCCGACGGCCGTCGTCATGGTCTTCACCGCGTTGAAGTCGGCCATCATGAAGTGGTCGACGGTCACGCCGGTCAGCTCCTTGACCGTCCGCATGGTGCAGCCCGGGTCGCGGCCCGACTGGCCGAGGCTCTCGTTGAACCGGGTCTTCTGCGTACCGGGGATGATCTTCGTCTCGTCGCCGGACTTGGTCTCGCAGTCCGGGATGTTCGTGATCAGGTCGCGCGGGATGGACAGCGCCGTCGCGTTGGTCCGGTCCTTGGAGACATGGAAGAGGATCGTGGTGTCGGCGTGGCCGACGCTGTCCTTGTCCCCGTAGGACTCGTTGCCCGCGCCGGACCGCTTGTCGGTGCCGATGACCAGGATGTTGACGGCCTGGTCCTTCTTGAAGCCGCCGCTGCCGGCCCCCGCCACGTCGACCGTGTTGAGGTTGCCGTCGAAGTGGCGGTACACGAGGTATCCGGCGACGGACGTGGCGACGACGAGGAAGGCGACCACGCCGCCCGTCCACATCATCGCCTTCTTCTTGCGGGAGTTGGCCTGCTTGCGCTTGCGGCGGCCCGCGTGCGGCGGGTTCTTGCCACCCGAGGCGTCGCCGGCGCGACGGGAGCGCTGCGGGGGCACCTCGCGGCCGGGGGCCTGGGTCCTGCGGCCCTGCGCGCTGCGCGGGGACGGAGTTCGCGGGGCGGATCCGCCGGCGTCGGCTGCCTTACGGGCGGCGCTTCTCGAGGAGGAGCCGCCCGACGAGGCCGACTGCGCTGCGGATTGACCCAGTCGCAGCTCGTAGTTGCCGGTCTGCGGGTTGAGTACCCACTGGTCGGCGGGGTCGATCTCGTCCGCCCGCCCACGGCTTTGCGCATCCACGGTTGCTTGAGTCCTCCGTCGGTGCCACGCGACGCGCCTCCCCCGAAGGGCGCTCGGTCTTTCGATCCAGCAGTGCGCGACACGGGGTCGTAGCACCGGATCGCGTCACACTATCCGCCCAGTTCAACGTGGGGCGACGTCCGTGACAAATTCCACGCCCCTTACAAGTGGGCAATCTGCCTAATAGGCATGGACTCCCCGCCCTGCCTTGGTCATCGCTTTACTCACAGGCGGCCGCGGCCGCGTTCCGGCCGGCGAACGTCGGCGACGGCGACGGGTCCGTGGAGCTGTTCGGATCCGGCTTCTCGCCAGGCTGCTTCTCACCGATTCCGCCGGGAACCACGGTGATCGGACTGTCCTGCCGCAGCCGCTTGAAGAGCTCGGCGGCGTCCGGCTGCCGCAACTCGTCACGGTTCGGATCGGCGGAGTACGCCTGCCGGGGGACCGTGAGGAACTGCACTTTCTCGGTGGGGATGCTGCGCACCGAGCGCGTCAGGTCGTACAGGTCCCGCAGCGAGTCCAGGCCCGGGTCCGTGGTCAGCGACTTCGTCGCCGCGTCCAGCACCGGGTAGAGCCGTGCCGGATTCAGCAGCACGCCGTTGCTCTGGACCTTCTTGACCAGTGCGCCGAGGAACTGCTGCTGGCGGTCCATGCGTTCCGTGTCACTGCCGTTGCCGATGCTCTTACGGGCGCGGACGTAGCCCAGGGCCTGCTCGCCGTTGAGGGTCTGCTTGCCGGCGGGCAGCTTCAGATGGGCGTCGGCGTCGTCGATCGGTTCCTTGAGGCAGACCTCGACACCGTCGACGGCGTCGACCATCTCCTTGAAGCCGCTGAAGTCCACCACCATGTGGTGGTCGACGCGGATGCCGGTCATGCGCTCCACGGTACGGATGGTGCAGGCGGCGCCGCCGAACTCGAACGCCCAGTTGAACTGCGCGAACTGCTCACTCGTGCGGGTCCCGTCGGGCTTGCGGCAGCTGGGAATGGACACCATCAGGTCGCGCGGGACGGACATCGCGGTCGCGCTCTGCCGGTCCGCCGCGATGTGCAGCAGGATCGCGGTGTCGGAGCGCTGGGTGCCGCCGTCCTGGCCGTACTTGCTGTTGCCCTTGCCGGAGCGGGTGTCGGAGCCGAGGAGCAGGATGTTCTGCGCGTTGAGCGCGACGGGCGTGGGCCGTTCCTTCTCGTAGGTCTCCAGCTCGGCCGCGGCGGAGGTGTCGGTCGTGATGTTGCCGTCGAGCTTCTGGTAGAACCACCAGCCGACCCCGGAGGCGGCCACCACGAAGACGGCGGTGCCGAGGGCGACCCAGCGCAGCCAGTGGCGCTTGCGGGCCGGCGCGTCGGGCCCGGCCTCGGGTGCGGCGGGATCCGCTTCGGCGGTGGCTTCGGTGACGGCGACCTTGGGCTCTACGGCGGCGTCGGTCTCCGTGTGGGCAGTTCGGGCGTTTTGAGTGGGTTCGGCGGTGGTGTCGGCGGACTCGTGGGCGGCGGCTTCGGTTTCGTCGTCGCCGGTTTCGGCTTCGGCGGACCCGTCGGGGGAGTGTTGACCGGCGGAGTGCTCGTCGGCGGTGGCGTTCGCCCGATCGTCCGCCGGGCCGTCGCCCGCGTCTTCCGTTGAGCCGTCCGCCGGGCCGTCCGTGCGCCCGTCGCCGGCGTTGCCGGACACTCCGGCGTCATCCGCCGATTCGTCCCTATCATCCCCGTCTGCGCCGCTCTCGCCCGTGGCGTCCTCATGTGTCCCGCCCGCCCGAAGCGTCTCGTCCGATGGCGAGTTCTCGCCATCCCCGGACGCGGGCGGAGGGGTGCTGGCCCGGCCCGTACGAGGCGCGGGGGTGTCCGCCGCGGGCGGGTCCGATGCCCGCTCGTCCCCGGCGTGGCCGTCCGGTTCGGCCGGCGTGCCAGCACTGTCCGTCACGTCTGCGTCCATCCTTCATGGCGTCGGCGGCGCGCTGGGTCGCCGATCGCAGGACTAGACGGCTGAACCTCACGCTTGGTTGTGCGTTGAAGCACACGTATCGCCGATCATCCACCGGAGTTGAGGCCGGAGCCCGAGGGCTCGGCCCGTGTGTGCGCCACACGAGTGGCCCTCGGAGGCTTGTCATACTGCGGTGTTGGTGACCCGCTCGCTCTCGATGCGCTTGTCAAGGTTGTCTTGGGACAGTTCCCCGAGATTGCGGCACAACACCACGGAGGCGCCTGCTGCGAGCGGTGCGAACAGCCCGGCGGACAGGCCCTCCCAGGATGTGTAGTCGCGTCCCGTCAGCAGCCGGGACCCGCTCACCAGGCCCAGTTCGGCCGCATCCGTGCGCGCCTTCTCGACCAGCTGGACGCCGGTCAGCTCCACTCCGCCGACGGCGAGCGCGGGCGCGGCCGGGTCCACCGGCGCGAACGGCGCGAAGCGGTCGCCCTGGGCGGGCACCTCCACCGCGTAGTCGACGAACCCCTCGGGCGGCTGGGGGAAACGCCCGCCCAGCGGCCGCAGGGCGAGGGCCACCCGCTCTCCGGAGCAGGCGCGCGCCTCCTCCAGTGTGTCCGGACCGCTGACGACGACGTCCGCGTCCGCCGGGTCGCCACCCACCTCCACGGTCACGCCGACCGACGAACAGGCGAGCAGCCACACCGTGCTCTGCCAGTGCGCGGGCAGCAGCAGCGCGAGCCGGTCGCCCGGTCCGGCGGCAAGATCGCCCTGGAGCAGATTGGCTGTCTTGGCCACCCAATTGGCGAAGGTCGCGACGGACAATTCGACGCGTTCACCGGTGGCGTCGTCGTAGAAAGTGACCAAGGGGCGCGCCGGGTCCGCGGCGAGCGCGGATCGCAGCAGGTCGGCGGGGGTACGGTCGCTGGGGTTCACGCGGCCCAGCGTACGTGGCGGGGTACCCCGGCAGGCCGCCGTCCCGGTGACGGGTTCCTCCGGTCGGACCGACGCGCCGGCTCTTTTCTCCGGGAAGCGAACTCGGCTGCCCCGGCACACCATCAACTGCATGCGTGGATTCCTGGCTTCTTCGATCGGTGTCGCGGCCTCCGCCGCGCTCGTCCTTCCGCTCTCCCTGTCCTCAGGCGCCATAGCCGCGCCACCACGAGTCATAGCGGCGCCGGACGTACCCGGCTCCACTCAGTCACTGCCGCTGACGGCCGTCGGACCGACGTCGTCCGACCGTTCGCGCGGACCTGCCGCCGAGCGGCGGCTCCCCGAGCAGGACGTCAGACCCTTCTCCCTCATCGGCGTCGTCTGGGACGACGTGCACGCCGAACTGCACGGCTCGGTCCAGGTGCGCACGCGCGCGGTCGGCACCGGCGCGTGGTCGGCCTGGCAGGACGTCGAGACCCACAACGACGAACACGGCGCCGACCCCGGCACGGCCGAGGGTGAGTCCGGCAAGGTGCGCGGCGCCACGGCCCCCCTGTGGGTGGGTGCTTCGGACGGCGTGGAGGTACGCGTCCGACCCGAGACCTCGGAGCCGGTCCCGCTGCCCGAGGGCATGCGCGTCGAACTCGTCGACCCCGGTGAGGACCCCGACGCGTCGGAGCGGGTCGCCCCGGGCGGCGGCACGGCGGCCGGCACCGTGCTTCCCGCGCTCAGCGCGAAGGAGACAGTGGCTCAGGTGCGGGCCCAGGCGCAGGCCGAGGTGAACGCGGGCACCGCCGACGCGACCGACGCGACCGACGCGACCGACGCCACCGAGGTGGAGGCCGCCGGAGCCGCCGCCAAGCCCTACATCGGCCCCCGGCCGCGCATCATCACCCGCAAGGGGTGGGGCGCCAGCGAGTCGCTGCGCGAGAAGACCTTCGTCTACACGAAGACCGTCAAGGCGGCCTTCGTCCACCACAGCGCCACCGGCAACAGCTATACGTGCAAGCAGGCGCCCTCAGTCCTCCGCAGTATCTACCGCTACCACGTGGTGAGCAGCGGCTGGCGCGACTTCGGCTACAACTTCGCCGTCGACAAGTGCGGAAACATCTACGAAGGCCGCGCGGGAGGCGTGACCAGAGCGGTGCTCGGCGCGCACACGCTGGGATTCAACACGAACAGCATGGGCGTGGCCGTACTCGGCACGTACAGTCGCTCCACCCCGCCGGCGGCCGCCGTGACCGCGATCGCCCGGCTGACCGCGTGGAAGATCGGGCTGTTCAAGGGCAACCCGAAGGGGAAGGTAACGCTGACGTCCGGAGGCAGCGGCAAGTACAAGAAGGGCAAGAAGGTCAGCTTCAACGTCATCTCCGGACACCGCGACGGGTTCCTCACCGAATGTCCGGGAGCCCGCCTCTACAGCAAGCTCGGCACCGCCCGGAGCGCCTCGGCCAAGCTGCAGGGACGTGGCTGACGGGGAACGTGCCGCCCACTGCATACACTGGCCGGTCTCGAACGACTGATCACGCCCGGCCCGGACAGGAAGCAGAGACGACACGGTGACAGAAGCGATCCTCCTGGTCGGCGGCAAGGGCACCCGGCTGCGTCCCCTCACCGTCAACACGCCGAAACCGATGGTGCCGGCGGCGGGTGTCCCCTTCCTCACCCACCAACTGGCGCGGGCGCGGGCGGCAGGTGTCGATCACATCGTGCTGGCGACGTCCTACCTCGCCGAGGTCTTCGAGCCGTACTTCGGTGACGGGTCCTCGCTCGGTCTCCATCTGGAGTACGTCACCGAGGAGGAGCCCCTCGGCACCGGCGGCGCGATTCGCAATGTCGCAAGCCGGCTGCGGTCGGGGCCGGACGAACCGGTCCTCATCTTCAACGGAGACATCCTCACCGGCCTGGACATCGGCGCACTCGTCTCGACGCACCGCTCCTCGGGCGCCGATGTCTCGCTCCATCTGACCCGTGTGGAGGACCCGCGGGCGTTCGGCCTGGTGCCGACGGATCCGAGCGGCCGGGTGACCGCGTTCCTGGAGAAGCCGCAGACGCCGGAGGAGATCGTCACCGACCAGATCAACGCGGGGGCCTATGTCTTCCGGCGTTCGGTCATCGACACGATCCCGTCGGGGCGGCCGGTCTCGGTCGAGCGGGAGACGTTCCCGGACCTGCTGAGCGCCGGTGCGCATCTCCAGGGCATGGTCGACTCCACCTACTGGCTGGACCTCGGTACGCCCCAGGCCTTCGTCCGCGGCTCCGCGGACCTGGTCATGGGCCGCGCGCCGTCGCCGGCGGTGCCCGGTCGCTGCGGTGACCGTCTGGTGCTGGAGTCGGCGACGGTGGCGGCGGACGCCAAGCTCACCGGCGGCACCGTGGTCTGCGAGGGAGCGAGCGTCCACCCGGGCGCCCGGGTGGACGGCAGTGTGGTCCTGGCGGGCGCCGTGGTGGAGGAGGGCGCTGTGATCTCCGCCTCCCTGATCGGCGAGCGCGCCCGGGTCGGTGCGCGCACCGTCCTGTCGGACACCGTCGTGGGCGACGGTGCGACGGTGGGCGCGGACAACGAACTCCGTGACGGTGCGCGGGTGTGGTGCGACGCGGTGCTGCCCGCCGGAGCGGTGCGGTTCTCCTCGGACCAGTGACGAGCGCCCGCCCTCCGGGGCGGGTGATCCCGGCCAGGCGCCGGACCGGGTGGGTGAAGGGCCCGCCGAGGGAAGCGCGGGCCCGTACGCTCATACACCGTGGCAGGACGATTCACTCCGACGCCCCGGACGACCCCGGCGACCCCGACGACCCGCACCACGGTGCGCGGCGGTCACACGGCTGTGCCCACCGGCGCCGTCCCGGCCCAGGTCTCCGCCTCCCGGACCCGTCGCTGGACGCCGCCCTGGCCCCTCGACCTCGGGCTCGTCCTCGGTCCGCTGCGGCGCGGCCCCGGCGACCCGGCGTTCCGTGTCACACCGGACGGCTCGGTGTGGCGCGCCTGCCGGACACCCGCCGGCCCCGGCACACTGCGCGTGGCCCTGCGGGACGGCGCCGCGGAAGCCGAGGCGTGGGGCCCGGGCGCGGAGTGGCTGCTGGAGGGCCTGCCCGACCTGCTCGGCGCGCAGGACGACCCGGACGTATTCGTCCCCCGCCACCGGCTCGTGGCCCACACCCACCGCCGCCGCCCGGGCCTGCGGCTCACCCGCACCGGACTGGTCCTGGAGTCGCTGATCCCCTCGATCCTGGAGCAGAAGGTCACCGTCGAGGAGGCCTACCGCGCCTGGCGGCTGCTCGTGCGGAAGTACGGCGAGCCCGCGCCGGGGCCCGCGATGCGCCTGTACGTGACACCGGAGGCCCGCACCTGGGCGCTCATCCCGTCGTGGGAGTGGCACCGCGCGGGCGTCGACAACAAGCGTGCCTCCACCATCCTGCGCGCGGTCCGGGTGGCCCGCCGGCTGGAGGAGGCAGCGGCGATGGAGCCCGAACAGGCGCGTGCCCGGCTGGAGTTGATCCCGGGTGTCGGGCCCTGGACGTCCGCCGAGACCGTGCAGCGCAGCAACGGCGCACCGGACGCGGTCACCACCGGCGATCTGCATCTGCCGCGCATCGTCGGCTACGCACTCGCGGGCGACCGCGACGCCGACGACGCCGCGATGCTTGAACTCCTCGCCCCCTACGCGGGCCAGCGCCACCGGGCCGCCCGTTTCATCCTGCTGAGCGGCCGTACGCCCCCGCGCCGCATGCCGAAGATGCCGCGCACCGACATCGGCAAGCTCTGACCGGTGGCCCCGGGAGCATCCGTCCCCCGGGGAGCGCCTGCTGGTGCCGCACCCGGCGGGCTTTGCCCTGTCGCGGCCGCCCTGTGCTTCCCCGTAGCCCTTCGGCACGGGAGGTACCCCCACGCCGCGTCGGCCACACGTCCTGGTGGCTCCGCTGGAAGGACCTCCGGCCGCATGCGACGGCACGCACCGGACGACGCTCCTCAACGGGCCGACCGCCCTAGCTAGCGCACCTCGATGAAGGCGGCCGCCTCACGCGCGGGCCGGTCCTTCGGCGGTGCCGCCGCGTGGCCCACCGCCACGGCGCCCATCGGGTCCCAGTCCGCCGGCAGGTCCAGGACCTTGCGGACGACGTCACGGCAGAACATCGTCGACGACACCCAGGCCGAGCCGAGGCGTTCACCGGCCAGCGCCACCAGGAAGTTCTGCACGCCCGCGCCCGTCGCGACCACGAACATCTCCCGCTCCGCGGCGTCCCGCCGCGCGTCGCCGTAGTGGTGCGAGCCGTCCATGACCAGGCACGGCACCACGAGGTACGGCGCCCGGCGCAGCACATCGCCCCGGCGCACCCGCTTCGCGATCGACTCCTCCGACTTGCCGTCCCGCCGCAGGTCCTCGATCCACGCGTCCTTCATCGCGTCGAGCAACGCGGTGCGCGCGACGGTCGATTCGAGCAGGACGAAGCGCCACGGTGTCGTGTGGTGCGGCGCCGGCGCGGTGACGGCTGCGGCCACGGCGCGGCGCACCGCGCCCGGGTCGACCGGCTCGTCGGTGAACTCGCGCACCGTGCGCCGCTGGGCGACCGCTTCCCGTACCGCCTCCGACGTACCGAGCCGGAACATGTCGTCGGCGGGGGAGCGCACCAGCGCGCGGGCGACGTCGCCCTCACCGTCTCCGTCGCCGACCAGATGGGCGAGTCCGCGCACGACGGCGACCGGCAGCCCTTCCGCCTTACCCTTCACCAGGTCGCCGGCGGAGGCGAGTTCGTCCGCGGTGGCGACGACGGTCGCGCTCAGCGGATTGCCGTGGGCATCGGTGCCGCCGCGCAGATCGTCGAGCACGCGGACACCCGCTGCGCCGATGGCGACATCGGTGAGGCCGTTGCGCCACGGGCGTCCGAAGGTGTCGGTGACGACGACGCCGACGTCCACGCCGAGCGACTCACGCAGTCCGTCGCGGAGCGCCCGCGCCGAGGCGTCGGGGTCCTCGGGCAGCAGCAGCACCGTCCCGGCAGGGGTGTTGGAGGCGTCCACCCCGGCGGCGGCCATGACCAGGCCCTGCCGGTTCTCGACGATGCGCAGCGGACCGCGCCGGGCCACGACCCGTACGGTCTCCGCGTCGATGGCGGCCTCGCGGTCGGCAGCGGCGAGGATCCGTCCCTCGGCCTTGCTCACGATCTTGGAGGTGACCAGCAGGATGTCGCCGTCCGCGAGATCCGGCGCGGCGGCGGCGACCAGGGCGGCGAGGTCGTCGCCCGGGCCGACCTCCGGCAGTCCGGGCACGGCCCGGACCTCGAACCTCACGCCCGGACCTCCTCGGCCAGGGCCAGCGCCTGACGCGCCATCTCGGCGGTCGCGTCGGTGTCCGTCATCAGCAGCGGCACGGCACGGCAGCGGATGCCCGCCGCCTCGATCTCGCCGACCGTGCCCGCGTCGACGGTGTCGACGAGCCAGCCGTCCAGCAGACCGGAGCCGTAGTGCGAGGCCACGGCGGCGGCCGTCGCCTCCACCCCCACGGCCGCGAGCACCTTGTCGGCCATCCCGCGCACGGGAGCGTTCCCGACGATGGGGGACAGGCCCACCACGGGCACACCCGCGTCGGCGATGGCCTCGCGGATGCCGGGCACGGCGAGGATCGTGCCCACGCTGACGACCGGGTTCGACGGCGGGAAGAGAATGACGTCGGCGGAGGCGATGGCCTCCAGCACGCCCGGTGCGGGCTTGGCCTGGTCGGCGCCGACGGGCACGACGGCCTCAGCGGGCACGGAGGCCCGCAGCTTCACCCAGTACTCCTGGAAGTGGATGACCTTCTTCTCGCCGTCGATCTCGACGGCGACATGGGTCTCGACGCGGTCGTCCGTCATCGGCAGCAGCCGCACGCCGGGGTTCCAGCGCGCGCAGAGCGCTTCGGTGACGGCGCTGAGCGGATAGCCCGCCGCGATCATCTGGGTGCGGACGATGTGGGTCGCGAAGTCGCGGTCGCCGAGGCCGAACCACTCGGGTCCCACCCCGTACGCCGCCAGTTCGCTCTTGACCTGGAACGTCTCGTCCGTACGCCCCCAGCCCTGCTCTTCGTTGATGCCACCGCCGAGGGTGTACATCACGGTGTCGAGGTCGGGGCAGACCTTCAGCCCGAACAGATGGATGTCGTCGCCGGTGTTCCCGATCACCGTGACGTCCGCTTCGGGCGCGGCCTGCAGGAGACCACGGAGGAAACGGGCGCCGCCGATGCCGCCGGCCAGAACCACAATGCGCATGGCCCCAGTCAATCAGGCGCGTACGACGTCCTGGGCCGCCGGGGAGGACTGGCTCGGGTGCATCGGCATTTCGGTCAGACCCGGGTAGTAGACGTGCAGCGAGACGGCCGGCTCGAGCGAGTCGTTGATCACTTCGTGCGCATAGCCGGGCGCGAACACCCGCTGTGCGCCCGCACCGAGCGAACGGGAGGTGCGCTCGGTGCGCTCGGTCAGTTCGCCCTCCAGCACGGTCAGCACACCGGACGAGGGGCCGTGGTCGTGCATCCCGCTGCCCTGGCCGGGCACCCACGACAACAGCCACACCTCGTAGCCCGGACCGGTGCGCAGCAGGTGGTACCAGCGGCTGGCGGCGTCGTACTCGACGAGGTGGGCCCACTGCGCGCGGTCGGCGGCGACGGAGCGGGCGAGCCCGACGAAGTCGGCGACGGTGGCCGGGTGCTCACGGGCAGGCTGGAGAAGGTGCTGTACGGCGAGGATGTCGCCGGCGATCTGAAGGTCGCTGTCGCTGTTCATGGTGTGCGGTTTCCTCGGCAGAGAACGAGCAGTGCTGGGGGAGTCGCGAGACACGGGTGACGCGGCATGCGGAACGAACGGCATGCGGGGAGTCGCTGGAGCGCCAGGGCATCAACAGCTGGAACAGCAACAGCGCGCCTGGACAGCGCTGCGGAACCCACGGAGCGGGGTCGCGTAGTGCGCTGAGGTCGCTGGCATGTCACCAAAGGTGCCGGGTCGGCGTCTTTGATGTCAACTCAATGACCGATTTGGCGGCAATCTTTCACCTCATCCGGTTACTGCGCACGGAGAAAGGTTTGTGCAGCCAGGGCCTGGGAGACATGGCGCAGCAACCGCGCTCGCAAACGCCGCTGCCGTCCTGTGACCGGACTGTGATCCGGATCGCTTCACCGGCTCGATCGCAACAAGATCGAACCCTGCGGCGTCTTCCCCGATAAGAGGGGAAGGCGGTGGTTGGAGCAGGCCGCTGGCATGTGTCAGATTTTTGGTGATTTGAACACTTTCCGCATAGCCTTGGTTCCGCAGAGTGAATACGGGGCCCAATAGCAGATCTCGGCTTGACTGGCCCGGATCCACGCACTTGTAATTTCACTCGTGTCGTTCGGCCGACATCGATCAAACGGCAACATCACGGGGACGCAAAAGACAGACGAGGGGCGCACATGACCGAGCTGTTCGAACAACTGCTGGTCGAGGACGCGGACGAGGAACTCGGCTGGCAGGAGCGCGCGTTGTGCGCCCAGACCGATCCCGAGTCCTTCTTCCCCGAGAAAGGCGGCTCCACGCGGGAGGCCAAAAAGGTCTGCCTCGCCTGTGAAGTCCGCTCCGAATGCCTTGAGTACGCCCTTGCCAACGACGAGCGATTCGGAATCTGGGGCGGCCTGTCCGAGCGCGAGCGGCGCCGGCTGAAGAAGGCCGCCGTCTGAACACCGAGCGAATATCCCGGGTCCGACCAGCCCTCACCCGACGCAACCTGCCTCACGGTCCGCCGCCTGCACCCGCATCGCAGCCGGCGGACCGTTCGTGTGTCCGGCGCACCCCCGGTGTCCGGGGCCGTGCGGGCACTTCGCACCCCAGCGCATTTTCCTACCGTTAGTGTGGGGCCCCGTCCGAGACGCTCCAACGCCCCATCGGGGGCGACCCCCCGGCCGGAGGGCCCGTACCTCAATGTCCGCCACCACAGCCGCGTTCGCCTCAGCACATCCGCCGGAGTTCCCGCGGCACGTCGTCACCGCCGTGCTCGTCTCCCACGACGGCGCGCGCTGGCTCCCCGACGCCCTCGCCGGACTCCTCGGCCAGGAGCGCCCCGTGCAGAACGTCGTCGCCGCCGACACCGGCAGCGCCGACGACTCCGCGCGGCTGCTCACCGAGGCACTCGGCGCCGACCGCGTCCTGCATCTGGCACGCCGCACCGGCTTCGGCACGGCCGTCGACGAGGCCACCCGCACCGCGGGCATCCTCACCCCCGATGACCTGCCCTATCTGAAGCGGCCCAGCGGCTGGGACCCGGTCACCAGGAGCTGGCGCGACGAGACGTACGACATGCCGGAACTGCCGTACGGCGAACCGGTGCAGTGGCTGTGGCTCCTCCACGACGACGCGGCGCCCGAGCCGGACGCCCTCGCCGAACTGCTGCGCGTCGTCGACTCCGACGAGTACGCGGCCGTCGTCGGGCCCAAGCTCCGCGGCTGGTACGACCGCAAGCAGCTCCTGGAGACCGGCGTCTCCATCGCCAACAGCGGACGTCGGTGGACCGGACTCGACCGGCGCGAGCAGGACCAGGGCCAGCACGACCAGGTCCGCTCCGTACTCTCCGTCTCCTCCGCCGGCATGCTCGTCCGCCGCGACGTCTTCGAGGAACTCGGCGGCTTCGACCGCCGGCTGCCCCTCATGCGCGACGACGTCGACCTGTGCTGGCGCGCGCACTCCGCAGGCCATCGCGTCCTCATCGCCCCCGACGCCGTGCTGCGGCACGCGGAGGCCGCCGCACGCGAACGCCGCACCGTCGACTGCGCGGGCCGCTCCGTCGCGAGCCCCCACCGCGTCGACAAGGCCGGGGCCGTCTACACGCTGCTCACCAACGCCCGTGGTGTGACGCTTCCCTATGTCCTGCTGCGCATCGTCCTCGGCACGCTGCTGCGCACCCTCGCCTATCTCGTCGGCAAGGTGCCCGGCCAGGCCGTCGACGAGGTCATGGGCCTCTTCGGCACCCTGCTGCGACCCGAGCGCATCATCGCCGGCCGTCGCAGAAGGGCGCAGGGCCGAGCCGTCGAAGCCGCCGAACTGCGCTCCCTGTTCCCGCCGACCGGCGCCACCGTCCGTGCCACGGTCGAGCAGGTCGCCGGACACTTCGGCGCCGGCAAGGACTCCGACGCGGGCGGCTCCCGGCACGGCGCCGTCGAGTCCGGCCCCGGTGGTGACGACGCCGACTACCTCGAGATCGAGCAGTTCGCCCGGCTGAAGAAGATCGCGGGCAAGCCCGCGCCGGTGCTGTTCGCCCTCCTCCTGATCGTCTCCGTCGTCGCCTGCCGCGGACTCTTCGGCGGCGGATCGCTCGCCGGCGGCGCCCTGCTGCCCGCCCCGGCCGACGTCTCCGACCTCTGGTCGCGCTACGCGGACGGCTGGCACCCCCTCGGGACCGGCGGCACCCAGACCGCACCGCCCTATCTGGGCATCCTCGCGGGCCTGTCCACGCTCTTCCTCGGCTCCACCGGATTCGCGCTCACCGTGCTGCTCGTCTGCTCGGTGCCGCTCGCCGGTCTCACCGCGTACTTCGCCTCACGGCCCATCGTCGAGTCCAGGCTGCTGCGGGCCTGGGCGGCCGTCGCGTACGCCTTCCTGCCCGCGGCCACCGGCGCCCTCGCCACCGGACGGCTCGGCACCGCGGTCCTCGCGATCCTCCTGCCGCTCATGGTCCGCGCGGCCGTCGCGGCACACGGTCTGCGCGCGGGCGCCGGCTCCGGCGCGCGCGGCAGCTGGCGCGCGACCTGGGCGTACGCCCTGCTGCTCACCGTCACCACGGCGTTCACGCCCGTGGTCTGGCTGATCGCGCTGGTCCTCGGGATCGGCGTCCTCGTCCTGCGCCGTAACGACATCACCGCCTACGCGCTGCGCCTCCTCGCCGCCGTGGGCACTCCGCTGCTCGTCCTGGCGCCCTGGTCGCTCACGCTGCTGACCAGTCCCTCGGCCTTCCTCCGCGAAGCCGGACTCGACATCGGCAGCGGCAGCGCGTCGGCGCTCGACCTGCTCGGCACCAGCCCCGGCGGTCCGAAGGCGGGCGGCGGGCTCCTGCTGATCGGCATCGTCCTCGCCGCCCTGGCCGCGCTGCTGCGCGAGGAGCGGCAGTTCGCGGTCCGCACGGCCTGGGCCGCCGCGCTCGTCGGGCTCCTCTTCGCGGCCGTCGCCAACGGCTCCGGCTGGGCCGGACCCGCCACCCTCGTCTACGGCATCGCCCTGCTGTCGGCGGCCGTCCTCGGCGCCGAAGGCGGCCGGACCCGCGTCGCCGCCCAGAACTTCGGCTGGCGGCAGCCCGTCGCCGTGCTCATCGCGCTGGCGGCGGGCATCGGCCCGGTCGTCGCGGCCGCGGGCTGGATGATCGGCGGCGCCGCCGATCCGCTCACCCGGCGTGACCCGGTCCAGGTGCCCGCGTTCGTCGCCGAGGAGAGCGACACCCGGGACCAGCCGCGCACCCTCGTCCTCGGCGGCACATCGCCCGCGCAGGTGCCGTACACCCTCGTACGGGGCTCCGGCGGCCGGCTGGGTGACGCCGAGCTGGCCGAGGCGGGTGGCAGCGACGCCCGCCTCGACAAGATCGTCGCCAATCTGGTCGCCGGCTCCGGGGCCGACCAGACCAGCCAGCTCAGCGGCTTCGCGATCCGCTACGTCCTCGTCCGGGACGGAGCGCCGCGGCAGACCAGCCGTGTCCTGGACGCCACCCCCGGACTCAGCCGCCTCAGCCAGCTCGACGGCAGCGCGCTGTGGCGGGTGGACCGTCAGGTCGCCCGCGCCACGATCGTCACCGGCAAGGGCGACCCGCTGCCCGTCGCCTCGGATACCGTCGAGGCGCACACCAAGATCCCCTCGGGTGGCGAAGGGCGCGTGCTGCGCATCGCCGACCGCGCCGACGACGGCTGGCAGGCCACGCTGGACGGCCGCGCCCTGACGAAGACGACCGTCGACGGCTGGGCGCAGGGCTTCGAGCTGCCCACCGAGGGCGGCCGGCTCGACCTGACGTACGAGGACTCCGCCGCCCACACCGGCTGGATCTGGGCGCAGGCCTTCCTCGCCCTGGTGCTCGTCGTTCTCGCCCTGCCCGGCCGGCGGGCGCAGATCGATGACGACCTGCCGGACGAGGCCGTCGCCGTACCGGCCCAGCCGGTGGACGGCGAGGGCCGCCGGGCCCGCCGGCTGCGCGCCCAGGCGGAGGCCGAGGCGGAAGCGGGGAACGAGGGGGAGGAGCCCCCGAACGCCCCGCCCGTCCCGGCCACGGCCCCCGGCACGACGGAGGACGACGGCCACTACGCCGACCCGTACGCCGAGCCCCCGGCGGACCGGAACGTCTTCGACCCGCAGCCGTACGCGGCCGTCCCCCAGCAGCAGTACGGCGAGTGGGACGGGCAGCAGACCTACCCGGAACCCGGCTACAGCCCCGCGTACGGCCAGGACCAGTACCCCTACGGCAGCGACGGCACCTACGGCAACGAGCAGTACCAGCAGCCGTACCAGGCCGACCCCTACCAGGCCGATCCGTACCGGAACGGCGGCTACGGCGAGGGCGGCCAGTACCAGGGCGGCCGGTACGCCGAGGGCCAGTACCAGGACGGCCAGTACACGGAGGGCCAGTACGGCGACGGGCAGCAGTACCCGGAGGGTCAGTACCCGCAGGGTCAGTACCCGGACGGGCAGTACGACCCCTACCCGTACGACGGCGAGCAGGGCCGGCGTCCCGGACCGAACGGCAACCACGGCAACACGACGCGAGGCGAGTCAGAGTGAAGCGCACGACCATCTCCCTGCTCGCCACCGTCACCGCCCTCGCCGCGGTCACCGGATTCGCGTCCCTGAGTGCCCCCGGCGACACCGCGGAGAAGGAGACGACGGCCGCGGCCCGGCTCCCCGTGGAGCGCTCCAGCCTGCTCTGCCCCGCGCCGAGCAGCTCCGAGGTGGCCGAGACCGAGTACTCGTCCTTCACGCCGGCGGGGAAGGACGGCGGGGCGAAGAGCGGCGCGGCCGTGCTCAAGCCGTCCAGCGCGGTGCTCGCCGACCCGGACACCGCGCCCAAGAAGGCGCCCGCGAAGAAGCCCGGACCCGCCAAGCCGCTGCTCACCCTGAAGGAGCCCGGCAAGCCCGTCGGGGCGAAGGTGAGCGGCGGGGACGCGGCGGCGCTCGTCGGTACGGCCACCGGCCGTTTCGCACCCGGCTGGAGCGCCCAGCAGACGACCACGGTCACCGCGGGCGGCGCGCGCGGCCTGCTCGGTGTCGGCTGCACCCCGCCCGACACCGACTTCTGGTTCCCCGGTGCGTCCACCGCCGAGGAGCGCCAGGACTACGTCCACCTGACCAATCCGGACGACACCCCGGCCGTCGCCGACATCGAGCTGTACGGCAAGGACGGAGCGCTCAAGACCACGCTGACCGAGGGCATTCCCGTGCCCGCCGGATCGAGCGTCCCCGTCCTGCTGTCCACGCTGACGTCGCAGCCGTCCCCGGACGTCACGGTCCATGTCACGACCCGCACGGGCCGGGTGGGCGCCGTGGTGCGGGCCGCCGACGAAAAGGCCGGCAGCGACTGGCTGACCGCGTCGGCGGACCCCGCCGGCACCGCGGTGCTGCCCGGGATCCCCGCCGACGCCACCTCGGTTCGGCTGGTGGCCTTCGCCCCCGGCGAGGACGACGCGGATCTGAAGATCCAGCTCGCGGCCCCGGACGGCGCGATCGTGCCGGCGGGCCACGAGACCCTGCATGTGAAGTCCGGCATGACCGCGAGCGTCGATCTGGCCGACGTCACCAAGGGCGAGGCCGGATCGCTGATCCTCAGCCCGTCCCAGAGCGGCGGGGCGACCCCCGTCGTGGCGGCACTGCGGGTCGTCCGCGGCAAGGGCGACAAGCAGGAGGTCGCGTTCATCCCGGCCACCGCGGCCGTCGGAGAGCGGGCGACGGTCTCCGGCAACCCGGCCAAGGGCGCGACGCTCTCGCTGACCGCACCCGGTGCGGCCGGCGAGGTCAAGGTCACGGCGTCGGCGGGCACCGAGGGCGGCACCCCCGCCGTGAAGACCTACAAGGTCAAGGCGGGGACGACGACGGCGGTCGTGCCGCCGGTGCCGACGGGGCTGAAGGGCACGTACGCGCTGACGGTGGAGACGGTCTCGGGCGGTCCGGTGCACGCCTCGCGCATGCTGGCGCTGCCGCAGGACGGTGTCCCGATGTTCACGGTGCAGACGCTGCCGGACGACCGGGGGACGGTCGCGGTGCCGAAGGCCCGCCAGGATCTGTCGGTACTGGACGACTGACGGCGGCGCCTCGACGGCTCAGGGAAGCCGCGGGGGTCGACCGATGGCGGCGGCGCGGGACGCGGCGACCGACTGAGGTCGGCCGCGGTGCGGGGTGCAGGCTCTCAGGAGTCCGGTGAGCGCAGCACCCGCAGATGGCCCCGGCGGGCGACCTCCATGGGGTCGGCCGTCCGTCGGCCGTTCTGCGCCTCGGCCGCTCTGCCCTGAGGGCGCGCGGCTTCCCGTACGGCGTTGGCGAGCGCTTCGAGATCGTCGCCGCTGGGGCGGGACGGGGCGGAGCCATCGGTGAGCCGCACCACCTCCCAGCCGCGCGGGGCGGTCAGCCGCTCGCTGTGTTCCGCACACAGGTCGTAGCAGTGGGGCTCGGCGTAGGTGGCGAGCGGGCCGAGGACCGCGGTCGAATCGGCATAGACGTACGTCAGTGTCGCGACGGCGGGGCGGCCGCACGCGGTGCGCGAACAGCGACGTACAGGGCTCACGACGTTGGACGGTACCGCACTCTTGAGCGGGCTGCGACGACTCTCCACCAGGTCACTCCACCGTGTCGTGGTACGACGCCCGCATCGAGGGCGTCCCGGGCAACTGGCCTGACCTGCGCGGAAGGAGAAGCACCGGAACGGCGACCACCCGTGATGCGGTCATGACTTGGCGTAAATGAGGTCAATCACGACGACGCCGACGATCGCCGGGCAGCCCGCAATCGGGCCGAACGATCGTCGGAACGCTCACATTGCGACATCGTGCCTCCTCGGCGCGGGCGCGCGATCGCCGCCCGCCCCGGAGAGCTACCCTGCGTCAGTGATGGACAGTCCTGTACCGCCCCCTCCGATCGAGCCGCGGCCGCGCCGTCGCGACCGCCATGGTCGCGGGATGCGCGGACCCGTCGCACCACCCCAGGTGCCGCTCGCGGCGAGCCGGGCCGAATCCTTCCGTGACCTGGTGCAGGACTCGATGGAGCGACTGGAGCGGCGCTGGCCGCAGCTGGCCGAGGTCGACTTTCTGGTGCTGGACGTGCCGGGAGCACCGGACGAGGCGGTTCCGCTGGGTGCCTCGGCGCCCGCGGACAAGGGACGGCCCGCACGGATCGTGGTCTACCGCCGCCCGGTGGAGATCCGTACGAAGAACCGCGACGAGCGCGCGCTGCTGGTGCACGAGGTCGTCGTGGAGCAGGTCGCCGAGCTGCTCGGTCTGGCGCCCGAGTCCGTGGACCCGCGATACGGGCAGGACTGAGCCCGCCTTCTGCCGGAGGCCGGCCGCGGATCCACATGCCGCCCGCCCGCGGATCCGCACCTCTGCCGGCCGCGCATCCGCCGCCTGCTGAGCGTCGGATTCCTTGAAAGCCGAACGAATCCCTGTGCGGACCATTGACCTCCGCTTGTCGGGGACACGACCATTCCTGAGTCGGTGAGAGATCGCTTTCCGCATCACGGAATCCGGAGGTAGGTCTGTCGTGTTCGTGCAGGACCTGGAACCCGTCGGCAACTCGCTCGCCCTGTCCGCCCTCGTGGCCGCGCTCCCGCTGGTCACTGTCCTGGTGCTCCTCGGCGCCGTACGCATGAGAGCCCACCTCGCCGGACTGATCGGCCTCGCCGTCGCCGTGCTGGTCGCCTGGGCCGCCTTCACGATGCCGCTCGGCCAGACCCTCTCGGCCGGGGCGCAGGGCGTGCTCTTCGGGCTCTTCCCCATCATGTGGATCGTCGTCAACGCCCTGTGGGTGTACCGGATGACGGTCCGCACCCAGCACTTCGACATCCTGCGCCGCTCGTTCGGCCGGCTCTCCGACGATCCGCGCATCCAGGCCCTGGTGATCGCCTTCTGCTTCGGGGCGCTGCTCGAAGCGCTCGCCGGTTTCGGCGCCCCCGTCGCCATCTGCTCGGTGATGCTCGTCGCGCTCGGCTTCGACCCGGTGAAGGCGGCGGTCGTCTCCCTCGTCGCCAACACCGCGCCCGTCGCCTTCGGCGCCATGGGCACCCCCGTGGTGACACTCGCCCAGGTCACCGGCCTGCCACTGGACACGGTCGCCGCGGTGGTCGGCCGGCAGACACCGCTGCTCGCGCTCGTCGTACCGCTGGTGCTGGTCTACCTCGTCGACGGGCGGCGGGGGCTGCGGGAGACCTGGGTGCCCGCGCTCGCCTGTGGAGTCGCCTTCGCCGTGGCCCAGTTCGCGGCGGCCAACTACGTCTCCGCCCAACTCGCCGACATCGCCGCCGCCTTGGCGGGCGCGGCCGCCCTGATCGCCGTACCGGGCGCACGCAGGCCCGCCGAGGAGCCGGTGCGGGCGGCCGTACTGACCGGCGTACGCAGTGAGGAGCTCGACCGCGAGGACCCCCGGCGGGAGGTGGTGCGCGCCTACGCCCCGTACGCCCTCATCGTCGTGATCTTCTCGATCGCCCAGATCCCGCCCGTCAAACGGCTGCTCGCGCAGGCGACGCGGATCTTCGACTGGCCGCTGCTGAATGTCGCGGATCCGGACGGGAAGCCGGTCGGCGCCAACGAGTTCACCCTGCCGCTGATCGCCACCGGCGGGACGCTGGTGCTCCTTGCCGGTGCGCTGACCGCCGTCGTCCTCGGAGTACGGGCGGCCGACGCGGCGCGCGAGTGGCTGGCGACCGTGCGCGAGCTGCGGTTCGCGATCCTCACGGTGATCTCCGTCCTGGCTCTCGCGTACGTGATGAACCTGTCCGGGCAGGCGGCCACCATCGGGCAGTTCGTCGCCGCGGCGGGTGCCGGGCTCGCGTTCCTGTCGCCCGTGCTGGGCTGGTTCGGTGTCGCCGTCTCCGGTTCGGACACCTCCGCGAACGCTCTCTTCGGCGCACTCCAGGTGTCGGCGGCACGCGAGTCCGGACTGTCGCCGGAACTGCTCGCTGCGGCCAACAGCTCGGGCGGGGTGCTCGGCAAGATGATCTCTCCGCAGAATCTGACGATCGCCTGCGCGGCCGTGGGGCTCGCGGGCAAGGAGGGCGATCTCCTGCGCAAGGTGCTGCCGTGGAGCCTGGGACTGCTCCTGGTCATGTGCCTGATCGTGACCGCGCAGAGCACCGCGGTACTGGGCTGGATGCTGCCTTAGTTTGTGCGGGTAGTTTGATGCGACCGCAGAGACTTTCAGGAGGATGGCACGTGACCGCTGATCTGTCGCAGATCGTCAAGGCGTACGACGTCCGCGGGGTGGTGCCGGACCAGTGGGACGAGGCGCTGGCCGAGCTGTTCGGGGCAGCCTTCGTGCAGGTGACGGGCGCGGACGCGATCGTCGTCGGCCATGACATGCGCCCCACGTCACCCGGGCTGTCGGGCGCCTTCGCCCGCGGCGCGGCGGCCCGCGGCGCCGACGTCACCCTGATCGGGCTCTGCTCGACGGACCAGCTGTACTTCGCGTCCGGGCACTACGACCTGCCCGGCGCGATGTTCACCGCCTCGCACAATCCGGCGCAGTACAACGGCATCAAGATGTGCCGGGCCGGCGCGGCCCCGGTCGGCCAGGACACCGGACTCGCGGACATCCGCGCGCTGGCCGAGAAATGGTCCGCGGAGGGCGCCCCGGCCCCGGCGTCCTCGCCCGGCACGGTGACCGAGCGGGACACCCTGACCGACTACGCCGCCCATCTGCTGTCGCTCGTGGACCTCTCCGCGATGCGCCCGCTGAAGGTCGTCGTCGACGCGGGCAACGGGATGGGCGGCCACACCGTCCCCACCGTCTTCGCGTCCCTGCCCCTCACTCTCGTCCCGATGTACTTCGAACTGGACGGCACCTTCCCCAACCACGAGGCGAACCCGCTGGACCCGGCGAACATCGTCGACCTCCAGGAGCGCGTCCGGCTGGAAGGCGCCGACCTCGGCATCGCCTTCGACGGGGACGCCGACCGCTGCTTCGTCGTCGACGAGCGCGGCGAGGGCATCTCCCCGTCCGCGATCACGGCACTCGTCGCGGCCCGGGAACTGGCGAAGCACCCCGGCGGCACGGTGATCCACAACCTGATCACGTCCTGGTCGGTCCCCGAGGTCGTCCGCGAGAACGGCGGCAAGCCGGTCCGCACCCGCGTCGGCCACTCCTTCATCAAGCAGGAGATGGCGCGGACGGGAGCGATCTTCGGCGGTGAGCACTCGGCCCACTACTACTTCCGCGACTTCTGGAACGCGGACACCGGCATGCTCGCGGCCCTCCACGTCCTGGCCGCGCTCGGCTCCCAGGACGGCCCGCTGTCCGCGCTCGTCGCGCAGTACGACCGCTACCGCGGCTCCGGCGAGATCAACTCCACGGTCGCGGACCAGGCGGGCCGCACCGCGGCGGTGAAGGCGGAATTCGCGCAGCGGCCCGGCGTGACGACGGACGAACTGGACGGCCTGACGGTGTCGGCCGACGACTGGTGGTTCAACCTCCGCCCCTCGAACACGGAACCGCTGCTGCGCCTGAACGTGGAGGCACGGGACGAGGCGACGATGGCGAAGGTGCGAGACGAGGTCCTGGGGCTGGTGCGGGAGAGCTGAGGCGTAGGCCTGGGGCTCGAGGCAGGCAGCGGGTGCGGGGCTCGAGGCAGGCAGCGGGTGCGGCGCGCGGTGCCCGGCACGGTCGGGTGATGCGTGCCGGGTCGGCGGGGTGCGGTGCGTGCGGTGTGCGGGCGGCGTGTGCGGGTGGGTACGAGGCTCGGGCCCGCACGCCGGGCCCGAGCCTCCGGGCACGACGTAGCCGGAGCCTCAGGGGACGCCGGGCAGGCAGCCGAGTCGCCGGCCCTGAGTCTTCGGGGTGCGGGCGCCCCGCACGCCGCCCCGGGCTTCCGAGGGCGCAGGCGCCCCGTACGCCGCCCGCACGGGCACCCCCAGAACGCGCCGCACCTCGCCCCCCGGCGGTAGGCTGACGTGGCCCAATCCGCATGACCGCGACCGCGTGTTCGGCGACCACCGCACACGGTCCGCCCCGAAGGGAACCTCACACATGCCGCTCGAAGCCGGTCTCCTGGAGATCCTCGCCTGCCCGGCCTGCCACGCACCGCTCAGCGACAGCACGGCGGAGGAGACCCCCGAGCTGATCTGCACCGGCAAGGACTGCGGCTTGGCCTACCCCGTACGCGATGGCATCCCCGTCCTTCTCGTCGACGAAGCACGCCGCCCCGCCTGACCCACCACCGCACGGCGATCGGAGACCCCATCCCATGCTCGACGAGTCGCTCCTCGACGATCCGGAAGCCCTGGCCCGAGCCGATCGCCGAGGACTGCTCCGTGGCGCCGCCGAGGCCGGGGCGCGGGTCCGCACCGCCGCCCGGCACGCCGCGGAGGCCGGCATCTCCGAGCTGAAGCCCGAGGGCCGCCCCCGTGCCGTCCTCGTCGCCGGCCCCGGACACGCCGCCACCGGAGTCGCCGATCTGATCGGCGCACTCGCCGGTGCGTTCGCCCCCGTCACCCGCCTGCATCCCACCGGTGTCGCACCCGCGGCCGGCGCGCTGCGCTGGGCGCTCCCCGGCTGGGCCGGATCGGTGGACCTGCTGCTCATCGCCACCACCGACGGCAGCGAACCGGGCCTCGCGCTCCTCGCGGAGCAGGCGTACCGCCGGGGTGCCACCGTCGTCGCCGTCGCCCCGCGCAACTCGCCGCTCGCCGAGGCCGTCGACGGTACGCACGGCATGGTCGTCCCGATGGCCACCGCCCCGCACGAGCTGTACGAGGAGACGCAGGCCGCGAGCCCCGGCGCGCTGTGGGCGCTGTTCACCCCGCTGCTGGCCCTGCTCGACCGGGTCGGGCTGCTGGAGGCCCCCGCCGAGATCCTGGAGAAGGTGGCGGACCGTCTGGACCGCACCGCCGAGCGCTGCGGCCCGGCGATCGCCACGTACAGCAATCCGGCCAAGACACTCGCCGCCGAACTCGCCGACAGCCTTCCGCTGGTCTGGACGGAAGGCGGGGGAGCGGGGCCGGTGGGCCGCCGGTTCGCCGCGGTACTGGCCGAGCTGGCCGGATGCCCCGCGCTCGCCGCCGAGCTGCCCGAAGCGCTCCCGGCGCACGGCGGGCTCCTCGTCAGTGACTTCGCCGCGGGCGCCGACCCGGACGACTTCTTCCGCGACCGGGTGGAGGAGCCGCAGGCGCTGCGGGCCCGGGTCGTCCTGCTGCGCGACCGGCCGGTCGGCGGCCTGACCGCAGCCCCCGCGGCGCGTGAACTGGCGCTCGGTCACGACACCCCGATCAGCGAGCTGGAACCCGAGGAGGGCTCGGAGCTGGAATCCATCGCCGAGCTGCTCGCCGTCACCGATTTCGCCGCTGTTTACCTGGCGCTCGCCGCGCTGGGCAACCCTGCGTAGCACCGCGGCACCGCGGCACCACAGCACCACAGCGCCGTGGCACCCACCGCAGCGCCGTTTCACCGCACCACCGCAGTACAGCAATGAAGCAGGGAGAAGCCGAAAGATCATGGACCGCCTCGCCAACACCGTGCGCCCCTACGCCTGGGGATCCACGACCGCGATCCCGGAGCTGCTCGGTATCGAACCCACCGGCGAGCCGCAGGCCGAGATGTGGATGGGCGCCCACCCGGGCGCTCCGTCCCGGCTCACCCGGGAGGCGGGTGAGCGGGCGCTGTCGGACGTGATCGCCGCGGACCCGGTCGGCGAACTCGGCGGCGCGGCCGTCGAGAAGTTCGGCCCGCGTCTCCCCTTCCTCCTCAAGATCCTCGCCGCGGGCGGCCCGCTCTCCCTCCAGGTGCATCCGAACCTCGAACAGGCGAAGGCGGGTTACGCCGCCGAGGAGAGCGCCGGCGTCCCGCTCGACGCCCCGCACCGCAACTACAAGGACGCCAACCACAAGCCCGAACTGATCTGCGCGCTCACGCCGTTCGACGGCCTGTGCGGATTCCGGGACCCGCTGGAGGCCGCAGGACTGCTCGCCGGCCTCGGCGTCGACACGCTGGAGCCGTACGTCGATCTGCTGCACGCCGGTCCGGAGGAGGCCGCGCTCCGCGAGGTCCTGACCGCGGTGCTGACCGCCGACCCCGAGGAGATGACGAAGACCGTCCACGCGGCCGCGCTCGCCGCGGAACGGCTCGGCGGCCCCTACATCCCGTACGCCGCCATCGCCCACCACTACCCGGGCGACCCGGGCGTCATCGCCGCGATGCTGCTCAACCATGTTCAACTGCAGCCCGGTGAGGCCCTGTTCCTCGGTGCCGGAGTCCCGCACGCGTATCTCGACGGCCTCGGCGTCGAGATCATGGCCAACTCCGACAACGTCCTGCGCTGCGGACTGACGCCCAAGCACGTGGACGTCCCCGAACTGCTGCGCATCGTCCGCTTCGAGGCGGGCGACCCCGGAGTGCTGCGCCCGGAGGCATCCGCGTCCGGTGAGGAGTTGTACGACACCCCCACCGACGAGTTCCGTCTCTCGCGTTTCGTCATCGCGCCGGGAGCGGCCGCACGCGACATCACCGCGCCCACCCCGCAGATCCTGCTCTGCACCGCGGGCGGCGTCACCGTGGGCGAACTGACGCTCGCACCGGGGGAGTCCGTGTTCGTCCCCGCAGGTGACAAGACGGAGATCGCGGGCACCAGGGGCGGTACCGGAACCCTCTTCCGCGCCACTGTGGTGGTCTGACGCCGGCCGCCTTCCGGTGCTGCAACAATGGCGCACCGCAAAGACCGGGCAAAGACCGAACCGGCGACCGACGTCAGGACGAAGGGACATACCGCACACATGAGCGCGTCAGGCGGAACCAAGGCGATCGTGGCGGCACTGGCCGCCAACCTCGCAATCGCGGTAGCGAAGTTCGTGGCGTTCCTGTTCAGCGGCTCGTCGTCGATGCTCGCCGAAAGCGTCCACTCGCTCGCCGACTCGGGCAACCAGGGCCTGCTGCTCCTCGGCGGGAAGAAGGCCCAGCGCGAGGCGACCCCGCAACACCCCTTCGGCTACGGCCGCGAGCGCTACATCTACGCCTTCCTGGTCTCCATCGTCCTCTTCTCGGTCGGCGGCATGTTCGCGATCTACGAGGGCTACGAGAAGATCAAGCACCCGCACCCGATCGAGGCCTGGTACTGGCCGGTCGGCGTCCTCGTCTTCGCGATCATCGCCGAGACGTTCTCCTTCCGTACGGCCATCAAGGAGTCCAACGCGATCCGCGGTGCGCTGTCCTGGACGCAGTTCGTGCGCCGGGCCAAGGCACCGGAGCTCCCCGTCGTCCTGCTGGAGGACCTGGGCGCGCTGGTCGGTCTGTTCCTGGCGCTCGGCGGCGTCGGTCTCGCGCTGGGCACGGGCAACGGCGTGTGGGACGGCATCGGCACGCTCTGCATCGGTGTCCTGCTGATCGTCATCGCGATCGTCCTGGCCGCGGAGACGAAGTCGCTCCTGCTGGGCGAGGCGGCCGGTGTCGAGGACGTCGAGAAGATCAAGAAGGCCCTGGTGGACGGCGAGGTGGTCACGCGCATCATCCACATGCGCACCCTGCACCTCGGTCCGGAAGAGCTTCTGGTCGCGGCGAAGGTCGCGGTGGAGCACGACGACACGGCCACGGAGATCGCCCACGCGATCAACGCCGCCGAGGACCGCATCCGCGCCGCCGTCCCGATCGCCCGTGTGATCTACCTGGAGCCGGACATCTACGACGCGGCGGCGGCCGAGGCGGGTGTGAACCCGGCGAAGTCCCCGGGCGGCGGCCCGGCCCCGGACGCGGCGCACTGACGCCTCGGGCGCGCGAACGGCATCCCGCATGCGCGGAGAAGGGCCCCCGGACCACGTGGTCCGGGGGCCCTTGCGTTGGTCGCTTCTCATGAGGTCATCGTGTGCCGGTCGGTCGGGCCGGGGCAGTCGGCGGCGCACCCGGCCGCCCGGGAAACTGCCCGGCCGCCCGTGCACGACGCCGCCCCGCCACCCAGCCGGCCAGAGCGAGCCCCGCTCCGGCCGGCAGGGCCACGCCCGAGACCACGACACCCGCGACCAGCAGCACGGGCACGGCGGTGTCGTCCGCACGTCCCTTCACCGCCGCCACCGGCACCGTGCCGCCGCCTTCGAAGAAGCGCGAGTCGAGCGAATCCATCCGGTTGTCCCCGAGCAGGAAGACCTGCCCGTCCGGCACCTTCACGTCGTACGGAGGCGCACCGCCGACCGCGTCTCCGTCCCTGAGGTACGGCTCTCGCAGCGGCTTCCCGTTCACGGTGACCCGCTCACCGCTGTCGCAGCAGGCGACGGAGTCACCGCCGACGCCCACGACCCGCTTCATCGTCTCCTGGCCGACGGGAGCCGGAGCGCGGAACAGGACGATGTCGCCGCGCCGTACGTCATCGGGACCCGCCTCCTCGAAGAAGACGGCGTCGCCCTGCGCATACCCGGGGGTCATCGAATCGCCGCTCGCGGCGCGCACCGAGTACCCCATGAGCGGCACCAGCGTCCCCGCCATTCCCAGCAGGCCCGCCGCCAGCAGCACCAACCCGGCACCACGCGGATTCCGCTTCGACCGTCGGGCTGTCATGTGGTCCCCCCACGTCGTCACCCCGGCCCGCACAGAGCCCGGGCCCCGCGCGACGCCCGCGCGGGGCCCGGGGTGCATGGCCCTGAGTCATGCCTACTGCCCGCCCCTGCACGCACCTGTGCCGGCAGGCGTACGGCTACTGAACTTCGCGCAACACCGCGAGGACCGCCGCCTCGTCGGGCGCGGCCGACAACCGCTCACGGAAGCCGGTGTCCATCAGCTTGCGCGAGAGCATCGCGAGGATCCTCAGGTGTTCGTCGCCCGCGGCCGCCTCCGGCACCGTGATCATGAAGATCAACTTGGCCTGCGTGCCGTCGAGCGAACCCCACTCCACGCCCTCGGCCGACCGCGCGAACCCGACCACCGGCGCCGTGACCGCGTCGGTCTTGGCGTGCGGAATGGCGATCTCCTCGCCGAGCCCCGTGGAGCCCTGCTCCTCACGGGCGAACGCCGCCGCCACCAGCGCGTCCAGATCGGCGACCTTCCCGGTGGTGGCGAGCATCGCGGCCATCTCGCGGATGGCGGCATCCTTGGTCTCCGCCTCCAGGCGCACCTGCACGGTCTGCCCGGTGAGATACCCGGACAGCACCTCGTCGCCCGCAGCCCCGGTCCCGGCCATGTGCTCGGCCTTGGGCTCAGCCTCGGGCTCGGCTTGGGGCTCAGCCTCGGGCTCGGCCTGGGGCTCGGTGGCGCCGGAGGCCGACGGGGGAGCGGCAGGTGCCTTCGTGAGTACGGCCGCGGTGCCGGCGCCCGTCCCGGCGCCGGCGAGCACCGGCTCGGGTACCAGAGGCCCGGTCCCCGTCGCGGGTCCGGCTCCCGCGGTCGCGAGTGCGGCCTCACCGCGGCTGCCGCGCTCCTTGATGTCGATCAGCGCGTTCGTCGTGATCGCCGTGACGAGGGTGCCGACGGCCACGGCGAGGAAGAACATCGGCACCCCGCCGATCGCCCCGAGCACCGCCACGATCGGTCCGCCGTGCGGTACCGCGTCCTCGACCGAGGCGACACCGGCGATGGCGCCGGCCACCGCACCACCGAGCATGTTCGCCGGGATCACCTGCGCGGGCCGGGCGGCCGCGAACGGAATCGCGCCCTCGGAGATGCCGAACATGCCCATGAACAGCGCGGCCATACCCGTCTCGCGCTCCTGCTGCGAGTAGAGCCGGCGCCGTATCAGCGTGGCGAGCCCCTGACCGAGCGGCATCACCGGGATCGCTGCCGCGCACATACCCATGACGGTCTGGTTGCCGGTCGCGATGAGCCCGGCGCCGAAGAGGAACGCGGTCTTGTTGACCGGGCCGCCCATGTCGAACGCGATCATGAGTCCCAGCAGCGCACCCAGCAGTACCGCACTGGTTCCGGTCATCCCGCTCAGCCAGTCGGTGAGATGCGTGAACACCCAGGCGATGGGTTCGCCGATGACGTAGATGAAGAACAGACTCAGCGCGGTCGTCGCCACGATCGGGATCACGATGATCGGCATGATCGGCTGCGCGAACCTGGGGACCTTGACCTTCTTGATCCACAGGACCAGATATCCGGCCAGGAACCCGGTGACGATGGCGCCGATGAACCCCGCGCCCGCCTCGGAGTCGTAGAACTCCCCGTGCCCGGCGATCCAGCCCCCGATCATGCCCGGCACCAGCGCGGGCCGGTCGGCGATCGCGTAGGCGATGTATCCGGACAGAATCGGGATCATCAGCTCGAAGCCGATGACACCGACGGCGTTCACATCCGCCCAGAAACTCCCCTCGGGGATCACATAGCCCTTGGCCGTCGCGTCACCGCCGAGGGCGAGGGATATCGCGATGAGCAGTCCGCCGACGACCACGAACGGGATCATGTACGAGACGCCGTTCATCAGCGCCTTGTAGACGGTGCTGCGCTCCTTGCCGCCCCCGGCCGCCCCGGATCCGCCGCCACTGCCGCCGTCCGCAGTGTGCACGGGCGCGCTCTGCACCTGCTCGATCAGGTTCTCCGGGTGATGGATCCCTTCGGCCACCCCGACGGCCAGCACCTTCTTGCCCACGAAACGGCTGCGGTCGACGTCCTTGTCGGCGGCGATGATGATGCCGTCAGCGTTTCTGACATCGTTGTCAGTCAAGACGTTCTCGGCGCCGATGGAGCCCTGCGTCTCCACCTTGATCTCGACGCCGAGCGCCTCCGCGGCCTGTGCCAGCTTCTCCGCGGCCATGTAGGTGTGCGCGATGCCGGTCGGACAGGCGGTCACCGCGAGCAGCCTGACCTTCCGCTTCTCGCTCTCCGGACTGGTCACGTGTTTCTCCTAACGCTTGTGGCGCAGATCGTGCAGATTCCCGATCCCGCAGCATCGTGCAACACGTTTGCGCCACATCAAAAGCCCTGGTGGCCCGGCACTTAAGGGACAAGGGGCCTGGGATGTGGCCGAATCCCGCCCCGGGGCGGGCTGGGGTCGACCGCAGGGATCGGTGTAGATTCGTGACCAGACTCAGACGTCGCTGCTGATGGCGGTCGGGCGGTCCTGACGGACCGACCGAGGGAGAGAGGGCCTCCGACGGACTGCGCTGCGAGTGGCCCGGGCATTCCTGTGTCCGCCGCCGCAGAGCCAGCCGTACCCACCTCGACCCACACCACGAGGAGCAGCTCGCCCATGACGACTGTCGCCACCGGCCAGGACTTCAAGGTCGCCGACCTTTCGCTCGCCGACTTCGGCCGCAAGGAGATCACCCTCGCCGAGCACGAGATGCCCGGCCTGATGTCGATCCGCAAGGAGTACGCCGCGCAGCAGCCGCTCGCCGGCGCCCGCATCACCGGCTCGCTGCACATGACCGTGCAGACCGCCGTCCTCATCGAGACCCTGGTCGCCCTCGGCGCCGAGGTCCGCTGGGCGTCCTGCAACATCTTCTCCACCCAGGACCACGCCGCCGCCGCGATCGCGGTCGGCCCCAACGGCACGCCGGACAGCCCCGCGGGCGTCCCGGTCTTCGCCTGGAAGGGCGAGACGCTGGAGGAGTACTGGTGGTGCACGGAGCAGGCGCTGACCTGGCCCGGCACGCCCACCGGCGGTCCGAACATGATCCTCGACGACGGCGGTGACGCCACGCTCCTGGTCCACAAGGGCGTCGAGTTCGAGAAGGCCGGCGAGGCACCCGACCCGGCCACCGCGGACAGCGAGGAGTACGCCTACATCCTCCGCCTGCTGAACCGCACCCTCTCCGAGGACCCGCAGAAGTGGACCCGCCTGGCGTCCGAGATCCGCGGCGTCACCGAAGAGACCACCACCGGTGTTCACCGTCTGTACGAGATGCACCGCGACGGCACCCTCCTCTTCCCGGCGATCAACGTCAACGACGCGGTCACCAAGTCCAAGTTCGACAACAAGTACGGCTGCCGCCACTCGCTCGTCGACGGCATCAACCGCGCCACCGACGTCCTGATCGGCGGCAAGGTCGCGGTCGTCTGCGGCTACGGCGACGTCGGCAAGGGCTGCGCGGAGTCCCTCCGCGGCCAGGGCGCCCGCGTGATCATCACCGAGATCGACCCCATCTGCGCCCTCCAGGCGGCGATGGACGGTTACCAGGTCACCACGCTCGACGAGGTCGTCGGCACGGCCGACCTGTTCATCACCACCACCGGCAACAAGGACATCATCATGGCCGCCGACATGGCCAAGATGAAGCACCAGGCCATCGTCGGGAACATCGGCCACTTCGACAACGAGATCGACATGGCCGGCCTGGCGCAAATCCCGGGCATCGTCAAGGACGAGGTCAAGCCCCAGGTCCACACCTGGAAGTTCCCCGACGGCAAGGTCATCATCGTGCTGTCGGAGGGCCGCCTGCTGAACCTGGGCAACGCGACGGGTCACCCCTCGTTCGTGATGTCCAACAGCTTCGCCGACCAGACCCTGGCGCAGATCGAGCTCTTCACCAAGCCGCAGGAGTACCCGACCGACGTCTACGTGCTGCCGAAGCACCTCGACGAGAAGGTCGCGCGGCTGCACCTGGACGCACTCGGCGTGAAGCTCACGACGCTCCGCCCCGAGCAGGCCTCGTACATCGGTGTGCAGGTCGAGGGCCCGTACAAGTCGGACCACTACCGCTACTGATCGTCTGCCGACCCCGGCCGGCTGCCCCCTGGATGGCGCGGGTGGACAGTCGGCCGACCGGTCGGACCCGAGCGACGGGCTCGGCCGAAGGCAGCCGGAAAACCAGCGGCGGCCGATGGCAGCCGCGCAGCTACCGGCGGCGGCAGCCGGAGCCACAGCGGCGGGTGGCCGTCACACCACCCGTCGCATGCGGCCGTCAGCAGCCAGTGGCCAACAGACAGCACAGCCGGCAGCGGCACCAGGCAGGCCCCCGCACCCCCGTGTCGGGGGCCTGCCCCGTACGCTCCCCGAACGGCTCCGGCTCTCCGGCACGAGCCTCACCGCCCAAGGACACCGACGCCCCCATGCCCCGCGGCCGCTATTCGCTCCACGATCCGCACGATCACACCCCCCTCGGCAACGAACACTTCCAATGCGCCCCCGGTCCGTCCGGCTGGCGCTACGTCTCGCAGATCACCACCCCCTCCGGCGATCACGCCGGCTCCGTCGACCTCGCCCTCGACGAACTCGGCCGCCCCATCCGCCTCGAACTCCACGCATCGAGCTGGCAGGTCCGTGGCGCCGCGCTCGACGGCGTCACGTGGGTCCGCACCGACCCCACCGGCACTCATGCCACCGAAGGCAATGTCCGCGCCCACGCCTTCACCGGCACTTCCCCCGCCTTCCTCATCGCGACCGCCCGCCTGCTGCACCTCACCCCCGGCTCCCCGGCGACGCGCGTCCGCCTGGTCGCCTTCACGGATCCAGTCCTCGCTCCCCGCACTGTCGATCAGTCCTGGGCCCTGGTGAAGAGTGAAGCGCATGCCACTGACAATGGCCCTCTGACCGTGGACGAATACCAGGTCAGCGCCCTGGACACGGGGGAGCAGCACACGGTGCACATCGCGGGGGACGTGGTTCTCGCGGCGCCCGGCATCGAACTCGAGGACCTCGAGACGCCGCCGTCCGTCCTGCCCTGACGAGCGATCACCGGCAGGCCGGTGGAGCCCACCGGGCGGCCCCGGTAGCTGCTGGCGGTCGGGGTGCCGGCACCTACGCGGGCGGCGCGAATCCCGTCAACTTCGGTGCGCCGCCATCGGCGCGATCACCGGCACCGCGGGACGGCTCGGCCGGGGTGCGGGGATGGGCATCCTTGGTCAGACCGAGCGCGACGGGTGTCGCCGGGGAACCGGCAGACTCACCGTCACCGATGGTCCGGCCCGCACCAGAGGCCGCAGGGCTCCTGGTTGCCGCACCCATATCGACACGCACACCAGCAGCGTTGGTCGCTCCGGCGGCCGGGGAGCCGAAACCGGTTACGGCCGCCGGCATGCGACCGACTCCGGTCATCGGCGCACCTCCAGCATGTCCAGCACTCCCCGCCCCGAAGGCCCGTCGTGCGTCGCGCGTCTGCCGCTCGTTCACCACAGCGGCCAGATAGGCGGCCGGCGGCACACCCTGCGGCGCGGGCGCCCCCGTACGGTCGGCCAGGTCACCCGCCAGCCGTTCCGCCATCGACCAGCTCACCGCCGGGTCCAACTGGCGCATCCGCGTCAGGTATTGCCGTATGGCCAGCCACAGGTGATCGGGCACCGCCGACAGGTCCAACTCCGTGAAACGTCCCACGAGCCACGGCGGCGGAGGCGGCAAGGCATTCCCACGCGTGGCCGGCACCCGCTCCCGCACGACCAGCGTCCCCGCGAACACATCCCCGATGCGCCGGCCCCGCGCCGACACCAGTGACGCGATACAGGCGATGACCCCGAACGACATCAGGATCTCGACCACGCCCATCGCCCCACGCACCAGCGCGTGCCGGAACCGGATCGGCCCACCGTCGTCCCGTACGACTCGCAGTCCACAGGCGAGCTTCCCCAGCGAACGCCCGTGGCTCAGGGTCTCCACCGCTATCGGCGCACCCACCAGGACCAGCAGGAACGTCGCGATCGACACCGCCATGACGGCAGCCTCGTCCAGTGAGGCCGTCGCCACGGCGAGGCCTATGGATATGAAGAGGTAAGCCGCCCACACGACCACCAGGTCGATCACGATGGCGAGTGCTCGACTCGGCAGTTTCGCCGACTGCAGCCCCAGTACGACCGCGTCCCCCGTCACTAGCGCACTCACCGCTGCCGCCCTCCGCCGTCGACCGTCCCTGCCCCTTGCTTCATCAGTCTGCCAAGCTGATCCGCAGCGCGCCGCAGTAGTACGAACCGTACGCACCCAGTGCCTGGAGCAGCAGCCGACCATGGACCTCGATGTCTTCGTGACCGCCCACCGTGCCGAGTGGGACCGCCTGGACCACCTACTGCACCGAGGCCGCCGACTCACGGGCGCCGAAGCAGACGAACTCGTCGCGCTCTACCAGCGCACCGCCACGCACCTGTCCCTCATACAGTCGAGCGCGCCCGACCCGGTCCTCACCGGCCGCCTCACGCAACTCGTCGCGCGCGCCCGGTCCACGGTCACCGGAACCCGGCGAGCCACATGGCGTGACGCGGTCCGCTTCCTCACCGCGGGTTTCCCGGCGGCCGTGTACCGCTCCCGACACTGGTGGGTACCGACCGCCGTCCTCTCCACCCTCCTCGCCGCGATCATCGGCTGGTGGATCGGCTCCCACCCGGAGGTCCAGTCCGCGATCGGCGCGCCCGACGAGCTCCGCCGGCTCACGCAACCGGGTGGCGAGTACGAGACGTACTACTCAAGCCACCCCGCGGCCTCCTTCGCCGCCCAGGTCTGGACGAACAACGCTCAGGCAGCCGCCATGTGCCTCACCCTCGGCGCCTTCCTGTGCCTCCCGGTGATCTGGATCCTGTTCCTCAACATGCTCAACCTGGGCGTCGGTATCGGCCTGATGTCCTCGGCCGGCCGCCTCGACGTGTTCCTGGGACTCGTCCTGCCGCACGGCCTCCTCGAACTGACCGCTGTCTTTGTCGCCGCGGGCACAGGCCTACGGCTCGGCTGGACGCTCATCGACCCTGGCCCTCTGTCCCGCCGGACGGCCCTGGCCCAGCAAGGGCGCGCCGCACTCGGCATGGCCATAGGCCTGGCCCTGGTGCTCTTCGTGGCGGGAGTGATCGAAGGCTTCGTCACCCCTTCGGGCCTGCCCACATGGGCTCGCATCACCATCGGCGTCGTCGCCGAACTGGCCTTCCTGGCATACGTCTACGTCCTGGGCGGACGAGCGGTTCGGGCGGGCGACACCGGCGACGTCGAGGAGGCCGACCGCAGTGCCGAGCTCCCGGCCGCTGCGTGATGTGCGTCCGACCCATCTGACCTGCTACTGTCCTCTCCGCCCGCAAAAACCGTTGACACGGTGGATGTGGGGAGGTAGATTTTGAGGGTTGCCTCGGACTGGACAAGACCGAGAGCAGTTGATAATGTCTCTCTCGCTCTCAACGGAAATTCAAATTTCCGCAGAGCCAATCGACTCCTTATCCGGATCGCTCAGGCCGATTAGCTCGGCCGAAATGCTTCTGATAAAGTCGGTGCAGCCGAAAGGCAAAAGGCCACTCCAATCGGCCATCGGATTCAAACTCCACCGGAAACGGAACGGAAAATGAATCTGGTAGGGTTGGAAACGCAAGACCGAAGGGAAGCGCCCGGAGGAAAGCCCGAGAGGGTGAGTACAAAGGAAGCGTCCGTTCCTTGAGAAC
>NZ_JBHXSL010000049.1:0-54177 GCF_042714725.1 Streptomyces sp. NPDC058685
CGGCTTCGCCGGCTGGTGCGGCTGCGCCCCGGTGTCGGAGGTGGAGCCGTCACCTATGAGCCGGGCCTGGCTCTCGGACGGCGACGGCTTTCCCGTCCCGCCCTTGCCGCTACCATTCGACCCGGTTTGTCCACCTTTGTCCGACCCGAGGGAGCCGCAGCCCGCGATCCCCATCGCGGCCGCGGCTCCAAGTCCTGCCCCCAGCAAGCCCCTTCGGCTGATGTCGCGCATATCGATCCCATCCGCACCCTCCCGGAGGAGAGAGCCCATACAAACCGGCCACCGGTTGAGATGAGCCACGGAGGGCGGGGGTTCCCGCGCCAACAGCACATTTTTGCGAAGAACTACGCGCCGAATGCCTTCGCTTTACCCTTCACAGGCTTCGCACCGGCAAGCAGGTGCGCCGGGACAAGATCACGAGCGGGCTCCGAATAGCCGACCGAAACGATCCTGTCGCCCTGGTAGGTGAACGTGGTCAGCGACGCCAGCGTGCACTGCCGGCGACGCGGGTCGTGCCACAGCCGGCGCCGCTCGACGAAGCTGCGCACCGTCCAGATCGGCAGCTGGTGACTGACGCACACGGCCTCGTGCCCGCGGGCGGCGTCCCGTGCGGCGTTCAGCGCGCTCATCATCCGGACGACCTGGTCGACGTACGGCTCGCCCCAGGAGGGACGGAACGGGTTGGTGAGATGGCGCCAGTTGGCCGGCTTGCGCAGTGCGCCGTCGCCGACACCGAAGGTCTTCCCCTCGAAGACGTTTCCGGCCTCGATCAGCCGGTCGTCGGTCTCGATCGTCAGACCGTGGCTCTTGGCCAGCGGAGAGGCGGTCTCCTGGGCGCGCTCCAGCGGAGAGGCGACGACATGGGTAATGTCCCGGCCCGCGAGATGCTCGGCGACCCGGTCGGCCATCTGCCGGCCCAGCTCGGACAGGTGATAGCCGGCGCGACGGCCGTAGAGCACGCCGTCCGGGTTGTCGACCTCGCCGTGCCGCATCAGGTGGACGACGGTGATGTCCCTGTCGTCGACGGCCTTGCTGTCGCTGTTGCCGTCGTCCTTGTGGTCGCTCATGCGGTGGCCTCCGCGGCGGCGCGGGCGGCGGACGGCAGCGCGGCGGCGATCCGCTCCACAGCCCGCTCGTCGTGGGCGGTCGAGACGAACCAGGACTCGAAGGCGGACGGCGGCAGATAGACGCCCTCGGCCAGCATGGCGTGGAAGAAGGCGGTGAAGCGGAAGGCCTCCTGGCGCTTCGCGTCCTCGTAGTCGCGCACCTCGTCCGCGGTGAAGAAGACCGAGAACATGTTGCTCGCGGTCTGCAGCCGGTGCGCCACGCCCTCCTTGCTCAGCGCGTCGGTCACCAGCGAGCGGATCTCCGCGGACACGGCGTCGACCTTGGCGTACGCGGCGTCGTCCAGCAGCCGCAGCTGCGCGAGCCCCGCGGCCGTCGCGACCGGGTTACCGGAGAGCGTGCCCGCCTGGTAGACGGGGCCCGCCGGGGCGAGGTGGGCCATGACGTCGGCGCGGCCGCCGAACGCCGCGGCCGGGAAGCCGCCGCCCATGACCTTGCCGAAGGTCAGCAGGTCGGCCTCGACACCGTCCACGCCGAACCAGCCGGACCTGCTGGTGCGGAACCCGGTCATCACCTCGTCGGAGATGTAGAGCGCGCCGTTCTCCCGGCAGATGTCCTTCAGACCCTGGTTGAAGCCCGGCAGCGGCGGGACGACGCCCATGTTGCCGGGCGATGCCTCGGTGATCACACAGGCGATCTCACCGGGGTGCGCGGCGAAGGCCTGGCGTACGGCCTCCAGGTCGTTGTACGGCAGAACGACGGTCTCGCCGGCCTGGGCGCCGGTGACCCCGGGCGTGTCGGGCAGCCCGAACGTCGCGACACCCGAGCCCGCGGCGGCCAGCAGCGCGTCCACGTGACCGTGGTAGCAGCCGGCGAACTTCACGACCTTGGCACGGCCGGTGAATCCGCGGGCGAGGCGGATGGCCGACATCGTGGCCTCGGTACCGCTGGAAACAAGCCGTACCTGCTCGACGGGCGCGACCCGGGCCACGATCTCCTCGGCCAGGGCGACTTCGCCCTCTCCGGGCGTCCCGAAGGAGGTGCCGCGGGCCACCGCCGCCTGCACCGCCTCGATGACGGCCGGGTGGGAGTGCCCGAGGATCATCGGCCCCCACGAGCAGACGAGGTCCACGTACTCGCGTCCGTCCGCGTCGGTGAGGTACGGACCGGTACCGGACACCATGAACCGGGGCGTACCGCCCACAGCACGGAAGGCACGCACGGGAGAATTGACGCCGCCGGGCGTCACGAGGGACGCGCGGTCGAAAAGCGCCTGCGAAACTGGGGCTTCGTATGAATACGCCACTTTGGTCCTGATCTGCGGTTCGGGTGTTCGGGCAGCCAAGGAGGATGATCTCGGCCACCGGTGAGCAGGGAGCGCGATCTCCTCGTATTACGAAACGGCGTCACCCCCTCGCGTCTGCGAAACTGGGGCGACACAGGGAAAGCTCACGGAATCCATGGTGTCAGAGGCTGTGACGTTCTTGCGGACGGGTGTTTCACAGCACGTTCGTGGGGGAGGTCACTGTCACGATGATCGGGTTGCGCGGCGGGGGCTGCGAGTGGTCGGGTGGAGATATGCATCGCGGTGGCGGACTGGGCGAGGGGACCGACGACCTGGGTCCCGAGCCTGCCCGGCGGGGAAAGCACCGGCGAGGCGAATCGGAGGCGCACGAGCCCACGGGAAGCAGGAGCGGCCGAGTGGGGGTGACCTACAAATACTTCGGAGCACCTGACGGGGCCACGGCCGCCAGGGTGCCGATTTCGATGCGCCCGGAAGAGCTGGGCGGCGACGAACTCGGTATGGGCGGGCTGTTCACCAAGATCAAGCCCGAGACGATAGCGGCGATGGTGCTGACCGGAATCCAGGGCATGCCCCTGAACAAGGTGCCGCCGCTGGAGCTCGTGGTGCTGCACCCGGATTACGCGGTGGTCAAACTCCCGATGACGGTGGTCGACCCGCTGCGGGACATCGGCGAGGAGTCGGTGGGCGCGGCGGCCTTCATCTGGTCGACGGTCCCGGACCGCGGAGGCCCCCGGGACGCGTTCAACGTCTACCAGCTGCTGCACGAATGGCAGGACTTCAGCCACCGGTTGCACGAGGCGGGCCACCAGCCGTACTGCTTGGTGTGGCCGTAGGCGGACGTACGGACGCGGGGCCCCGCCCGGGCCGATCAAGTACTTGGGCGAGCAATTCCAGCCCCGCCGGCGATTGAGGCGAACCCTGCCCGCAGGACCCGAGCGAACGCACCCCGGTAGGACCGGAGCGATCAAGCCGGCCCGAGCCACAACAAGCCCCGCCGGCGATTGAGGCGTAGCTCGCGCCGAGGAGCCCGCACGGACCAGGCCGGGGCAACCACAACAAGCCCCGCCGGCGATTGAGGCGAAACCTACCCCCGGACCCACCCCGGATCCCGCCCCGTCACCCCCAGCACCCTCTCGAACGCCGACGCCCCCTCCCCCAGCGCCACCGGCTCCCCGAACACGCCCCCCTTGCGAGCCATCGGCGCCATCCGGTCCAGCGCGGGACCGAGCTCCGCCACCACCACCGCGGGCGGCGTGAACTCCTGCCCCGTCGCCCTCGCCAGATCCCACGCGTGCACGGTCAGATCACCCAGCACCATGTGCCCCACCGTCCTGGCCGGAAGGCCGAACGTGCCGGTGGTGCCCTCCTCCGCCCCCGGCGCCGCCCACGCGCCGACCAGCGTCGCCGTTTCCTCGGCGAACCGCTCGCGCCAGTCCCCGCCGCCGTCGACGAAACGCGCCTCCACGCCGAAGTCGGCGTCCTTCTTCCCCGCCAGCGCCTGGAAGTTGATCACCACCTGCGTCAGATGGTCGACCAGGGCCCGTACGTCGTACTCCGCACACGGCGTCGGGTCGTCCAGTCGGTCGTCGGTGATGCCGCGCACCACCGGAACAGCACACTCCGCCGCCGCTTCGAGAAGATCACTGATGGTGTTCGTCATGGACCGACCGTAGGCCCGGCAACACCCCTGCGTATTGAACAAACGCGACATAGGATCCCCGTCATGGCAGGTCCGCGCCGCGACACCCGCGGCATCGTCGAAGCCCGGGAACTCTTCGACCGCGTCCGTTTCCGCCGCCGCGAGCCCGCGCCGGCGCTGCGTCCGTACCTCGAGCACTACTGGCTCATCGACTGGGATCTGCCGGAGCCGTACGCATCGCACGTCGTTCCGCACCCCTGCGTCAACATCGTGTTCCAGCGGTACGGCGGCGAGTCGCCCTGGGGCGAGGTCGCGGGCATCGGCCTGGAGCTGTTCACGCAGAAGCTGGAGGGCGAGGGCCGGGTGTGCGGGGTGCAGTTCCGGCCCGGTGGCTACCGGCCGTTCGCGCCCCAGGGGCCGGTGTCGGACTGGACCGGCCGCCGGGTGCCGATCGCGGACGCCCTGCCGGGCACCGACCCCGTGGCCGCTCCGGCGACGATCTGCGGCCCCGACGACGAGGACGCCCGGGTCGCCGCCCTCGACGCGTTCCTTCTCGGCCTCGCCCCGGAGCCCGACCCTCAGGCGCTGCGCGCCATGGAACTGGTGGACCGGGTGCGCGGCGACCGTACGATCCGCCGGGTCTCCCAACTGGCGGAGGCGGAAGGGCTGTCGGCCCGTTCGCTGCAACGGCTGTTCGCCGCGTACGTCGGGGTGGGCCCGAAGTGGGTGATCCTGCGCTACCGCATCCATGAGGCCCTGGAGCGCGCCGAGTCGAGCGAGGATCCGCGGACCTCGCCGGACTGGGCGGCGCTGGCGGCCGAGCTCGGATACAGCGATCAGGCCCATCTCGTACGGGACTTCACGGCGACGGTGGGCGTGCCGCCGACGGCGTACGCACGCCCGCCCGGTCCTTAGGGTCCGCCGGTCGCCTGTGCGCACGTCGCGCACCACGGACCGTTCAGTACGTCTCGCTGACCCCGACCGCCCCCGTCCCGTGTTCCGCGGCGTACCGCAGCACCCGCAACGGCCCGTCCAGCAGCGTGCTCGCGTCGAAGCCGGGTTCGTCGCTCATGGCGGACATCCACACGTCGATACGGCCGAGGATCTCGGCGCGGCGCGGCCCGTTCGCGGCGAGCACGGACTCGGCGTGCGGCAGAACCGCGCGTACCTCCACCGCCGTGAGCAGGAAGTCGCCGAACCAGCCGGGCAGCCGCGCCGCGGCCTCGGCCCCGAGGCCGTAGTAGAGGGCGACGGCCGGATCACCCTTGCGCGCGGCCGCGGCGAAGGCGGCGTCGCCCTCCGCGTCGCGCAACAGGTCCATGCTCGCCTCCTTCATCGCGGCGACGGCCGGTGAACTCGGCCCACCGCTACGGGCGAAGGCGGCGAAACGATGCGCGGCCGGTGTCGGAAGGGGCGTGAAATAGGGCTCGCGGTCGCCGCCTCCGATCCACCAGGCCAGATCCTCGGCATAGCCCGGCGGTGTCGTCCACTCGCCTTCCGCCTGGCTGAACCGGGCGGGCAGCGCGGCGACTTCGGCGTCGGGTACGGCGCCGATCGCCCAGACACCGGTGAAGCTCATCGTCGTGACCCCCGGTTGTCAGACCTGCCTCCTACAGTGCGTGCCATGGAGATCAAAGCATCGGCGGTACGTATCGAGCCATGGTCGGCGGGCGACTTCGAGCTGCTGCGTGCGGCGAACGTCCCGGAGATGATGGACCACCTCGGCGGTCCTGAATCCGATGAACAGCTGGTCAAGCGCCACAAGCGGTATGTGGACCTGAGTTCCGACCGCACCGGCAAGGGCAGGATGTACCGCGTCGTTCTGGAGGAGACCGGGGAGGCGGCGGGTTCGGTCGGCTTCTGGGAGCACGAGTGGCAGGGGCAGCAGGTGTACGAGACGGGCTGGAGCGTCCTGCCCGGTTTCCAGGGCCGGGGCATCGCCACGTCCGCCACCCTCGCGGTGGCCCGCGCGGCCCGCGCCGAGCACAAGCACCGCTATCTGCACGCTTTCCCGTCCATCGAGAACGCGCCGTCCAACGGGGTGTGCCGGAAGGCCGGTTTCGAGTTGCTCGGTGAGTACGACTTCGAGTACCCGCCCGGCAATCCGCTGCGGTCGAACGACTGGCGGCTCGACCTGGAGTCGCTGCCGGCCTCGTAGGACCGGGTGGGACGCGGCCTCGTGACCGAGCCCGCGACCGGCGTGGGAGGCGTGCCGATGGACGAGGCGTGCCCACGGGCCGACCGCACGGATCTCTTTCCGCGGCCCGGGGCTCAGGGACCCGTCCGGGGTGCAGGCTCCTCGGCCCTGTCCGGGCGCTTCCCGCTCCCTTCCCTGCCGCCCGATGACATGCTTGGCGCGTGAACGGACCGGAAATCCAGCTGTGCGTCGCCCCTGAGCTGCGCCTCTTCGTCCCGCCCGAGCGCCGCCAGGGCGCAACGCCCCTGGCCACCGACGGCTCCTCCACGCTCGGCCATGTCGTCGAGTCGCTCGGCGTCCCGCTCACGGAGGCGGGCCGGCTGCTCGTCGACGGCCGCGACGTGGCTGTCTCGCACATTCCGAGCGCGGGCGAGAACGTCGAGGTGCTCGGTGTCGAGCGCCCGCAACAGGTGCCCGGCGCCCCGCTGCGCTTTCTGCTGGACGTCCACCTCGGCACACTGGCCAGGCGACTGCGGCTGCTCGGTGTGGACGCGTCGTACGAGAACGAGGACATCGGCGACCCGGCGCTCGCGACCTTGTCCGCGCAGGAGAAGCGCGTCCTGCTCTCCCGGGACCGCGGACTGCTGCGGCGCCGCGAGATCTGGGCCGGCGCCTATGTCTACAGCGACAAGCCGGACGACCAACTGCGGGACGTCCTGGAGCGGTTCACTCCCGCGCTCGCACCCTGGACGCGGTGCACCGCGTGCAACGGGCGGCTGAGCGCTGCCGACAAGGACGCGGTCCAGGACCGACTGGAGCAGGGCACCGAGCGCACCTACGACGTGTTCGCCCAGTGCCTGGAGTGCAGGCGGGTGTACTGGAGGGGTGCGCACCACGCCCGGCTGGAGGCGATCGTCGACGACGCGGTCCGCGAATTCGGCGGCGCACCGGCGTAGTTCACTCATGTAGCGCCCGTCCCCTGCCAGGCGTCGGCCTCGGCCACCCGCGGGGCCCGGGCCCCTGTGGCGCGCCCGCCGGCCCACAACGGCGGCCCGACTACGGCCGATCCGCCGTGAGATAGCGCTGAACGGTCGGCGCCAGCCAGGCGATCACCTCCTCCCGGGACATGTCCACGGCGGGCGGAAAGCGCAGCACGTAGCGGGCGAGAGCCATGCCCAGTATCTGCGAGGCGACGAGGGCGGCCCGGCGGGGAGCGTCGGCGGGGTCGGGGCAGACGGCCGACGCCACGGGTCCGATCTGCCCCTTGAAGATCTCGCGGAGGCGCTCCGAGGCCGCGGTATTGGTGACGCCGGCCCGCAGCAGGGCGGTCAGCACGTCGTCCTGCTCCCACCGGTCGAGGAAGTGGGTGACGAGGACCGCGCCGATGTGCCGGTCGGGGACGGCGCCCAGGCCCGGCAGCCGCAGGTCGAACTCGGAGGCCGCGGCGAACAGCCCCTCCTTGTTGCCGTAGTACCGCATGACCATCGACGGGTCGATCCCTGCGTCGCGGGCGATCGCGCGGATGGTGGCGCGCTCGTATCCGTCCTCCGCGAAGCGCTCGCGGGCGGCTTCGAGGATCGCGGCTCGTGTGGCATCCGATCGGCGCGTGGGGCCGGGGGCTTCCGTCGTCATGCCAACAACTGTAGGCCAACAGGTGTTGACACGCCAGACCTCCGGGTCTACCTTTGCCAACAAGCGTTGACCAACAAGCGTTGGCATTGAGGAGGCGCCATGAACGACAAGGCCGCACAGGAAGCGGGCAGCACCACCGATGCCGCGACGACCGACGCCCCGACCGCCGAGGACACGACCGCCGAGGACATGACCGCCGACGTCCTCGTCGTGGGAGCCGGTCCCACCGGCATGCTGCTCGCCGGCGACCTCGCCGCTGCGGGCATCTCGGTGACCTTGATCGAGCGCCGCCCCCACGAGACGAGCAACATGACGCGGGCCTTCGGCGTCCACGCCCGCACGCTGGAGCAGCTGGACGCGCGGGGTCTCGCCGACGAGCTCATCACGACGGGCACCCCCATCACCGGACTCCGGCTCTTCCGCCGGCTCTCCCTCGACCTGTCGCTGCTGCGGTCCCGCTTCCCGTTCCTGCTCATCACCCCGCAGTACGAGGTGGAACGACTGCTGGAGCGCCGCGCCCGGGCCGCGGGCGTCACCTTCCGATACGGGACGGAGCTGCTGGACCTGAAGCAGTCCGGCGACTCCGTGACGGCCGGGGTCCGAGCCGGTGACGGAGCGCGGACCACCGTGCGCGCCCGCTATCTCGTCGGCGCCGACGGAGTGCGCAGCGCGGTGCGCTCGGCGCTGAACCTGCCGTTCCCCGGCGACTCCGTGATCCGCTCCATCGTCCTCGCGGACGTCCGGCTCACCGAGGAGCCCGAGGGACTGCTCACGGTGAACGGCGCGGGCGACGCCTTCGCCTTCATCGCCCCCTTCGGGGACGGCTGGTACCGCGTCATGGAGTGGAACCGGAGGCGTCAGGTGCCGGACAGCGCGCCTGTCGATCTCGACGAGGTGCGCGAGATCGCCCGCGTCGCCCTCGGCACGGACCACGGCATGCACGACGCCCGCTGGATCTCCCGTTTCCACAGCGACGAGCGCCAGGTCCCGTCCTACCGCGTGGGCCGGGTCTTCCTCGCGGGCGACGCGGCACACGTCCACTCCCCCGCCGGCGGCCAGGGGATGAACACCGGCCTCCAGGACGCGGCCAACCTCTCGTGGAAGCTGGCGTCGGTCCTCAAGGGCCAGGCACCCGCCCCGGAAGCGCTGCTCGACAGCTACCACTCGGAGCGGCACCCCGTCGGCGCGATGGTGCTGCGTTCCAGCGGCGGGATCGTCCGCCTCGCCATGGCCCACACCCCGCTGCGGCGTGCGGTCCGCTCCCTGCTCTCCCGGTTCGTGAGCGCCGTCCGCCCGGCCGCCGCCAAGGCGATGGGCATGGTCTCCGGCATCGGTATCGCGTACGGCAGACCGCGCGGGGCCCACCGCCTCACCGGCACCCGCGCCCCGGACCTGGAGTTGGGCGAGGGGAGGCTCTACGAGCTGCTGCGCAAGGGCGAGTTCGTGCTGGTCACCCCGGACACCGGCGCCGCTGCCGCCGCTGCCGACGCTGCCGGTCCGCGCGGCGTCCCCACTGTCTCGGGAAGCGTCGTCCGGGCCCACTGGATGTCGGACCGCCGGGACTCCCTCCTGATCCGTCCCGACGGGTATATCGCCTGGGCGGAGGACGGCAGATGAGCGGAGCGCCGGCCGAGGCCCGCCCGACCGGGGCGATCCGGCGGGGACCGGCCCCGGGGAGGCCCCGGAAGCTAGGGATCGACGATGTGGCGCAGGTAGGCCTGCGGGTCGGCGAGGTAGCGGCGCCAGTGATCGACCACACCGAGCTCCCGCCAGGCGACCCGCCGCATGCCGCGCTCCCCCACCTCCACGATGTCCGCGCCGGGCAGGGCGGTCAGCAGCGGGGAGTGCGTGGCGCAGATGATCTGGCCGCCTTCCTTGGTCAACCGGTCGATGTGCCCGATCAGTTCGAGGCAGGAGGAGAAGGAGAGCGCCGCTTCCGGCTCATCCATCACATAGAGCCCCGCCTGGAGGAACTTCCCGCGGAACGCGGCGAGGAAGCCCTCCCCATGACTGACGAAGTCCGGCGCGAAGCCTTCCCGGTCCAGGGCGTCCAGTGCTGTCTCGGCCCGCAGGAAGAAGCCCTTGCGGGCCGACCAGCTGCTGACCATGCGACGTCCGCGCGGAGCCGCGTCGAAGCGCACACGTTCGCCGAGCACCGACTTGCCGCGCGCGGAGGAGTAGCGCCAGTCGTGCGACCCGCCGTAGGAGTCCAGGCCGAAGCCCTCCGCCAGGGCCTCCACCAGGGTCGACTTGCCCGAGCCGTTCTCACCGACCAGAAAGGTCACCGGTGCGGTGAAGCGCAGACCTTCGTCGAGCAACTGCCGGACACAGGGCACCGACCAGGGCCAGGCGTCCTCGTCGTAGGAAGCGAGGTGTGCGTACGCGCGTTCGACAATCACGGGACCAGTGTGGACCAGAGCCCACCGGCACGGTTCGAACCCACCGCCGCGGACCGGGGCTCACTCGCCCGCCCGGGACCCACCGCCGCGGACCGGCACCCACTCGCCCACCCGGGGCACCCCGGTGCGGATCGGGGTTCACCGTGCCGGACCGGACCCCTCGCCGCGGACCAGACCTCAGAAGACGTACGGATCGCCGGTGGACAGCGCCAGCACCTCGTGCTCGTTGTTCGCCGCATTCCGGTCGGTCGCGCCGCCGTTCCAGTGGGTGCCGACCTTCACGACCACCTCGTCCGGGACGCCCAGCGTCCGCAGATCGAGCGCGACGGTCCGTCCCGTGCCCCCGGCCCGCAGCGGTCCCGCCGCACACAGCACGACCCGGTCGGATCCCCACAGGCACCGCTCCGGCAGCACCTGGGCGCCCGCCAGCGGCACCGAGAAGGTGAACTTCACGGTGGCGTTGTCCAGACTGGCCGGACCATAGCTCTGGGACACCAGCGCGATCCCCAGCCGCCCGCCGGTCAGCGAGACATGGCCGTGGTGCGCCACGTCCGCCTCGGGCGCGATCACCCGGGCACCGGCGCTCGCCCCGCCCATGCCGATCACCAGTACGACAGCCGCGGACACCGCGAGCAGCACCTTGCGCATCACACACATATCCCGAAGATACCTTTTATGTGCCTATATAACTGATTGCCCATCAGGCCCGGCGCGTCCCTGGCGCTCCCCATGGCACGCTGAGCCCATGCTCGTCGCACGCTCGGTCCTCCTGTTCGTCGTCGCCGCCCTGTTCGAGATCGGCGGCGCCTGGCTGGTCTGGCAGGGCCTCAGGGAGCATCGCGGCTGGCTCTGGATCGGGGCAGGGGTCATCGCGCTCGGGGCCTACGGCCTGGTCGCGACGCTTCAGCCGGACGGCGAGTTCGGCAGGATCCTCGCCGCGTACGGCGGAGTGTTCGTCGCCGGTTCCATCGCCTGGGGCGTGGTCGCCGACGGCTACCGCCCCGACCGCTGGGACATTCTCGGCGCGTTGGTGTGCCTCGCCGGCATGGCGCTGATCATGTACGCACCACGCGGCCGCTGAAGCGGCGGCGGCCTATCCTGGGCCGCGTACCGATCACATGCGCGAGGAGTTGGACATGACCGCCGCCGGCACCCCCGTCGCCGTCATCACCGGAGCCAGCAGCGGCATAGGCGCCGCGACCGCCCGCGGACTCGCATCCGCCGGGTACCACGTCGTCCTCACCGCCCGCCGCAAGGACCGCATCGAGGCACTCGCCGCGGAGCTCGTCACGGCGGGCCACCGGGCCACCGCGTACGCCCTCGACGTCACCGACCGCCCGGCCGTCGACGCCTTCGCCGCGAGCCTCGACCGCTGCGACGTCCTGGTCAACAACGCGGGCGGCGCGCTCGGCGCGGACCCGGTCGCCACCGGCGATCCCGCGGACTGGCGGCAGATGTTCGAGGTCAACGTCATCGGCACACTGCACACGACCCAGGCCCTGCTGCCGGCCCTCACCGACAGCGGCGACGGCACGGTCGTGATCCTCTCCTCCACCGCCGGGCTCTCCACCTACGAGGGCGGCGCGGGCTACGTGGCCGCCAAGCACGGCGAGCACGTCCTCGCCGAGACCCTCCGCCTGGAGATCGTCGGCACCCCGGTCCGTGTGATCGAGGTGGCTCCCGGGATGGTCAGGACGGAGGAGTTCGCGACGACGCGCTTCCGCGGTGACGAGGAGAAGGCCGCCAAGGTCTACGCGGGCGTGGCCGAACCTCTGACGGCGGACGACGTGGCCGACACGATCACCTGGGCGGTCACCCGCCCCTCCCACGTCAACATCGACCTCCTGGTGGTCCGCCCCCGCGCCCAGGCATCCAACTCCAAGGTCCACCGCGACCTCTGACACGCGGCCCGCGAGCCCCGGCCGCAGCGGCGCACCGCCATCGCGTCACATCGTTCGCCGGGACGCCCGCCTGCGCACCGTGAAGAGGCAGGCGAGCATCCCGAGGCCCCATGCGATCAGCAGGGCGCCCCACAGCGGCATGGTCACCTCGGGGATCAGCAGACGGATCCTGACGCTCGTACGGTTCTCGAAGATGAAGATCAGGGCGATCGCGGTGATCAGGGCGAACGGCAGGAGGCGGCGGACGGCGGGGCGGGAGAAGAACGGCGTTCTCGACTGCCGGTCTGTTCTGGTTCGGGCCATGAGATGCCTCTCCCTCCGGTACCCCCCTCATGCGTGCCCCCGCGGACCCGCCGCGGGGCGGGAAAGGGCCCTTCGGCCCGATCCCCCCACCTGCCCTTCCTTCATACATTCGGCCGCAACGGGCCGCATGTGCTGAGGCCACCGGGGCCCTCCGCCGGGGGCTCCGCGCACGCCCCGCGCCATGCCGCGTCAGCTCGTGAAGATCTCGGTCACGGACCAGATCGCGAGGCCGAGCATGCACAGACCGCCGATGCGCTGCACGGTCTTCAGTGGAACGCGCTTGGCGATGAAGCGGCCGGCGAGCAGAGCCAGGGCGGAGACGGACATGAGCGCGGCGGCGGAGCCGATGGCGGTGGACCACGTGCCGTTGCTCGCGGCGAGGTTCGCTGTGGTGATCTGGGTGAGGTCGCCCCACTCGCTGATGAACACCGCCATGAACGCGGTCGAGTAGACGGGCCAGAAACCGGTCACGGTCTTGCCCCCGGCGTCCTCCTCGTCGTCCTCGGCTCCGCCGCGCAGCAGCATGAAGGCACCGAAGGCGAAGAGCAGCGCGGAGACGAGCTTGACGATCCAGTCGGGCAGAAGCCCGATCAGGCTGCCCGCTCCGACCGCGATCGCGACGTGCACGATGAAAGCGCTCGATGTGCCGAACCAGACGTAGAGGGGCCGCATCCGCGTGCCCATCGCCAGGGAGGCGAACATCGTCTTGTCGGGCAGTTCCGCGAGGAAGATCAGACCGAAGGCGGTGACGATCGCCAGAGGGTCGAGGCTCATTCCGGGTGGCTTTCTGTGAGAGCCGGGCCCCGGTCTTCGCGAAGCGCCAGAGGCAACCGGAGGACCGCTCGGCCCGGCACGACGGCGAACCCGCAGGGCGCGGGCACGTCATACCTGACCGAAGGTCTCGCCCGCCCGCGTCATCCGCAGGCCCGGCCACCGGGAGCCCGGGGGCTCCAGTGTGTCGACGACCGGTTCGCGGGGCTACTCCCCTTCGCAATCGTCCACAGTACCCCACCCCCGGCGGGGGCCTTCGATGATCGCGGGGGCCCGAACTCCCTGGTCACCCACCGTGAGCGGATCTGCGCACGGTGGCCCTGGTCGGCGTGACGACAGACACGGCCTCGGGCGCACGACGAACAGCTACGGCCCGTCGCCGCGTTGCCGGATCGCCCGGATACCCCCCGTACGAGTTCGACCCCCCGCCGGGCGATGCACCCCCATCCGACGCCGCGCGCTGATCCACCGGGGAGGACGGGACAGCCCTTAGAGTGCCGAACACGGCGCGCGCACACCGGCTTTCCACTGCAATCGAGGCGTTCTCCCATGAGCTTGAGCATCCGCAACCAACTCCCCGGCACGGTCACTTCGGTCACGTCCGGCGAGGCGATGGCGACCGTCAGGGTCCGCCTCGACGGCGGCCAGCACGTCACCGCCGCCATCACGGCCGAAGCCGTCAAGGACCTCGGCCTCGGCGAGGGCTCCGCTGTGCGCGCGCTGATGAAGGCGACCGAGGTGGCCCTGGCCACCGGCGCCGTCGAGGGGCTGAGCATCCGCAACCGGATCCCCGGCACGGTCAGCGAGGTCTTGGCCGGCGGGGCCATGGCGAGCGTCAAGATCGACATCGAGGGCGGCGGCCTCACGGCCGCCATCACGAAGGACGCGGTCTCCGACCTCGGCCTGACGGCCGGCTCCCCGGTCGTCGCCCTGATCAAGTCCACGGAGATCGCGCTCGCGAGCGCCTGAGCACCGCCCCGGCGCACCGCCGCCTTCCGGCGACGCACACCCCGCTCCGGCGCACCACCGCTCCAGGGACGCGTTCCGACGGCAAGAGGGCCCCGCACGCGCCCGGTGCGGGGCCCTCGGACTCGGGCCCACCGCAGTGGCTGCCGTGGGCAGGCCACCGCTCACTGTCCCTGTTCGGGGTTCACAGACCTCCCGGCACACGGCACTCCCCGACCCAGATACCGGTGACGGCACTGATGTAGCGGGCTCCGCACCGGTCCGTGGGCACGACCAGCTGAGCACCTGCCGTATCGAGGTCCTCGTCGTCCATCCGCGTGGCCAGCAGAGCGGGACAGCCGCCGAAGTCGGCGTCGATCTCCGCCCAGGCGAGCACGGTGCGATGACCGTCGCCCCCGCTGACCGCCAGCAGGAAGCGTGATCGGAGCTTGCGCTTCCCGGGGTCGAAACGAGGGGCCGCGAGGCCGACCACCTCCCGCAGCAGTGGCCCGTGGAAGGTGTGGTGCTGCGGACCGCTGGTGGCGCAGTCGAAGGTCACGTCCGCCCGGTGCTCATCCCAGCGCTCCCGAAGGTCCGCGACGCTCAGAGTGAGAGGACTGGCCACCTCTCCGTGCACGGTGAACGGGCGCGTCTGCGCGGGGGCGGTACGGGGCTGCGCAGGGACGCGGCTCATCGGGGTCCCCTTCGGGCGGTCGGTGCGGCGACTGCCGCCAGTGATACCCGCCCGCCCGGCCGCAGAATCTCATCTGCGCACCTTGTCGGATACTTCTCCTCGAATTTGTGAGCTTGATACGACGGATTCCATCGCTTCTTCCGTCGCATCGTCCGAGGGGCGCGGCTGCTCCCCCCGGGCATGCCGGTCGAGAGCGAGCCAGACCCGGTCACGGGTGACAGGCAGCTCTGTGAACCGGATGCCTGTGGCGTCGCGCAGCGCGTTGGCGAACGCGGGGGCGACCGGATTGAACGGGCTCTCGCTCATCGACTTGGCTCCGAGCGGCCCGATCGCGTCCGCGGTCTCCATGAAGTGGACCTCGGTACGGGGCACGTCGGCGTACTGAGGCAGCCGGTAGCGGCGGAATGCGGCCGTGGTGACCTCGCCGCGTTCGTCGATGCGGACGTTCTCGAACAGAGTGGCCCCCAGGGCCTGGGCGACGCCGCCCTCGACCTGGCCGCGGCACTGCATCGGGTTCATGACCTTGCCCGCGTCGGCAGCGTGCACGCTGCGCAGGATGCGGATCTCGCCGGTGCCGGGGTCGACGGCGACGCGGAACCACTGGGCGTTGAAGGCGACCGAGCGCGGGGAGCCGCCCCAGTGACCGTCGGCGGCGAGTTCCTCCGCGGCCCCTGCGGCGTGCGCCGCCTCGAAGAGCTCCTTGAGCACGACGACCCGGCCCGCGCAGTCGACCGCCTCCGGGCCGAGGACACACAGATGCCGGGGTACGCCGGTGTACCGGCCCGCGAAGGTCCGCAGTCGCTCCGCCAGCGAACTCGCGGCCAGCAGCACCGCCTTGCCGGCGACGACCGTACCGGCCGAGCCGAAGGCCCCGGTGTCGTGGCGTACGACGTCGGTGTCGGACTGGCGGATCGCGATGCGGTCCTCCGTCGTGTTGAGGGCGCCGGCGGTGATCTGCTGGTGGACGGTGGTGGTGCCGTTGCCGAACTCCGCGGTCCCGACGGCGACGTCGTACGTGCCGTCACCGAGCAGGGAGACCCGCGCGTCCGCGTAGTGCCCGCCGGGAGGGCCCGTCGCGATCATCGCCATGCCCGTGCCCTGGCCCACCAGCCAGCCCTCCGGGGCCTGTTCGGCGCTGGTGTCCTCCGCGATCGCGGTGCGGACCACCGACAGACACTGGTCCAGGCCGTACGAGGCGATGTGGAGGTCCTCCTCCTCGCCGATCGGGCTGAGCATGGGCTCGCCGGGCCCGATGATGTTCTTCTCGCGGAAGACCAGCGGGTCCATCCCGAGTCGCCGCGCGAGTTCGTCCATCACCGACTCGACAGCGAAGGTCACCTGGCCGAGGCCGTAGCCGCGGAAGGCGCCCGCGGGCACGCAGTTGGTGTAGACGGAGTAGGCGTCGACCTTCTTGTGCGGGGCGCGGTAGACGGCCATCGACTCGCCGACGCTGTGGAACATCACCGCCGGGCCGTGGTTGCCGTAGGCCCCGGTGTTGGACACCACGCGGAAATGGAAACCGGTGAGCGTGCCGTCGCGGCGGGCGCCCATCCGGATCGTGACCCTGAACGGGTGCCGGGTGGTGGCCCCGTAGAACTGCTCGGCCCGGGTGTACTCCAGCTTCACCGGACGGCGCAGCTTCAGCGCGGCCAGCGTCACGATGTCCTCGGTCAGCATCTCCTGCTTGCCGCCGAACCCGCCGCCGACCCGGCCCGCGACGACCCGGACCTCGTCCTCGGGCAGGTCGTACAGCGCGCACAGCGCACGCCGGGTCAGGAACGGTGTCTGGGTCGAGGAGCGCACGGTGAGCCGCTCGCCGCTGCCGCCCTCCTTGGGCTCGAAGTACGCGACACAACCGTGGGTTTCGAGACTGGCGTGCTGGACGCGCTGCGTGCGGAAGGTCTCCTCGTACTCGACGTCCGCCTCGGCGAAACCCTGCTCCACATCGCCGATCTCGCCGTGCACCTCGCCCGCGACGTTGTTCTCGGCGCGGGCGATGCGCGCGTCGGGCCCCTTGTCACCGTGCAGCGCGGGTGCGCCCGGCAGCATCGCGGCCTCCGGGTCTGTGACGTAAGGGAGTTGCCCGTACGTCACCTCGATCCGCCGGCACCCCTCTTCGGCCGCCTGCTCGCTGTCCGCGACGACCGCCGCGACCCGCTGCCCGACATGGCGGACCACGGTGTCCAGGACCCGGGTGTCGTCGGGGTCCTCGGTGGGGTGTTCGTGCCGGGCGGAGGAGTAAAGGCGTTCCGGGGCGTCCTCGTGGGTGAAGACGGCGTGCACACCCGGGATCCTCAGGGCCGCGGAGGTGTCGATCGCGAGGATGCGGGCGTGCGGATGCGGCGACCGCAGCAGCTTCATATGGAGGAGGCCGGGGACCTCGATGTCGAAGGTGTAGCGGGCCGTGCCGGTGACGACCTGCGGGCCGGCCGGTGCGCCGAGGCTCTTGCCGACGGCCTTCCCGGCGCAGGGCCGCTCGGTGTGCCGGACGCCGCGCACCGCGTCCTCGATCGCGCGGTAGCCCGTGCAGCGGCAGATGTTGCCCTTGAACGCGCGGGGCAGGTCGTCGAGTTTGCCGTCGTCACGGTCGGTGCCCTGCTCGGCTTCTATGGCGGCCGTGGTCATCAGGAATCCGGCGGTGCAGAAGCCGCACTGGAAGCCCTGGGCGTCGAGGAACTTGCGCTGGACCGGGTGGAGTTCGCCCTCCGGTGAGGCGAGGCCCTCGACAGTGGTGACATGGCGGCCGGCGGCGCGGACGGCCGGATAGAGACAGCTGTGGACGGGTTCGCCGTCGACGTGGACGGTACAGGCCCCGCAGTCCCCGGCGTCGCAGCCCTTCTTCACCCCGAACCAGCCGCGGTCGCGCAGATAGGTGCGCAGACACTGGCCCGCGCGGGGCTCGGCCTCGAAGGGCTGGTCGTTGACCTCGATACGGAAGCTCATCGAACCGACTCCTTGGTGAGTTCGCGGCGGATCTCCTCGGCGAGGCGGAACGTCATGTGCCGTCGCCATGCGGGCAGCCCGTGGATGTCGTCGAACCACTCGTCGTCGCCGACGGCCGCCTCGATCGCGGACCGCAGGCCCGGTCCGTCCGGCGGCAGGGGGAACCAGAGCCGGAACGGCCGGGTCGTGGCGGCGGTGATCGTGACGGCCAGTGAGCCGTCCAGCGGATCGAGCGTGCCGATGACCAGCGCACCCGAGCGGCCCAGCCCGTACAGCGACGCCTGCCGGAAGGCGGTACGGCACCTGAGCGCCCGGGCCGGGAGGGTGACCGACCGCAACAGCTCCCCCTCACCGAGATCCTTGCGTCCCGCGCCCGTGATGAAGTCGGCGACCGCGACCCGGCGCGACGTGCCTCCCTGCGACCGCAGCAGGCACTCACCGTCCAGGGCGGCCGTCAGCGAGATCATCGGCCCGGCCGGCAGTCCGTTGCAGAGATTGCCGCCGACGGTGGCCATGTTCCAGATCTTGAACGAGGCGAGGAAGGCCCGGCAGCACTGCTCGAACAACGCTGCCGCCTCCGCGGCGAGCGTCCGTCCGCAGCGGGAGAGCTGGGCGATGGTGCAGGTCGCCGCGATCTCCAGCGCCCCGTCCTGCCGGTGCACCACCGGCTCCCACCCCATCCGGCTCAGATCGACCAGACGCCGCAGGTGCGGTTGCGGCTCGGAGAACAGATAGGTGCCCCCGCCGAGCCAGGCGTCGCCGGGCCGCCACGGCTCACGCCGCCGCGCGTCGGACACCTCCAGCACGGTGTTCAGATCCATGTCGCCCCCGCCTTCTGCCGCTGCTTCCAGGCCAGTGAAGCCGGGGCGAGGACCGAAAACGACTGGTCCGGAACACGGAAAACCTGCGTCCGCGCCCGGCCGGTACTGGACGATCAACCAAGAGGCTTTTTGGGCAATCACCCGTGCATTTACCATGTGGCAACTCACACTCGCCTCGTGAATGTGAGATGCGGGGTCCGCCCCGCAGCCGCGCAAGGAGCACCGCATGCACGTCGAACACCTCCTTCAGCTCGACAGCCTCGACATCGCCCTGCTGTGGGGCGATCCCGCTCTGCTCAGCCGAGGAATCAGCGGCGTCACGGCCACCGACCTGGAGGACCCCACCCGTTTCCTCCAGCCGGGCGAGATCGTCCTCAGCGGACTGGTCTGGTGGCACCCGCACGACAGCCGGGCCACGATCGACCGTTTCGTCTCCGCACTGCGCTCCGCGGACGTCAGCGCTCTTCTCGCGGGAGAGGAGACCCACGGCACGGTGCCCGGCGCACTGGTCGACGCCTGCCGTGAGCACCGCATCCCGCTGCTCGCGGTGCCCGCGCACACGACCTTCCGGGCCATCACCGAAGCGGTGTACCTGCGCCAGTGGGGCGACCTCAGCCGGCTGCCCACCGCGCACTACGCACTGCCGGAGAACGTCCGCACCGAACTCAGCGGGCTCCTCGACCAGGGCGCCGGCCTCGATGAACTGCTGGAGCGGGCGATCGCCCATCTCGGGCCTCTGCCGGGCTACATACTCACCTCGACCGGGCGGACCGTTGCCCGTACTCCGGGCGCCCCCGCGATCCCGGCGCGGCGCGCGGCCGACCTCGTGGCGGCACCGGGCGCGGGCACGACCCTGCGCGTGCAGACCGGCACCACGCCGTACGACGCCTGGCATCTGCACCTGCCCGGCAGCTCCGCGGCCCCGCCCCGCGTCCTGCACGAGATCGCCGACGTCATCGCCCAGTACCGGCACGCCCACGAAGCACGGCGGACGGTCCGGAGGGAAGCCACCGAGGATCTGATCGGGCTGATCACCGGCCCGGAACCCGACGCCGTACCCGGACCGGCGGCACTCGAAGCGATCGGCCTCTCCCCGGCGGGCCCCTTCCGCGTGATGGTCGCCGCGCTCGGCGGTGACGACACGTCAGGGGCGGTGCCCGCCCTGCACGAGGCGCTCGGTCACCTCGGCCCGGTCGCCTTCGCCCTCGGACGGCTCCCCCACGGCGAGGCCCTGGCCGTCGTACAGGCCAACACCAATAGCACCGAGAACACCAATAGCACCGACGACACCGACAGAGCCGACAGCCCGGACGTGTCCCGGCTCCAGGAGATCTGGCCCCTGATCCATGCCTGCCGCCCCGAGGCGCCCCTGCACGCCGGACTCAGCCTGCCCACCCACTCCGCTGCCGACCTCCGAAGCGCTCTGGCCCAGGCGCGCTACGCGCTGGCCGCCGCCCGGAGCACGGCCCCCTGCACCGCGAGCGTGACGGCCGTCGAGGACCTCTCCTCGCTGCCGTCCCTGCTGGCCGGCGTGCCGGCCGATGTCCGTACGGCCTTCAGTGCCCGGACCCTCGGCCCTCTCGCCCGGAGTGACTCGGCCTCACACACCACACTGCGGAAGACCCTGGAGGTCTTCCTTGCCCACAACTGCTCCTGGAGCCGCACCGCGCAGGCCCTCCACCTGCACGTCAACACCGTCCACTACCGCATCCAGCGCATCCAGGCACTCACCGGCCGCGACCTGAACCGCCTCGACCACAAGCTCGACCTGCACGCCGCGCTCCTGTGCAGTTGAATGCCGTACGCGCGAGAGGGTGTCAGCCGAGGTCGATGTGCACGTTGGTCGACTTCACCCGCGCGGTCACCGTCACACCCACCTCGATGCCCAGTTCCCGCACGGCCTCCCGGGTCACGAGCGAGACGACCCGATGGGGCCCGCACTGGATCTCGACCTGGGCGGCCACGTCGTCGACGGCGACCGCGGTCACGATGCCGGCGAACGCGTTTCTCACGGAGGTGAAGACACCCTCCGGCACCGGATGCATCCCGGCGGCCCGCTCCTTGGCGAAGGCGGCGAGCCCCACCCCGTCGATCACCCGGTTCCCCGAGCCGTCCCGGTCCATCCGCAACCGCCCGCCGTCCGCCCACCGGCGAACGGTCTCCGAACTCACCCGCAGCAACTCGGCTGCCTGCCCAATGCTGTACGACTGCACGTGCGCACTCTAGGTCGTGCTCGCGACGTGTCCGGATCGCGGCGCTCCGCCGGCGCAGTGCCCGCCACCGCTCACGCCGTCACTTCTCGCCGAAGGCGTCCGCCTTCCCGGGTTCCGTCTCCAGCGCCTGGCGGTCGAACGTCAGCATGACGAGGAAGAACAGCCCGCCCGCGACGAGCAGGCCGGCCACGATCACGACGGAGACCAGCGCCTCCCCGGGTGTCACCAGCACGAACAGCGCCACGAGTGTCCACAGCAGTGCGCAGATCGCGACCGGCAGCTCGAAGCGCCCGAGGTCGAACGCACCCTTCCTGCGATCGAGCCGCCCGCGCACCGCCAGGTAGAGGACGATCGTCGAGCCGTAGATGATCGCCGGGAGGATCGTCGATGCCGTGATCAGCTCCAGCAGTGCGGCGCCCGGCAGCGCGACCATCAGGACCACCCCGAGGACGAAGATCAGGATCGTCGCCGGGATCGGCGTCCGCGTGCGCCGGTTGACTCGGCGCATCAGCTGGTGGGCAGGGAAGCGTGCGTCGCGCGACATCGCGAAGACAAGCCGTGCGCACGCGACCATCCCCACGATCCCGGCGCCGAAGAACGCGATCGTGATCGCGATCAGCAGCACCCTCTCCATCCCCGGACCCAGGTGAACGCGCATGATCGCCGCGACCGGGGAGCCGTCGGCGCTGATCCGGGAGATGTCGTCGATCGCGACGGTGAGCGTGACCAGGAAGAGCAGTCCCAGGAGCCCGGCGGCCACGACCGAACCCACGATCGCGCGGGGGACGGAGCGATAGGGGTCCTTGGCCTCCTCGGCCAGGTTCGCCGCGGAGTCGAACCCGACGAGTGTGGCGAGGCCCATGATCATCGCGATCATCAGCCCGCCGCCGACGGCGAAGTAGTCGGTGGCGTTCTCGGTGACACCACGCGAGGTGAGGTTGCCGGCCGCACCGTCACCTGTGACCAGCACAGCAATGATCAGCGCGATCGCCACGCCGACGACGAGCAGCAGTTCGAGTCCCACCGCCGCCACGTTGATCAGGCTGACGAGGCGCGTGGAGGCCACGGCGAGCACGGTCTGGACGAACAGCACCACCAGGGTGATCAGACGCGCGGTGCCCTCGTCCGGCTCCATGCCGAGGAGCGGCATGAATGCCTGACTCGCCAGCGCGTTGTCGACCGCCACCACGCCGATCGCCAGGTAGCAGAAGGTCAGCCAACCGAATCCCCAGCCGATCTTCGGGTTCGCCAGCCGTGAGGCCCATTGGTAGGAGGAGCCGCTGAGGGGGATGCGGGCCGCGAACTGCGCCACCACCAGCGCCACCAGGGTCTGCCCCGCTGCCGCGATCACCCAGAGCCAGATCCCGACCGGTCCTGCGGTCAGCAGCACTTCGTCGTACGTCGCGAAGATGCCGACCGCCACCGAGATGAACGCGAACGAGATCGCGAACACCTGGAAGGAGCCGAGCGTCCGCTTCAGCTCCTGCCGGTAGCCACCGAGTTCAACGGCACTCTCGCTGTCCTGTGCATCCGTCGTCGCCTTCGCCACCCGAGCCACCGCACCTTCCGTCGAGGCCGTCCAGGCTGTCGACCGCCCCACGCCCCGGTGGACGTCACGACCAGCGCCACATCCTCATGGGCCGTGCCGTGATTTACCGGGTACGACACGCTTTCGTAAGGTACGCACCCGACTGGCTCCGGGTGCCGACACCGTGGAACGTGGCCTCCCACTCAGCCCGTTCCGCTGAGAACGCCCTTCCGACGGGCGGCCCGCAGGGCTCGCTTCCAGGCCCCGGTCCGTTTCCCGGACAGCAAGGCCCCACTGAACGATTCGGGAACCGTCCGGCCGCGGTTGGTCAGGCCGTCGGGCCGTGCGGGCGGCGGGGGGAGCCGTACTGCCCGCCGATGCCCTGACAGTCGGCCGCTTCCGCCACGGCCCGGCGGACCGGGTCCGTGAACACCCGCTCGACCGACTCCTGGAGCAGCTGCAACTCGACCCGCAGCGCTGGATGACGTGCGGGCGGCAGGGTGTCCAGCAGGTCTTCGAGCAGCGCGCGGAGCCGGCGGCAGATCTGCACGGACGATCCCCCGTATTCGCGGATCTCGCAGACGCCGAGCTGAAGATAGTTGTCCCAGTCCCGCCCGGGCAGCACGAGTCGTGGCCGGCCCCGGTCGTCGGCCAGGACGTATCGGCCGGGGAGCGGCAAGGTGCCGGCGGACTGGAGCAGGACCTCGATGTAGTTGATCACCTGTACCGCGGTCGTCGGGTCGTTCACCGCCGGGGAGAGCGCCCGGATGGCGATGTCGACGAGAATCCGCAGGGCGAAAGCCGGATCCTGCTCGATGGTGCGCTCGGCCCCCAGCGCGACAAGGCCGTTCACCCGGTCCGGGCCCGGCGTCGAGGAACCGCCGTGGACTTCGACGAGCACGGTGCCGGGCAGGACGAAGTCACCGATCAGGTGGGTCACGACGAAGACGCAGTCGTGACGCGTCGCCTCGGCCACCAGCCCGGTGATGTTGAACGCCTGGATGGCACCCCCGCGTTCGGAGCGGATCACCGTCGTCGGGGTGCCGGACGGCACCGACTCGTCGGCGCCGGGAGCCGCCCCGCGGATTCTCGCGGCGCCACGGGAGAAGACCTTCTCCCCCATTCTTCCCACCAGTGCCGCGATGGCCACCGGCCTGAGGTTGTGGGTGAACCGGTTGAGATAGACGAGCAGAAGCAGCAGGCTGACGGCCACCGCCAGTCCGGCGAGGGTGACTCCGAGATCCGGGACGGAATTCGCCTCGATACTGCGCAGCAGAGAGAACGCAAACGCGAACGTCCCGGTGAACGTGGCGAGCACGGCCTTTTGCAAGCGGTCCCGATACCACAGGCGCATATACCGCGGGGAAAGAGTTCCGGTCGCCTGCTGGACGACGAGAACGCCGATGGTCACAACAAATCCGAGCAGCGCCACCATCGCCCCGACAATGGCGCTGAGTACTCCGCTCGCGGTGGTCGCCGAATACCGCCAGCCGCTCGGCGGCCAGTCCTTTCCGTCCAGCGCGATGGCGCATTCGGCAAGGAGGGTACCGAGCACGAGACCGACGAGGGGCAGGATCCACAGACTGGCCTTGGCGTACTGCCGCAGCCCGAAAACGGCTGCCCAGGACGTCACGCCCCGCACGTGCGGGCCCGTCCACTCGTGGGAGCCGGGGCTCGGCGGTACGGCACAGGAGGCCCTCCAGTTCCGGCTCGGCACAGCCCTCCCCCACCACGTTAAGGCCGCTCGCGGACGGCCGCAGCGGCAGAAGGCGGCGGCTGCGGCGCCGCCTTCTCGGCAGGCCCGCCCGTGGGGTCCGTGCTTAAGCTGAGCGAAGGGAACCCGGAAGGGGCTCGTCATGGACGAATACCCGCTGATCGAGAATCACGGTCTGATCGGAGATCTGCAGACCGCGGCGCTCGTGGCGACCGACGGGACGATCGACTGGTTCTGCTGTCCGCGTTTCGATTCACCCAGTGTTTTCGGTGCACTGCTGGACCGGGAAAAGGGTGGCCATTTCACGGTCAAACCGGCGGTGGAGAACTATTCGACCAAGCAGTTGTATCTGCCCGACACCGCGATTCTCGTGACCCGGTTCATGACCGAGGCCGGTGCGGGTGAGGTGCTCGACTTCATGCCGGTGACCGGGTCCGAGGCCACCGGCCGCCATCGGCTCGTCCGCATGCTGCGCTGCGTACGCGGCAGCATGACCTTCGAGGTCGAGATCGCCCCGCGGTTCGACTACGGCCGCAAGCCCCACGAGCTGCACATCTCGCAGCACGGCGCCGTGTTCGCCTCGGACGGGCTGGAACTGGCCGTTCACGCCGTCCGCGAGCCGGAGGACGACCGGCTGTTGAAGGCCGTGTCGGGTGACAGGGACCTGCGCTTCACCCTGCCGCTGGAGGCGGGCCAACAGCGAGGTCTGATGGTGGAGTCGTCGCCCGAGGGGCCGGCACGCGAAGTCCGCCTCGGCGAGTTCGAGCAGCTCTTCGGCGAGACGGTCGGATTCTGGCGGGGGTGGCTGGCTCAGTCCCGCTACTCGGGCCGCTGGCGCGAGGCGGTGGAACGCTCGGCCATCACGCTCAAACTGATGACATACGCGCCGAGCGGCGCGCTCGTCGCGGCCCCGACGGCGGGGCTGCCCGAGCAACTGGGCGGCGAACGCAACTGGGACTACCGGTTCACCTGGATCCGTGACGCCTCGTTCTCGGTGTACGCCCTGCTCGGCCTCGGCTTCAAGGAAGAGGCGAAGGCCTTCACCGGCTGGCTGCGCGACCGGGTGCAGGAGAAGGCGGGCGGCGACACCGGACCGCTGAACATCATGTACCGGGTGGACGGCTCCTCCGACCTGGTCGAGGAGACCTTGGATCACTGGGAGGGGTACCACGGGTCCTCTCCCGTGCGCATCGGCAACGGGGCCGCCGACCAGTTGCAGCTGGACATCTACGGCGAGGCACTGGACAGCATCTACTTCGCACATCAGCACGGCATCCAGCTCGACAACCGGGGCTGGACCTCGCTGCACACGCTCCTCGACTGGCTGGTGGACCACTGGGACCAGCCGGACGAGGGGCTGTGGGAGACCCGCGGCGGCAGACAGGACTTCACGTACGGACGGGTGATGTGCTGGGTCGCGTTCGACCGCGCCCTGCGGCTCGCCAATTCGAGCGGCCGGCCTGCCGCCAAGGGCCGCTGGACGACCGAGCGCGACAAGATCTACGAGCAGGTCCTGGCGCGTGGCTGGCACCCGGAGCGCGGCGCCTTCGTGCAGCACTACGGCAGCGATGTCCTCGACTCGGCGCTGCTGCGGATGCCGACGGTGGGGTTCATCACGCCCGACGACCCGATGTGGACGTCGACGCTGAACGCGATGGACCGGGAACTGGTCACCGACAGCCTCGTCTACCGCTACAACCCGGAAGCCTCCCCCGACGGGCTGCGCGGCTCCGAAGGCACGTTCTCGCTCTGCACGTTCATGTACGTCGACGCCCTGGCCAGGGCGGGACGGACGGACCAGGCCAGACTGGTCCTGGAGAAGATGCTCACGTACGCCAACCACCTGGGTCTGTACTCGGAGGAGATCGACCTGACGGGACGGCAACTGGGCAACTTCCCGCAGGCGTTCACGCACCTCGCGATGATCGACACGGCGATCACCCTGGACGACGCCATCAACCGGGCGCGCGAGGCCCGGTCCTGAGTACCGCCGAGACATGCCGGTCCCGAGTCCGGCGGAGAGATCCGGGCCACCACGGTCCGGGCCGGCTCACCCCGCGGTGGGGGCGGCGCCCAGCAGGACGACGGTGTCGCCTTCCTCAGGGATGATCCGCTGCTTCTCGGTCACCGGCTCCAGCCTGTTGTCGGCCCGCACCACGAAGAGGGTGTCGTACTCCGGCGGCACCGGGGACGAGGCCGGCTGCACCAGGAACCGGGCCCCCTGCTCGTAGCGGTCGGCCAGGACCTGGCGGACGAGAGGACGGCCGAACAGGATGTCCCCTCCGGTGTAGGGGGCGATGACCCCGTGGCTGTCGTGCGGGGGTCCGACCCGGTAGACGGGGCCCTCGACGTTGTCCTGCATCACCACGGACGCGAGCGCGTTGAAGTCGTCGTCGTCGGTGGCCAGGAAGACGGCGGTGACACCCTCAAGCCGGGCCCCGGGGTTGGTGGCGGTGGCCAGCAGGTCACCCGTGGCCAGCTCGATTCCCTCGTCCCTGATCCGCTGCCGCTCCTCGTCGAGGCCCGCCCACATCAGCACGTCCAGCCCGGCCGACCCCAGGGCCTTCCCCAGCTCGACCACCCACCGTTTCCCGCCCACCAGCAGGATCCGGGTGCCCGCCGGTTTGACGATGCCCAGCCGCCGGGCCACCGGTGCCGCGGTCAGGGCGTACAGCAGAACGGTGCCCACGATCACGAGGAAGGTGACCGGGAGGATCCGGGACGCTCCGTCCACTCCCCGGTCCACGAGGCTCGCCGAGAAGGCCGACGCCGTGGCCGCCGCCACGATGCCGCGTGGCGCCATCCAGCCGGTGAACGCCCGCTCCCCCCGGCTCATGCCGGTTCCGGTCGTCGAGAGGTAGGCCACCAGCGGACGCACCACCAGGACGAGGATCGCGATGAGTCCCAGCGCGGGGAGGAGCACCGGCACCAGGGACGCCGGGGTGACGGTGGAGGAGATGGAGACGAACAGCAGCCCGATGATCAGCTGGGCCAGGGTCTCGAAGAAGGGGCGCCGGGCGGGCATGTCGAAGCCGGGGATGTTGGTCACGGCGAGTCCGGTGACGATGGCGGCGATCAGCCCGGTGTCGTCACGGACGATGTCGCAGCCCGCGGAGACGGCGATCACCGTGGCCAGTTGCGCCAGGGTGCCCAGCGTCTCGCCCAGCCGCAGGGTGCGCAGCGTCAGCCACAGCAGCGCGGTTCCCACGGCCCCGCCGATCAGCCCCACGAGCAGGCTGAGGCCGAACTGACCCAGTTGGTAGCCGCGCCCGATGTCGACCCGGTGCGTCGTGGCGATGGCGTGGAACACCAGCGCGCCGAGGATGCCGCCGATCGGATCGGTGAGCGTCCCCTCCCAGATGAGGATGCGGCGTACGCGGTCGGAGGGCCGTACGAAGTCGAGCAGCGGTCCGACGACGGTGGGCCCGGAGACCACGAGGATGGTGCCGAGCATCGCCGCCACCCTGAGGGGCATGTCGAACATGGCCGGCGCCACGGCGCTGGTGGCGAAGAAGGTGATCAGGATGCCGAGCAGCAGCAGCCGTCCCACGACCGACCGGGTGTGACCGGTGAGTTTGCGCAGGTTGAGGCCCAGCCCGGCGTCGTAGAGGATCACCGCGACGGACAGCGACACCAGGACGGAGAAGTTCTGTCCCATCAGTCGGTCCGGGTGGATGACATCCGTCAGGGCGCCTGCGGCGAACCCGGCGGGGAGCAGCAGGATCAGGGCGGGCACGCACAGTTTGCTCGCCAGGATCTGTGATGCGGTCGCGATGACCAGGGTCAGCGCGAACCCGAGAAGGATCTGGTCGTCGGTCACAACGGCTCCCTTCGTCGGAGGCCGGGCAGGTGGGGCGGGGAATCACCCGTGGCAGCGGGTCAGTTGCTCCCGGGCGCGCTGTCACCGCCCGCGCCGTCCCGCCTCAGGTCGGTGTCGCTGAGTTCTTCGAGTTCGCCATGGGTGTCGAGCCAGTACAGAAGGCCGACGGCCGGGAAGACGATCACCACGGCCACCAGCGTGACGACCGCCAGCCAGGTCAGCGTCGAGGGCGCACCCGCGCCGTCGGCGACGGTCAGCGAGGTCGGGACGAGGTAGGGGCGCTGGGCCATGCCCCAGGCGATCACGGCGGACGCCACGACGCAGACGGCCGTGACGCGGGCCCAGTTGCCGGGAGTCCGCAGCAGCAGCCAGGCGGTCGCGAGTGCGGCCACGGTGGCCAGGACGACGAAGAACAGACCGACCCCGTGGGTGAGTCCGTGCCATACGTGGGGAGCGTCGTCGTGGGTGACGAACAGCGTGATCACGGCCAGCACCGCGAGCACGGCCAGCGCGGCGAGCGCGCGTCCGCGGAAGTAGCCGACGAGGTCGGGCGCGTCGAAACGGCGTGCGTCCCCGGCGAGGAACACCGCGCCGAGGAGCGCCGTGGTCGCGACGGCCAGCAGCCCGAACAGCACCGAGGTGGGGTTGGCCCAGACGTCCGCCGTGGCCGGCGTACCGGGCGCCGCACGGCCCGAGGCGACACCGCCGACGGCGGCGCCGAGGAAGAACGGCGTCACGAGCGACGCCACGGCGAACACCGCTCCGTACAGCCGCCGGCCGGCGAGCCGCCGGGCCGGCTTGCGGAACGCGAAGCCCGCGCCGCGCAGGACCATGCCCACGGCTGCCAGGGCCAGCGGGAGCCACATCGCGGAGAAGACGGTCTGGAAGAGCGTGGGGAAGCCGGTCCAGGTGATGACGAGGATGAAGACCAGCCAGACGTTGTTGACCTCCCACACGGGCGCCATGGCGTGGTCGATGAGCCACCGGGGCCGCTTGCCGCGCTCGGCGCCCCCGGCGGTCAGGTCCCAGAAGCCGGCGCCGTAGTCGGTGCCGCCCGCGCAGGTGTACGCGGCCACCGCGAGCAGCAGCACCACGGCGATGAGATCGGCGCTCACGGACGGCCGCCTTCCGACGGGGTCTCCGGGCCGGCCGCGGGGGCGTCACCCGCGGGAACGGGCGCCCGCGGCCCGTACGGTGTGTCCGCCTCGGGCGGTGACACGGGGCTCCCCGCCGCCCGCTGTTCGTCCGCGAGCCGCCAGCGCGTGCGCATCCGGAGCAGGATCGCGAGGAACGAGCCGAAGATGAACACGTACACCACGATCACCAGACCGAGCATGATCCAGAGGGTGGTGGAGCGGGTCGAGGTGACGGCCTCGGCGACCCGCATGTTCTGGTAGACGATCCAGGGCTGGCGTCCCACCTCGGTGGCGATCCAGCCGCACTCGACGGCGACGACGGACGCGACGCCCGCACAGGCCGCGCTGCGGAAGAACCACTTCGACTCGGGAAGCCGACGGTGCCGCAGCCGGACGAGGCCGTACCAGAGGGCGAGCAGCACCAGCACCGACCCGATCAGCACCATGAGGTCGAAGGCCCAGTGCGCGATCGTCGCCTGAACGGCCGTCGGCCGCTGGTCCGCGGGGACCGAACTCAGCCCCACCACCGTGGTGTTCGGACTGAATCCGGCCAGGACGGAGTCGAGCAGCGGGATCTTGATACCTCCCGAGACGGAACCGTCGGGATGCAGGCGGCCGAAGAGGTACTCCGGAACCCGGGTGTCGGTCTTCCAGACGATCTCCAGGGCCGCGAACTTCACCGGCTGCTTGTGGAACACCGACCGCGCGATGGAGTCGCCCAGAATGAACTGCACGGGAGTCGCCACCGCGGCGACGGTGAACGGAACGGTGAATCCGAGCCGGTGGTAGTGGTCGCGGCGACCGCGCAGCAGGCCGACGGCGTAGACGCCCGCCACCACATAGCCCGCGGTGATCAGCATCGCCACGACGAAGTGCCAGTACTGCGGCCCGAACATCGGCGTGAAGATGGCCTTCCAGACGTCCACGTCGACCGGGTTGCCCTCGCTGTCGAGGGAGAAGCCCTGCGGAGTGTTCATCCAGGAGTTGGCGGCCAGGATGCCGAACGCCCCGAGCAGTGCGGTGGCCGGCAGCGGCAGCGCGAGGAGGAAGTGGGTCCGGGGCTTCAGCCGCCGCCATCCGTACAGGTAGATGGCGATGAGCACGGCCTCCAGGAAGAACGCCCATGCCTCGACACCGAACCCGATCCCGAAGACGTCCCCCCATCTGCCCATGAGACCCGGCCAGAGCAGCCCGAACTCGAAGGACAGCACGGTGCCGGTGACCACCCCGACGGCGAACTGCACCGCCATCACGGCCGACCAGCGCCGGGCCAGCAGGAGCGCCGTCGCGTCCTTGCGACGCAGTCCCCGGTAGTGCATCAGCAGGGTGATGAAGGGGAGCGCCACCCCCAGCGGCACCAGGATGATGTGGGAGGCGAGGGTGAACGCCATGAGTTCCCGGGCGGGCAGCAGCTGCGCCGGCGCATCCGCCAGCAGGTGGAACGAGGTGTGCATGGAACCTTCGCTGTCCGTGACGTGAGGGAAGGTCAGCCGCCGGTGGCGAAGCCCGGGAAGAGGGTCATCCCGCCGTCGACGTAGAGCGTCGTCCCGACCACGTAGTCCATGAGGTCGGAGGCGAGGCCGACGACGGCGTGCGCGATGTCCTGCGGCTCGCCGATACGGTCGTAGGGAATGAGCTTCAGCAGTTCCTCACGGGCCTCGGGCGTCTCCCAGGCGTCGCGGTTGATCGGGGTCTGGATGGCGCCGGGGGCGACGGCGTTCACCCGGATCTTCTCCGGGGCCAGCTCCTGGGCCAGGGTCGCCATCATCATCTGCACGCCGCCCTTGGACGAGGCGTAGTTGACGTGGCCCGCCCAGGGGATGATCTGGTGCACCGAGCTCATACAGATGATCTTTCCCGCCGACCGGGAGACCTCGGGGACGACGCCGCGGCGCCGGAACTCCCTGGTCGCCTCCCGGGCGCACAGGAACTGGCCGGTGAGGTTGACGTCGAGCACCTTCTGCCACTGCGCCAGGGTCATGTCGGTGAACCGCGCGTCCCGCTGCAGCCCGGCGTTGGCGACCAGGATGTCGATCGTCCCGAACTCCTCGACCATGCGGTCCGTCATGGCGACGACCTGGTCCTCCTGGGAGACGTCCGCTGCGTAGGCGGCCGCGCGGACCCCGAACGAGGTGATCTCGTCGACCACTTCCTGCGCGGCGTCGGCGCCGCTCACATAGTTCACGACCACATCCGCGCCGGCCCGGCCGAGCCCGATGGCCGTGGCCTTCCCGATGCCCGAGTTGGCGCCCGTGACCAGTGCCTTCTGGCCCTTGAGCAGACGCGGTGGAATGACACCCTGAGGTGCGCCCTCGCTGGAACTCATGATGCCCTGCCTCCTCGCTGCGGCGCCCCGGTCCACCCGGCTGGGGCGGGGCCACGCAACCACCGGCGGCGGCGGGAGGTGTGTCCGGCGAGCGGGGGTTGATCCGCCTGGCGGAGCATCTTCGCCCGGGCGGCCCAACGCGCCCGCCCGTCAGCCCAGCCGCTCCACGAGGTGGTCGCCGACCCGCAGGGCGTTGGCGATGGCCGTCAGCGACGGGTTCACCGCGCCGATGCTCGGGAAGAAGCTCGTGTCGACGACATAGAGGTTGTCGAGGTCGTGGGCCTTGCAGTTGACGTCCAGGGCGGAGGCGGCCGGGTCGGTGCCGAAGCGCACGGTGCCCGCCTGGTGCGCGGTGGCGCCGATCGGCATCCCCTTGTGGAGATAGATGCTGTGGGACAGCAGCTGGTGTTCGTGCATGCCCAAGTGCCCGAGCATTCCCTGGAGTTTGTGCCGCAGCCGCTTCAGTCCCTCGATGTTGTTCGTCTCGTCGAGAGCCAGCCGGATACGGGCGTCGCCGTCCAGGGTGACGCGGTTGCCGGGCAGGGGGAGGTCCTCGCCGCAGAGCCAGAAGTCGACGGCGTGGTGCGCCAGGACCTCGAACGGCATGTCGGGAGCCACGGCGCCCGCCCACTTCGGGGCTTCGCCGTGGATCTGCTCGGCGTCCGACTTGCCGAGCATCTGGATGCCGCCGAGCGGGAAGTCCCAGTCGTCGGCGCCGAAGTACCAGTCGTGCAGGGCGAGCGTCTTCTGGAACTGGGTGTCGTTGGGTTCCTTCGAAACGGCCATCAGCGCCATGTTGTTGTGCCGCATGTAGTAGCGGCCGACCACGTCGGAGCTGTTGGCGAGACCGGCGGGATGCCGGTCGTCGGCCGAGGCCAGCAGCAGGGCGGCGGAGTTGACCGCCCCGCAGGAGACGACCACGACGTCCGCCGTGAGGCGGATCTCCGAGCCGTCGGCGAGCCGGCCGACGACCGCGTTCACACTGCGTCCCGTCGGATCGGTCTCCAGCCGGACCACCTGGGTGTTGGTGATCATCTCGACGTTGGGGTGCCGCAGCGCCGGCTCCACACAGATCACCTCGGCGTCGGACTTCCCGCGCACCAGGCACGGAAAGCCGTCGACCCGGTTGCACCGGATGCAGACGCTCGCATGCGTGGCCGCGCCGCTGCCGTCCTGGCTGAGGTTGACGCCGATGGGCAGATGGAACGGACGCAGCCCGCGCTTCTCCAGGTCGTCGCTCAACTTCTGGATGCGCGGCTCGTGTTCCACCGGCGGATGCGCGTACTGCGCACTGGCCGCGCCCTCCGTCGGGTCCTCCCCGTGCTGCCCGTGCACGAGGTAGAGGTGCTCGGCCTCGGTGTAGTACGGCTCCAGGTCCTCGTACCGGATCGGCCAGGCGGGCGAGATGCCGCCGTGGTGACGGAGCTCGCCGAAGTCCTCGGGCCGCAGCCGGAACAGCGCGGCGCCGTAGAACTTGGTGTTCCCGCCGACGTAGTAGTTGACCTCGGGCGGGAATTCGCTGCCGTGCCGGTCGAGCCAGAACTCCGGGGCCCGGTACTTGCCCTTCACGAACACGGCGGTGGAGTCCCAGTTGTCCCGTTCACGCGGCAGATAGTCGCCGCGCTCGACAAGGAGGACCCGCTTGCCGGAAGGGGCGAGCCGGTGGGCGAGTGTGCCGCCGCCGGCGCCGGTGCCGATGATGATGACGTCGTAGTGGGGGAAGTCGCCCACAGCGACCACCGTCCTTGCGCTCGGGGCCCTGCCCTGGCGCGGCCAGGACCTGTCACTCCGCGCTGCGGAGACCTGCTGCCCCACCCGGGAGACCTGTCGGCCCCGCCCCTTCGAACGTATCCGCCCTCCGGGTGGACGGCGACCGCACGCCGGTCCGCCGCCCCCGGCCCGGTCACAGCACGGCGATCGGGTTCACGGGCGAGCCCGTGGCCCCCGGCACCCGCAGCGGCGCGACCGTGCACAGAAAGTCCCAGCGGCCCGCATCGGCGCAGGCCGGGGCCAGCTCCTCGAACTGGAGGTAGTCCATGAGGTGCACCCCCATGGCGTGGATGGCCAGTACATGCACCGGGAAGGCGACGTCCGCCACCAGGCTGGGCGCGGTGTCGTTGTTGCCGTCCCCGCCGAGGACCGAGACCTGCCGCTCGGCCAGGAACGCCACGGCTTCCGGGTGCAGTCCGGCCCGCTCCCGGGCCACGTCCCACGGGCCGAGCTCGTCGCGGCGCCGGCGGTGCCCCACCCGCACGAACAGCAGATCACCGGGAGAGACCCGGACCCCCTGCGCGGCCTCGGCCGCCGTCAGATCGTCCGGGGTCACCCAGTCACCGGGCTCCAGCCAGGGCACGCCGCGCAGCCGGGGAATGTCCAGCAGCACCCCACGGCCGACGATGCCCTCCGCGACCAGGTCCACGGAGAGCGCACGGGCCCCCTCGGGCGTCACGGTGCTCGCGGGCACTCCGTCGTACAGCTCGCCGTCGTACAGGACATGGCAGAGGGCGTCGAGATGGCTGGTCGCGTCCCCGTGGACGTTCATGGCGATGCGGTCCAGGGCGAAGTGCAGCCCCTCGGCCCCGGTCTCGCCCGCGTCGGGTCCCAGCATCCGGTGTTCCGCCGGTACGGGATTGTCCGGGGCGGGGTGGGTGTCCACCGGGGCGGCCAGCGACACCGTACGGCCGAGCCGCACCCGCGCGGCGGCCGCCACGACCCGCTCGGGCGTCAGATGGCGCAGCGCCCCGCGGGGATCCGCCGTCCGCGTCCCGTCGCGCAGCCGCGTGTACAGCGACCGGAACGCGTCCCCGCTCATCCGCTCCCCGGCCGCCGGCGAAGGTGAGGTCATCCGGTCCCCCAGGGGCTCAGGCCCCACCGCAGCACATGACCGTCCCCCGGATCCAGGACGGTGAGATCGGTGCCGCTGCGGAAGGCGTCCGCGGGACAGGACATGGGCTCCACGGCGAGGCCGCGGCGCCGGTGGGGCGGGTCGAGCGTGTCGCCCGTGTAGATCTGCGCATACCGCGTGCCGTCGCCGAGCCACAGGTCGACGCCGTGCCGCCCGGTGGGGTGCGCGAGCCGTACGACGGCACGGCCCGACGGGTCGCGCTCCAGCCCGGTGAAGGCGGTGTCCAGCTGGGCGCCGTCGATCGGGCGGGCGGTGCGGAAGTCGTACTCCGTGCCGGCGACGTCTTCCCGGGCGACGGGCAGCCCGTTGTCGTCGGCGCGCAGCCGGTACCGGGCGGGGACCGTCAGCAGGGCGTCGTCCACCCGGTCGGTGCCGACCGTCAGATACGGATGCTGCCCCACGCCGTAGGGAGCGGGGACACCGCCCGTGTTGGTGGCGGAGACGGTGGTTTCGAGTCCCTCGGGCCCGAGCCGGTACTCGGCGACGACGTCCAGCCGGAAGGGGTATCCCGGTTGGGGAAAGACGGTGGTCCCGGCCGCCACCACGTCCTCCCCGTGCACGAGCAGCCGCCACGGGCTCCAGCGGAGCAGGCCGTGGATGGCGTTGTGCTTCTCCGGTTCGGTGAGCGGCAGTTGGAGGTCGTCGCCGGCGAAGCGGTAGCGCCCGTCCCCCACCCGGTTGGGCCAGGGGACGAGGATCTGCCCCCGCCCGCCGCTGATCGCCTCGTCCTCGCCGAAGCCGTCCAGCACCGGTCTGCCGTCCGCCTCGTAGTGGCGCAGCGCCGCACCCAGCTGGACCACCACGGCACGCTGACCGTCCCGGCGTATCTCCCACTGTTCGCCTGTCGGGCCCGTCGACATGGGCGGCTCCTCAGCTCGTGCGACGCGGCCGGTGTCCGCTCCTCGCGATCTCCGCTCCCTACAATCTCCGCCCCCGCGTCCCGCCGCGCACGTCGGCGGCCCGGCCGGGAGCCGGGGCGCCCGCGGGCCGTACCGCGTTCGGGTGCGCAACGGGTGCTGCCCTGCCCCGGGCGATGGTGAGGTGAGTCCAGACCAGGGGACACCGGCGACGGCGGCCCGGCAGATGGACGGCGGAGGAGATCTGATGCCAGGCCCGATATCCGGCCGGCGAAGCCGTGCCGCGTGGTGCGTCGCGATGCTCCTGCCGTGCGTACTCCTGACCACCGGCGCCACCGGACCGCCGACCGTACGTGGTGGGGGCTCCGGGGCAGCCTCACTGACGTGGCGGCCGTGCGAGGAAGAGGCACAGCGGGGATTCGAGTGCGCGACGCTGGACGTTCCGCTCGACTACGACCGTCCGGCCGGAGAGACCATCGATCTCGCTCTGATCCGGCGCGGAGCCACCGGCCCGTCCGAGAGACTCGGGTCGCTGTTCTTCAACCCCGGCGGCCCCGGCGGAGCCGGCACCAATGCTCTGCCGGCCTGGTACGAACGGTATTTCCCGGCCGAGCTGCGCGAGCGTTTCGACATCGTCAGCTGGGATCCCCGCGGTGTGGGCCGTAGCACCGCGGTGCGCTGCTTCGGCAGCGCGGAGGAGGCGAACGCCTGGTGGGCGCGGCAGCCGGCGGGATTCCCGGTGGGGGAGAAAGAACGACGGGCCTGGTTCGCCGGGAGGGCTGAACTGGCCGAGGGCTGCGAGCAGCGGGCCGCGAAGCTGCTGCCGCATGTCTCCACCCCCGACAGCGCCCGCGATCTGGACCGGCTGCGCCAGGCGGTGGGGGACGAACAGCTCAGCTACTGGGGCATCTCGTACGGCACGTTTCTCGGTGCCGTCTACGCGAACCTCTTCCCCGACAAGGTGGGCGGCCTGCTCCTGGACGGCAACGTCGACCCCCTCGGCTACGCGGACGGAGCCATGACCGGCAGGGCGCGGCTGACCACCGCGTTGCGCATGGGCTCGGATCTGGGATCGGCCGCGACACTGGACCAGTTCCTCGACCTGTGCGGTCGAGGCCCGGCATCGCTGTGCGCGTTCTCCGCCGGCAGCCCGGGTGCCACCCGCGCCAAACTGACCGCCCTGATGGAACGGCTCCGACGCCAACCGGTCGGCGAGTGGACCTACGCCAAGACCGTGGACACCTTGCGGTCCTCGCTCTACTTCGTCACCCCGGGGTGGACCGACGCGGCCGAGACGCTGGAGGCGCTGTGGCAAGGACGCGCTCCGAGCCTGCCCGCGGCCCCTGCGAGCACGGCCTACCCGGGCTTCGAGCAGGAGGCCGCCGTCGTCTGCTCCGAGAGCCCCAACCCCCGTGTCCTCAGCCGCTATGCCGAACTCGACGCGTTCAGCGCGGCACGCGCGGGGGATCTCGGCCGCCGCTGGGTGTGGGACTACGAGTGGTGCGGCCAGTGGCCGGCGACAGCGGCCCACCGCTACACGGGTCCGTGGAACCGCCCCACCTCGCACCCGATCCTGGTCGTCAATCCCACCTACGACCCGGCCACTTCCTATCAGGCCGCCGAGGTCATGGCCCGCGAACTGGCCGACGCCCGCCTGCTGACGCTCCAGGGCTACGGCCACACCGCCCTGGTCAATCCCAGCACCTGCGTGAACCGGTACGCCGTGCGCTACTTCACCACCGGCGCGCTGCCGCCCGTCGGGGCCACCTGCCGACAGGACACCGCGCCGTTCAGCCCGACCAAGCCGACCAAGCCGACCAAGCCGACCAAGCCGACCGGTGGCATCGCCGCGGGCGGGGGTGGACTCGCCCCCACACCCACGCGTTGACCGAGGAAGACGGAGGGAGAGGTGCGGACGTGGGACGTGAGACGTGGTTGAAGCGCCTCCGCGCCAAGGCACACAAGACGGCCCAACCACCGTCGCAGGAGCGGGCCGTCGACCCTCCTGAGCCGGCTTCGCCGCCCCCGTCCCGGGTGGCTTCCGCCGGTGCCCGACCGCAGCCGGCCACGGCAGTCCCCTGGGGCGTTCGCGTCGCCGCCGAAGCCGGATGGCGTCTCCTCGTCATCGCGGCCACGCTCTGGGTACTGGTGCAGGCGATCAGCGCTGTGCGCGTACTCGTGCTCGCGTTCGTCGCGTCCCTTCTCATCACCGCGCTTCTCCAGTCCACCGTGGCCCGCCTCCACCGGCACGGGGTGTCACAGGGGCTGGCCACGGCCATGACGGCACTCCTCGGCTTCGCGCTGCTGGGGCTGGTGGGATGGTTCGTCGTCTGGCAGGTCATGACCAATCTGGCCGAGCTCTCCGCCCGGCTCCAGGACGGCATCGACGACGCCAAACGCTGGCTGCTCAACAGCCCCTTCCACGTCACGGAAGCCCAGATCGACGACTTCACCAGGATGCTGAGGGACGGAATCGGCTCCAGCAGGGAACAACTGGCCGACGCCGGCCTTCAGGGCGTGACCGTCGTCCTGGAACTGCTCACCGGGTGCCTGCTGACCCTGTTCTCCACGCTGTTCCTGCTCTACGACGGGCCGCGCATCTGGAGGTGGTGCCTGAAGTTCGCTCCCGCTCCCGCCCGCCCAGCGCTCGCCGGCGCCGGTCCCCGGGCGTGGGACACCCTCACGGCGTACGTCCACGGCACGCTCGTCGTCGCCCTCATCGACGCCGTCTGCATCGGCCTGGGCATCTACATCCTCGGCGTCCCCCTGGCCCTGCCACTCGCCGTCGTCGTCTTCGCCGGAGCGTTCATCCCCCTGGTGGGCGCGGTGGTCTCGGGACTGCTGGCGGTCATCGTCGCCTTCGTGGCCAACGGCGTGGTCACCGCGCTGCTGGTCCTGATCGTCGTGCTCGGCGTGCAGCAGCTCGAAGGACACATCCTCCAGCCGTTCATCCTCGGCCGCGCGGTCCGCGTGCATCCGCTGGCGGTGATCTTCTCGGTGACGGCAGGAGGGCTGGTGGCCGGCATCGGCGGCGCCGTCGTCGCCGTGCCCCTGGTGGCGGTGGCCAACACGGTGGCCGGCTATCTGCTGAACCGGCCGGCCGATCCTCCGCCGGGAACGGCCGACGCGGGGGCGCCGGGCTGAGGGACGTCCGGGTCCCGGTGCGGGAGGTCACCTCGGTCACCTCGGCCGAGCCGGACCCGTCGGAGGACTCCGTATGCGTCGGGGTCCAGCTCCACGCGCCCCTGCTCGTCCGGCTTTTCGACGTGACGTGCGGCCGAGGGCGGGACAGCCCTCAGATCTCTGCGCGCCTCGGCAGTTGCCAGTTCGGCCGCGGGAAGTGGCAGGTGTACCCCTCGGGATACTTCTGCAGGTAATCCTGGTGCTCCGGTTCGGCCTCCCAGAACGCACCGGCCGGCGCGACCTCGGTGACCACCTTTCCGGGCCACAGGCCGGAGGCCTCGACATCCGCGATGGTGTCCTCGGCGACGCGCTTCTGCTCGTCGTCGGCGTAGAAGATGGCGGAACGGTAGTCGGCGCCTATGTCGCCGCCCTGCCGGTTCTTCGTGGTCGGGTCGTGAATCTGGAAGAAGTACTCGAGGATCGTGCGGTAGTCGGTCACTGCCGGGTCGAAGACGATCTCGATCGCCTCGGCATGGTTCCCGTGATTGCGGTACGTGGCATGAGGGGTGTCGCCACCGCTGTATCCCACGCGTGTGGTGAGGACACCGGGGAGCGTCCGGATCAGATCCTGCATGCCCCAGAAGCATCCGCCCGCCAGCAGCGCCTTCTGTTGGTCGTCGGTCATGGCCTGTCTCCTCCGCTTCGGTCGAACCGCAGGTCACGCCTCTGGGATCGGGGCGAGCCGCTCCTCCAGCATGCATCAGCGGGAAGCCGTATCAAAAGGAGTCTTCTTCCCTGATCAGCATGGGGAAGTGGCCGACTTTCCGGCCGCGCGGGCCGAGACGGTCACGGCCGCCGGTCCCAGGCGGCCACCAGGCCGTAGGTGACCACGCCGTAGACGAGGTGCGGGACCACGTCCGAGGTCCAGTCGGCGGCCGACCAGGTACGGGGGTCGCTGATCCCGAAGGCGGCGAGGGGCACGTCGGAGGCGGCCATCGCCAGCACCCCGGTGAGCGCGCCTCCCAGCCAGAGGGGCAGCCGGGCCCCGGACCGGTGGGCAAGCGAAACGGCGGCGCCCGTCCCGGCTCCCACGGCGATCCCGGCGATCGCCGCGAGACCGGAGAGCCGGTTGCCCTTGTTGTCGGAGTCCGGGAGCGGAATCCCGACCCGGGTGGTGACGGTGTCCACCAGGGTTTCCGGGACACTGCTGGCGGGCCTGCCCCGCACAGCCATGTCGGCATAGCCCATGGCATTCAAGGCGGTGGTCCCCGCGGCCCCCGCCGCGCAGCCGCGCACAATGGTTCGGATCATGCTCCACGCAGTCCCCGTCGCCGCCTCGGGCAAACGGCCACCGGCACCGGACCACTCGGATCACGGACGCTGTGCGGCCGTCCGGACGGGCCTTCCGGCCTCGCCGACGGGCGGCCGGCGGAGCCATGCAGGTGGGTCGGCCGACGGCTCGCGGAGCACGGCGGGCCGGTCCGCCGGCGGCGGCTCGTCGGAGCACCGCAGAGTCCCGCCGGGCGGCGGCTCGTCGGAGCACCGCAGGGTCCCGCCGGGCGGCGGCTCGTCGGAGCACCGCAGGGTCCGTTAGAAGCCACGCCAGACGTTGTCGAATGCGGCCTGCTCGATCCCCCGCTTCTGCCGCTCGCCCTCCAGTTCCAGCAGGGCGTCGTTGACGGCGCCGAGCACCATCGCCACGGAATAGTCCTCGATCTCCGACGGTTCCGCGGACTCCCGCTCGATCCCGAGACCCTCCGCCAGGCCGGCGAGGACCGGCTCGTCGGATTCCCAGCGTTCCATCGCCCTGCGGCGCGTCGGCGAATCGACCAGGACCCTCTGCCCGCCACGGAAGGGCCGGCTGCCCTGCCGCACGACGAGCCCGTCGGCCTCGAAGGCGGCCATGTACGCCTCGGCCAGGGAGTCACCCCTGCGCCACAGCCAGTCGCCGACCAACTCGTAGGGCTCGTCCATCATGAGGACGGCGGCGGCCTCCACCAGGAGCGGATCCGCCGGCAACGGCAGATGCCCCGGCACGATGCGACCGGCGTCCAAGCGGATGGTCGGTGTCTTCAGCAGCTCGATCAACTCGGCTCCGGCGAGCGCGAGCGACAGATCACCGGGCCCGACGTCACGGGTGCCCGCGACGTCCATGGCGACGATCAGCAGATCCCGCGGGGTGCTCATGAAGCCTCACGTCCGAAGCGGCGGATCATCCGAGGCGGCCGGGGAGGCGGGTCGTGATCTCTTGCAGCATCCAGCTGTTGCCGTCGGGATCACTGAAGAACGCCCTCGTGACGTAGCTGCCGCCATCGGGATCACGGCCCGGGACCGGGCCGCCCGGAGTGACGTGGAAGATCTCGCCCACGTCGACGCCGTCGGCGACCAGTGCGTCCCGCGCGGCTTGGATGTCGGAGACGACCAGGAAACCGCCGGCCGAACCGGGCGCCGCCGACGTGAGGCCCTCGCCGAACACCACCGAGCACCCGGAGCCGGGAGGGGTGAACTGCTCCACACCGGGCGGCGTGTTGTCGTCCCGCCTCCACCCGAGGCGCAGATAGAACTCCGTAGCGCGCTCGAGATCCGACACAGGGACAAGGATCACCTCGAGCATCATGTCGATGCCCTGGGCCCGTGAGACCCGGCCGGCTTCGCTGGACACATCCGCCGTACTCATCGCAGCCTCCTTGCGCCGTGTCAGGCAGTGCCTGCTGTCACGCGATCCGGCCTGCTCGCCCCGGCCGAAGACACTGTCGCGCTCGGAGAGGTGACGGGAGAGCGCGTCCACCACGACGTGGCTCGTACATGGGTTTCGCCTGTGGATGCCGCGGCCGGGTGCCCGCACTTCAGGGGCCTCGGCCGACGCGCCGCGTATCACGGCTTCACTCGATCAGAGTAGTCCCGCTCCCGGCCCACGTCATGTCGGTCGACCCGCGCCAACCGCGTTCGTTCCCCCTCCCCTTCCTCTCTCCGATCGGCGAGCTGCGCAGGCAACCGAACCGTCCCCCCGTGCGTAGTACCGGAGAACGCGTTGGCATGCACACGAGGTGGGGGAAACACGAGTGGGATCCACAGCACGCGCGAGAACGGCGGCACTGGCCGCCGTGGTGGCCGGGACGCTGGTCACGGGGGCCGTTTCGGCCGGTGGGCAGACGGCGCAGGCCGCCGGCTCCGCCGCGCAGGAGGGGACGAAGACACCGGCGAAAGCGAAGGCCGGGCCGCCGGCCACGGTCACGCTCATCAGCGGCGACCGCGTGGACGTCGGGACGGACGGACGGGTGGTTCGGCTCGTGCGCGGCAAGGGCCGCGAGGGGATCGGCTTCTCGGTGCGGCGCGCTGACGGTCACACGTACGTCATCCCGCAGGACGCCCTCCGGCTGGTCGCCGACGGCGTGCTCGACCGGCAACTGTTCGACGTCGCGCAGCTGGTCAGGGACGGGTACGACGACGCGCACCGCGCCACGCTGCCGCTGATCGTCGGCTACCGGCAGGACGGCGACGGAGCGCGGGCCGGCGCCGGTGACCCGTTCGCGGGGGTGGCCGTCCGGGAGCGACGCGCGCTGCCCGCGGTCGGCGGCGAGGCCTTCGAGACGCCCAAGTCCGGTGCGCCGGCGCTGTGGACGGCCGTCGCCGGCCGCTCTTTTGCCCGTACGTCCGGCGGTTCGGCCGCACGGCCCGTCGCCCGTGTCTGGCTGGACGCCAAGGTCCGGGGCACCCTGGCCGAGAGCGTGCCGCACATCGGTGCGCCCGCCATGTGGAAGTCGGGCTGGACCGGCAAGGGCGTCAAGGTGGCGGTCCTGGACAGCGGCGTGGACCAGACCCACCCGGATCTCCAGGGCGTCGAGGTGGCACAGAAGAACTTCACCGAGTCCCCCGTCAACGACGACCGCTACGGGCACGGTACGCACGTGGCCTCCACCATCGCCGGAAGCGGGGCGAGGTCCGGCGGCCGCAACAAGGGCGTGGCTCCCGACGCGAAGCTGCTGGACGGCAAGGTCCTGGGCGATGACGGCTTCGGCGACATCTCCGGCATCGTCGCAGGCATGCAGTGGGCCGTCGACCAGGGCGCGCAGGTCGTCAACATGAGCCTGGGCGCCCCCGACACCCCGGAGGTCGACCCGATGGAGGCGGCCATCGCCCGGCTCTCCGGAAAGGCCCTGTTCGTGGTGGCCGCGGGCAACTCGGGAGAAGGGCGCCGCACGATCTGGTCGCCCGGCAGCGCGCCCACGGCGCTCACCGTGGGCGCTGTGGACAAGCAGGACCGGATCGCCGACTTCTCCAGCCGCGGCCCGAATCTCGACGGCACGCCCAAGCCGGACATCACCGGCCCCGGCGTGGACATCACCGCGGCCCTGACCACACAGAGCGAGGAGCCCTCGGGCGAGGACTACATCTCGCAGTCCGGCACGTCGATGGCCTCCCCGCACGTCGCGGGCGCCGCCGCCCTGGCGCTCCAGCAGCACCCGGGCTGGACCGGAGCCCGGCTGAAGTCGCTCCTGACCGGGTCGGCCAAGCCCAACCCGGTGCTGAACGCCCATCAGCAGGGCGCGGGCCGGGTGGACCTGGAGCGCGCCGCCACCGCCCTCGTCGTCTCCGAGCCCGGCTCCCTGGACTTCGGCCTTCACGCCTGGCCGCATGCCGACGACAAGCCGGTCTCGAAGACCGTCACCTACCGCAACCACGGGGCCCAGGCGGTCACTCTGCGGCTGAGTGTCTCCGGGGTCGACTCGTCGGGCGGCCCCGCGCCGGCCGGCATGTTCGCCGTCAAGGACGCCCAGCTCACCGTTCCGGCCGGCGGCACCGCGGCGACCACCGTCACCGTCGACACCCGCAAGGGCACCGCCGACGGCGTCTTCGGCGGCACCGTGCTGGCGTCGGGAAGCGGCCAGCAGGTGCGCACCGGCCTGGTGGCCGAGCGGGAGGTGGAGTCGTACGACGTCACCGTGCGGCACATCGACGCCGACGGGGCGCACCCGGCGACGTACATGACGACGATCAACCCGGTCGACGGACGCGGCGAGTTCGTGGAACTGCCGTACAGCGCGAACGGCACGGTGGTCCAGCGGCTGCCCAAGGGCAGGTACCAGCTGGCGAGCCTGGTCTTCGCCGAGGACAACGAACTGGGCTTCTTCGTCCAGCCGGTGCTGAACGTGACCGGAAAGGTCGCGGTCACCCTCGACTCCCGCAAGGCGAAGCCGTTCGCCGTGAAGGCCATGGACCCTGCCGCGAAGCTCGTCACCTCCATCGTCGGCTACTACGACCAGGCCGTCGGGGTGGGCAACTCCTGGTCCACCAACGGGGTACCGCCGATCCGCACCGCCGCCCTCGGCCCGGAGTCCCCGACGATGCGGGCCCAGTTCAACGGCGTGTGGAAGACGCCCGGCAAGAACGTCGACCACCGGCTCGCCTTCAACCGCAAGGGGAGCTTCTTCACCGGCCTGACCCGTACCGTCACCCGGGCCGATGTCGCCGAGGTGAAGCTCGGCTTCGGCGCCTCCGTCACCGGAGCCAAGGGCCAGGTCCACATCACACCGCTGGACGAACTCGGGACGACCATCGGCATCGAGGAACCGCGGGAGCAGAAGCTGCCGCAGGCCACCACGCACTACCTCAGCGCGGCCGGCGTGCGCTGGGCCTGGACGGCCACCCAGCTCAATGCCCTCGGCGAGCCGCGCATGATCTACTCGAAGCCGGGGGTGGCCTACAAGCCGGGCTCCAGCCACACGCTGAACTTCAACACCGGTGTGGTCGGCCCCGATCTCGCGGCGGGAACTCCGGGGGAGCAGGGCGCCGAGCGGACCGGCGACTACATCGGCGCCAGGATCCCGCTGTTCAACGACGGCCACGGCAACCTGGGTTCATCGACCGTCACCAGTGGCTTCGCGAAGCTGGAATCCGGCGGACGGGTCCTCGCCGAGGGCCCGGCCACGGACTGGCTGGGCGCCGACGTTCCCGCCGCCTCCGCCCCGTACCGCCTGACGGTCGAGGCGAGCCGCTCCACCGAGGACACGTCCACCAGCACGAAGGTGGCAGGGGTGTGGACGTTCACCTCGGCCCGGCCGGCGGCGGACAGCACGGCCAGGCTGCCGCTGTCGACGGTGCGGTTCACGCCGATGCTGAGCCTCAGCAGCACGGCTCGGGCGGGCAGCGCGCTCGCGGTGCCGCTTAAGCTGAGCGGAGCGGCCGCCGCGGCCGGGCAGGTCGCCGCACTGACCGTGAAGGTCTCCTTCGACGGCGGCCTGACCTGGAAGGCGCTCACCGTGACGACCGACGCGAAGGGGGCGCGCTCGGTGATCGTGAAGCACCCGGCGGCCGCCAAGGCCGTGTCCTTCCAGGTGGACCTGAAGGACAAGGGCGGCAACACGGTGCGCGAGACGATCACGAACGCCTACCGCCTCGCTCCGTGAGGTGACCCGCCGAGGATGACCGTGGCCCGGCGCCGGTGAACCCTCCCTGCCGTGGGGGGAAGCCGGTGCCGGGCGTACGGGGAGCCGTGGGCCGGCCGCCGGGTACGACGGCGGGGCGGCGTCGTACCCGCCCCGCCGTGCCGGGGTGCCGGTCAGCGGACCGTCCGGGCCGCCTTCTCGATGATGTCGGTGACGGCCTGCGGGTGGGACACGCTCACGGCGTGGGAGGACTTGATCTCCTTGACGTGGGCGCCGGCGCGCTCGGCCATGAAGACCTGGGCCTCCCGAGGGATGATCCGGTCGTCGGTGCCCACGAGAGCCCAGGAGGGGATGTCCTTCCAAGCGGGCTCACCGGACGGTTCGTTGAGAGCCGTGCCGGTCCCGGGACGCTGGGTGACCGCCATCAGTCCGGCCTTCTCCGCGGGGACGTCCGCACCGAACGCCTGGCGGAACGCGGACTGGTCGATGGAGAGATCGACGTCCTTGGAGCCGTCGGCGTTGGTGATCGGGACGGGTCGCAGAACCTTGGCGATGACGCTGCCCTCGAACTTGCTCGCCAGCGCATTGGCGCTCTCGCCCTTGTCGGGGAGGAAGGCGTCGGCGTACACCAGCGCCTTGACCTTGTCGGAGCCGTGGGCGGCGTTGGTGATGACCGCACCACCGTAGGAGTGCCCGACGAGAACCACGGGCCCCTTGATGGTGTCCAGCAGACTCTTGACGGAGGCGGCGTCGCCGCTGAGGCTGCGCAGCGGGTTGGCCGCGGCCACCACCGGGTAGCCGTCCTTCTTCAGCTCGCCGATGACGCCGTTCCAGCTGGAGGAGTCGGCGAACGCGCCGTGGACGAGCACGACGGTCGGCTTGCCGCCCTTCGAGGCGGTGCTCTCCGCGCTCGCCGGACCGACCGACGCGGCCAGGAGCGCGGAGGCGACGGTTGCGGTGGCCAGGAGGGTGAGGGGGGTACGGGCACGCCGAAGGCGCGAGTGACGGTACATGAGGGGGCCCTTTCGAGGCGCAGGGGTTCAGCCATGTCCGGACAGGTGGGCATGGCCGCGGTACGGCAGGTGCTGCCGCAGGTCATGGGGGGCCGGGCGCGGCAAGCGGGTTCGTGTCCAGGGCTTGCCGGGAACGGGTGACGGCCGGGGATCGGCCCGGTGAACCGATCGGACTCGACGGCCGGTGCGCGGGTGGTCCCCGCGCACGCGCGCCGAGGCGGTGAACGGCTTCAGTGCTGCTGGTTCGGCAGGAGCAACCGAGCCGGGCTCAGTACTGCTGGTTCGTCGGGAGAAACTGAGGCGGGCGGCAACCTCAGTTGCCGTGCAGGGCAACGCGCAGGGTGTGAACGGCCCGCTCCATCGCTGCAGTTGTCGCCTGCGTGGGCCGCAGAGGGTTGAGCATCATGAAGTCGTGCAGGGTGCCGTTGATGCGGATGCTCGTGGTGGGCACGCCGGCCTCGGTCAGCTTGCGGGCGTACGCCTCGCCCTCGTCCCGCAGCACGTCGTTCTCGTCGACGATGACGAGCGCCGGCGGGAGGCCCTCCAGGTCGTCCGGGCCGGCCCGGAGCGGCGAGGCGGTGATCTCGGCCCGCTGGGCCGGGTCGGTGGTGTAGCAGTCCCAGAACCAGGCCATGGCCTTCGCGGTGAGGAAGGGGCCGTCGGCGAACTCCCGGTAGCTGTCGGTGTCCTGAGCCGCGTCGGTGACGGGGTAGTACAGCGACTGGTGCACGAAGGTCACGTCGCCGCGCCGCTTGGCCATGTGGGTCAGCGCGGCGGCCATGTTGCCGCCGACGGAGTCGCCGGCCACGGCCAGCCGGGAGGGGTCCAACCCCACGTCGGCGCCCCTCGCGGTGATCCATCGAGCGGTCGCGTACGCCTGCTCGATGGCGACCGGGTAGGCGGCCTCCGGGGAGCGGTCGTACTCGACGAACACGACGGCGACGTTCGCCCCGACGGCGAGTTCGCGCACCAGACGGTCATGGGTGCCGGCATTGCCGAGGACCCAGCCGCCACCGTGGACGTAGAGGACGGCCGGCAGCGGGCCCCGGGAGCCGAGGGGCTTGACGATGCGGATCCGCACATCACCCACCTCGGCGGGCACAGTGATCCACTCCTCCTCGACGTCCGGCTTCTCCACCGGCGCCGCCTGCAGATCGTCCAGGACCTTCCGGGCGGCTTCCGGGCCGATTTCGTAGAGGAACGGCGGCTTGGCGGTCGCGTCGGCGAACTCCTGAGCCGCGGGCTCCAGAACGGGCTTGGTCATGGTCGCACTCCTTGCCTCGGCGGGCTTTTGCCCGCTTTCGCACGTATGACCAAAGAGGTGTGACGTGTGTGACAGATGCGGAAGAGAACCGTTCCGGGTTCGGTGGAGAGGTCGAACGATGGCGGTGACCTGCGGATTCTTACAGCGGGCGGGCGCCCGGCCTGACGCTCGGGCCGGCCTGATGTGACCCACCTCACAGTAAACTCGGCGACGGCGAGGGAGTCGACCCGGGAGAGCGCCCTCCAGGGACCCGCCGGTGCGAGGGTGCCGGAGCATGCCGACGGGGTCCGGCGGAAAGTGGTTCTCCGCGGGACCCCGGAACGGTACGGCGTGAGCAGGTCGGTCGGCAGGGCAGTCCTCCGGCTCGGCCTGCGGCGCCCCTGACCGGGTGTTCGTCCTCAGACGTGTGCGCACATCGAGGAGAACCCCCGCAGGGGCGTCTGTCAGAAGAAGTGCTTACGCCCGCCGACCTTGCGCCCACTCGCGCCGAGGACCCACAGGACCGCGCCGACCACGACGAGCACGCCGCCGATCGTCGTCAGCAACGAGACACCGGCCAGCAGGCCGATGATGAGCAGAATGGCACCCAGGACAATCATTTCGGTTCCGATCTTTCCGTCTCTTCGGTGCGTGCGGGCCTTCGCGTCGTCGGACCTGCAGCACCCTCTCCCCGCCCCGCTGCGCAGCCCGGGCCAGTCGAGATCCGGCCGGCCGCGCCATCGGCGGCCGCCGGATCTCTGTTCGTGCTCGCTCCGTGTGCCCCGCCCTCCACCACCCATGCGCGGGACACGAAGACGACTGCCTCGAAGCCGCCGCACCGGTGCCGCGGCTACGCGGCGCACCGGCCCACCACGGGCGGGTCAGGCATGCGGGATGTCGTTGCTGTCGAGCGTCTGGTCGATGATCCGGCGGGCGCAGTCCGAGACGCGGAGCTGACGCTTGCGGGCGTATGCCCGCAGTGAGTTGAACGCCGTGTCGGGGCTGGTGTTCCAGCGTTCGGCGAGGATGCCCTTGGCCTGCTCGATGAGAACTCGGGCCGTCAACGCGTGCTGGAGCTGCGCCTTCTCCTTCTGCTCGTGGTCGAGAGCGCGTTGTTGGAGAAGAGCGATGGTGGCCACGTTGGCCAGTGCCTGGGCGAGGGAGGCGTCGGCCGGGCTCAGGGGCTGGCCACCGGTGTGGAACAGGTTCAGCGCACCGACCGCGCGGGCCCGCAGGCGCAGGGGGAACACGTGACTGGAGCTGAAGCCGCTGGAGCGGGCGGCTGTGGCGAACTCGGGCCAGGCGTAGGTTTCCTGGGCGCTGTGCAGGTCGATGTTGATGCGAGCCTGTCCATCGCGGTAGCAGTCCAGACAGGGCCCCTGATCGTGCTGGAGAGCGAAGAGCTCCAGCAGGTGCGTGTTCTCGTCGGAGGCCGCGATGGTGTGCAGCGTGTCCCCCTCGCCTGCCAGGAGAATGCCGGCGGCCGAGACGTCGAGGAGAGCGACGCAGTGCGTGCACAGCTGCTCCAGGAAGTCGATGACGTCGAAGTCATCGGTGAGAGAGTCCGCGACGTCCACGAAGACCGCTGACACTTGCTGCTCGCGGGACATGACAGTCATCCCCTCGTCTCGTCTGTCGAATCGGGTTCTTGGTGGTCGGGAGCCAGTCGCAGCCGGCGGGCCACGATGTCTTCGGCCACGTCGACGATGGATCGCGCGTGACCATAGGCATGGGCACGCAGTCGCAGCAGCGCCTGCGGCAGGGGAACAGCGAGCTGGACGCTGAGCATGCCGGTGGCCTGGTGCACGACGGCACGGTGCAGAACTCCGTCCCGCTGTGCGTCGATCCAGGCTTCCAGCTGGGTGCCGTCCGCGCCGAGGAAATGCAGAGTCAGCGCGGAGACGAGCGCCAGGGCATCGTCCATTTCCCGGCCGGACATGGGTCCCGGTGTGGCTCGCAGAGCGGTCAGCACGCCGACCGTGATCCCGCCGAGAGCCAGGGGGAAGCAGAACATGGCCCGGATCGGCAGACCGGCCATCGCCGGCATCAGCGCCGGCCACCGATCGGCCCGGACAGCCGCGACATCGTGCTCCAGGGTGAGCAGGCCCGTGCGGACCGTGTCCGAGGCGGGACCTTCCCCCAGGGTGAACTGCAGATCGTCGAAGAGAATCCCCGTCGCGCCCGACGACCACAGCTGCTCCATGGTCCGGCTTTCGCCGACGAGGGAGACCGCGAGATGGTCCATGCCCAGAGCGGCCGTACAGCCGTCGGGAAGGCCCGGCTCCGCACGCACATGCAGGAGCCGCAGGATGTCGGCCATCTCAGGACTGAGCATCCCAACCCCCTTCCCGCGCACTTTGCTCCCTGCCGAGACAGCCGGAAGCACCCAGAAGCCGGTGGGTGTGATCACAGCCTAGACCTCCCGGCGCGGGAGGAGGACGAAACCGGGCAGCGCCGAGGGTCACGCCCCGCCCCCCGGCGCTGCCCTGTGCGGACGCCCCCGCGGTCCCCCAAGACCGCGAGCTGCGTCTGGCCACCGGCTGACGGCTACTGGTCGAGCATGCCGACACGAAGCCGTGCCAATACCCTCGCGAGGAGCCGCGAGACGTGCATCTGTGAAATCCCGAGTTCCTTGCCGATCCGTACCTGAGTCATGTCCTGCCCGAAGCGCATGCGGATCAGCTGCCGTTCCCGGTCGTCGAGCTGGGCGAGCAGCGGGGCCAGCGTCAGGAAGTCCTCCACCAGGTCCATGCCGTGATCGGGCACGCCGAGTCGCTCCGAGACCGGGCGCGAGATGCCGTTGGCACCCGCTCCGGCGTCCGCACCGCTGTCGTCCGGAACGTCCAGCGGCCCGGCCGCGTATCCCTGGGCCGCGACAAGGCCCTCGATGATCTCGTCGTCGCCGAGCTCCAGATACGCGGCCAGTTCCCTGATCGTGGGTTCATGATCGGAGGTACTGGCCAGGTGTTCTCTGGCCTTGCCCAGATCGACCCGCAGTTCCTGCAGACGCCGCGGCACATGGACGGCCCAGGTGGCGTCGCGGAAATACCGCTTGATCTCGCCCACGATGCAGGGGATGGCGTAGGACGTGAACTCAACGTCGCGGGACACGTCGAACCGGTCGACCGCCTTGATGAGACCGATGATGCCGACCTGGATGAGGTCCTCCATCTGACCGTTTCCGCGGCTGCGGAAACGGCGGGCGGCGAACCCGACGAGGCTCCGGTTCATCTCGATCAGCGTGTTGCGCGCGTACTGGTACTCGCGGCTGCCTTCCTCCAGCATGTCGAGCCGCTCGAAGAACACCCGGGACAGCGACCGGGCATCGTGAGGAGACACTCCTGCCGGGTCTTCGATCCACGGGAGTGGCCCGGTGCCCGCCCGGGAGACAGGATCTGGCGTCGGGCTGCGCAGCAGAGGGAATTCCTCTGTGGAAACCCCGGGATCACGGATCACGTCGCCGCCTTCGCTCGAGAGATGGGGGCGGGATCCCGCCACGCGAGCACGACGTGGACCGGCGTCTCGGCCACAGAGGACACCCGTGAGAACGCTTCCACTCGACGCGACGGCAGAATTGAGGGCTGTTGCCGGCCCATCGCTGCAGGAGCCACCCGGACATCACGGCAAGGCACTCGAACCGGGGTTCTGTACACCGTGACCACCACCCGCAACGCCGCACGATCAGGGGCACCGGGGTCAAGGGCCACTCCCACCGTAGCCCTCACAGCCGACGATGACCACAGCCCTCCTGCGCGCCACCGGACAGCAACCGCCGTCCTGCGCCACCGCGGCAGGCCGGCCGGCTCCGGGCCGGGGACGGATTCGCCGCATCACCCGGCCGGGTGATGTCCGTTCAGAAAGCAATCCGTGAGCGCTGCCGCTCCGGATCTCCTGTGGCAGCGGGAGGTGCGAGCGGCGCGTCCTGCGGCCGGCCGTGGCGGGTGAAGGCAGCCCCCGGCACGGTGCCGGGCATCTCAACGGGGTGCCCGAGCACGGGACCGCAGGAAGCGATCGGCTCCCTGCTCGCTTCCTGCGGTCCCCGCTGCCCCGGCAATGCCCCACCTCGCCCGCGGGGGCCACCAGCCGCCGGGCGCCCAGTTCGCTCGAACCGGTGCCCAGTGGCGTTCAGCCTGCGACGAAAACGTCGTGACGTTCTGCCCTGTCAGGGGTCCTACCGGCACGACGAGCGCGACACCGCCTCGTACGTCCGGAGGCCGAGGAGGGCGTCATGAAGATTGCCGATCACTCCACGTTCGCCACTGGTGACACGGCGGGAACACCGGTCCCAGGGCGGTTTCGCGCGGCACCAAGGAGAACTGACATGACGTCCACTCGCATGGGGCTGCTGACAGGCCTCGCGCTCGGCTTCGCTGCCGCGTTCGGCGGCTTCACCGCCTTCCTCCTCGTCCTCACTCTCGGGGCGATCGGCCTGCTGGCCGGGCTCTACCTCGACGGCCATCTCCAGCGCGACGGTTCCACCGGGCGTGACAGCGCCGATGTGCGTGGACGCCGTGATCACCGGGTCCGGTGAGGCGGGTACCGGCGCGGTGCGGCAAGGGCGCACCACGGTCGCCGGCCGCGGCCGTGAGGGAACAGGACTGGCCTGCGGGTTGCAGGGAACCGCAGAAGGCAGGCGCTGCGCACGGGCGTGCACGGATCACGCGGGGCCGGGCCGAGAGGGTTGAGCAATGAACGATGACGCGACGCAGAGATCATTGCTGGACGGGCTGACCGTGGACGACAGCAGTCCCGCACAGCCGGTTCTGCTGGACGAGGCAGGCCGCTCGATCGCGACGTGGCGGGAGAATCACCCCTACGACCGCAAGGTCCGGCGCAAGGAGTACGAACAGCAGAAGCGGGTCCTGCAGATCGAGATGCTCAAGCTCCAGCGCTGGGCCAAGGAGACCGGCGCCCGCCTGATCGTGGTCTGCGAGGGACGTGACGCCGCGGGCAAGGGCGGAACCATTCACCGGTTCACCGAACGGCTCAACCCCCGCGGCGCCCGCGTCGTCGCCCTGGACAAGCCCACCGAACGGGAATCGGGCCAGTGGTACTTCCAGCGCTACGCCGCGCACCTGCCCGCGGCGGGCGAACTCGTCTTCTTCGACCGCTCCTGGTACAACCGGGCCGGCGTGGAGCGCGTCATGGGCTACTGCACCAAGTCCGAGTACGAGCTCTTCCTCCAGCAATGTCCTCGCTTCGAGGAGATGCTCGTCGACGACGGCATCCTGCTGGTGAAGTTCTGGTTCTCCGTCTCCCGCGGCGAGCAACGCACCCGCTTCGCCATCCGTCAGGTCGACCCCGTACGGCAGTGGAAACTCTCGCCGACCGACCTCGACTCCCTGGACCACTGGGACGATTACACCGTCGCAAAGATCGACATGTTCCGCGCCACCGACACCGAGCACGCCCCCTGGACCGTCGTGAAGAGCAACGACAAGCGCCGTGCCCGCCTCGAAGCCATGCGCAGCCTCCTCGCGCGCATCGACTACACCAGCAAGGACAGCGACGCGGTCGCACTGGCGGACCCGCTCATCATCGGCCCGGCCGCCACGCTCCTCGAACCCGGCGAGGAGGACACCGCCCTGTCCCCCACCCCTCTCGCCCTCCACACCGAAGGCCCCGGAGACCACCCAGCAGCCGGCTGATCCGCCGGACGGGGCATCGGCCTCACGGTCGTTCTCCGGCCGGCCGCGGAAGAAGACTGCCGACATGTCTGCGGCAGACCTCCGGCAACCGAGCATGCCGCGGTCCGTCCCATCGGGTGCACAGGGTGTGAGAACAAGGGCGCGGGGCAGGTGACCCGGCAGGTGGTTGCCTCCTACAGTCTGGACATCGTCATGACCCTCCCGCTATCGACCGCAACACCCGGCGCGGACATCGACATTGCGGGGGCATCGGCAGACGCTGTCAGCGGCGGGCTGCCGTGGATCGAGGATGCCGGGAAGGTGGCCCCCAGGGACGCCCGCCAGTTGTCGAAGCTGTTCTTCGACCGCTTGCAGGTCCTCGAAGAGGGCACCGCGGAGTACCAGTACGCGCGGAACACGTTGATCGAGATGAACCTGTCCCTGGTCAAGTTCGCCGTGCGCCGGTTCCGCAATCGCGGCGACGGTGAGATGGAGGACATCACCCAGGTCGGCACCATCGGCCTGATCAAGGCGATCGACCGGTTCGACCTCGCGCGCGAAGTCGAGTTCTCCTCCTTCGCCATCCCCTACATCGTCGGCGAGATCAAGCGCTTCTTCCGCGACGCCACCTGGGCCGTCCACGTGCCGCGGCGCCTTCAGGAGCTACGCGTCGAACTCGCCAGGACCAAGGAAACGCTCCACAGCCGACTGGACCGCGAGCCCACGGTCAAGGAACTCGCCGATCAGCTGGACCTGTCCGAGGAAGAGGTCATCGACGGCCTCATCGCCTCCGCCGGCTATGTCGCCGACTCCATCGACACCCCCGCCCCCGGATCCGGGAGTGAGGGGAGCGACGACGGCCGCACCTACGCCGACACGATCGGCGACGCCGACCCCTCCCTGGCCCTGGTCGAGAATCTGCACTCCCTGGCCCCGCTGCTCGCGCAGCTGGACGACCGCGAGCGCTCCCTCGTCGAGATGCGCTTCGGCCAGGAGCTGACCCAGGCCCGCATCGGCGAGGAGCTCGGCATCTCCCAGATGCATGTCTCCCGGCTGCTGACCCGCACCCTGGCCAAGCTCCGCACAGGCCTCTTCACGACCCGCTAGCAGCGCCACTCACCCGGCGCGCAGCGGTCGGGTGAGTTCCCCGCACACGGCGGCACCGCGCTGTGTGCCAGTCCCGGGACGCACCGCTGCGTCTGCCCTGAGCAGCAGGCAGGCCCACAGACGTGCGTGAGGACGATTCCGGGGTACGCGACACAGAGTCAAACGCTCTCGCACGCTTCAAAGAGCGCCTCCCTCCGGAGGTGCTCGGCCGTGACCCCGCCAACGGCTGCGTGGAGTGGACCCGGTGCGAACCGCCCCGGGTGCAACCCACCGAAAGGGTCCCGACCGTGATCGACGAGACCTTTGCACATCCCGCGCGGAGCACAGGCAGCGACTTCGCCCACCTGTCGAAGAAGATTGCCGACCACGGCCTCATGGACCGCCGCCCGGGCTACTACACAGCCCGTCTGTCCGCCGTGGCCGCGCTCTACGTCGGCGGCTGGGTCGCGTTCGTTCTCGTCGGCGACAGCTGGTGGACCCTCGCTGTGGCGGCGTTCCTGGCCGTCGTCTTCGGCCAGGTCGCACTGGTCGCGCACGACGTGGCGCACCGGCAGGTGTTCCGGCTCCGCAAGGCCAGCGAACGCACCGGCCGCATCGCAGGCAACGCCGGTATCGGCATGGGC
>NZ_JBHXSL010000050.1:0-40752 GCF_042714725.1 Streptomyces sp. NPDC058685
TTGGGCTTGTCGTGCTCGTCGTGCTTGCCGTAGTCCTTGTCGCCCTTGTCCTCGTCCTTGCTCCAGTCGTCCTTCTTGTCTTCGTCCTTCTTCTCGTCGTGCTTGTACTCGTCGTCCTTCTTGCCTTCGTCGTCCTTGTTCTGGTCCTTGTCCTTGTACTCGTCATCGGCGATGACGCTGGCGAGGGCGCCGCCGCCGGTGTGCATGCCGCCCTTGGGCTTGTCGTGCTCGTCGTGCTTGCCGTAGTCCTTGTCGCCCTTGTCCTCGTCCTTGCTCCAGTCGTCCTTCTTGTCTTCGTCCTTCTTCTCCTCGTGCTTGTACTCGTCGTCCTTCTTGTTCTCGTCGTGCTTTCCGGACTCGTCGTGCTGGCTGGAGGAGGAGCTGGAGTCGTCCTTGTCCCAGTCGCCGGTCGCGACGGCGTAGGCGGCGGGCGTGATCGCGAGAGCGGCGACGGCAGTCGCGGAGGCAAGGAGAAGGCGAACAGAGCGCATGGAGAGTGTCCTTCCGCTGCGGCTGCGTCAGCTGACACGTCGTCGGCTTGTTGGTCCGCAGCAGCAACGTGACTAACCGTCAGCACGTTTCCGATTCTTCGCCACTGGGGTTGGTACGTGCGTGGACAGGGTGGAGCATTGGAGTGCCGATGCGATCGGCCGTTCAGGGTCTTCCGCTTCGAGGGCGTGCGGATGTCTCTGGGAGCGGGCGTGCACCGTCTCGGGGAAGTGTCCGTGGCCGTGGCCGTGGCCGGTCGTTAGGACGTCGGTGCCCCTTCTGGATCGGCTACGCATGGCGGGCGTCACGGGGTCTGAGCCCTGCCCACCGACGATGGCTCGGACCCCGCCCCACCTTTCGCGTCACTCCGCTGGCTGCACTCTCGCCTCGGGTTTCGTTACGGGGTGTCGTCACACTGACGGCTCCGACGGGGGTGCATGGGGCGGGGCGGTTGCCTAGCGTCGCAGGCGTTCGTCAACTCCACCCATGAAAGGGTTTCACCATGACTGGCATAGCCCGCGTCCTTGCCGCGGTCACTCTCACCGCTGCTGCGATGGTCACTACGGTGACCACGGCGTCCGCAGCTCCCATCTCGGCTTCGAGCGCCGTCGCTTCTGAGCGTCACGTCGACGACGATGGCAAGTACGACGATCGTGAGGACGAGTACGGCGACACGTACGACGAGTACGGCGACTGCTACGGCGAGAAGTACTACTACTTCGGCGGCAAGGGCTACGACGGCGGCTATGACGGCCTGGGGATCTTCCTGAGTATCTACTGCTGACACAGCGGCATCACGGTGGCGGGCACCACAGAGCGCAGGTGTCCGCCACCCGCATGTTCACCGCCCGATCCGCTTGCGGCGAGGGTGGCAGATCGGGCGGCCGGGTGAGCTGGCGCGGGTCTGGCGCTGTCGCGTGCGCGGTGACCTGTCCGCCTGTTGGTCGTTGTCCACGTGACGCGTGGTGTTCCGCAGCACCGCCGCGTCGAAGGGGAGGCCCTGCAGCGCCGCCTGGCCCGAGGTCCCCTCGTTTCGTCGGGCGGGCAGCGTGTGCGGGGCCTTCTCTCATCTGGCAGGCGACCGCACCGACGATGGTGTCCACGGAGTCGCGATACCGGATCCGCTTCGGGCTGCGCGTCCAGGAGCCGCGGCTCCCGCAGAACGCTGGACGGTTACCGAAGAGCAGCGCGCCGCCCTCGGTGTCGAACCCTGCTCGCTGTGCCACCCCGGCACCGTTCTCGGCGTGCTGTGACCGGCTGCAGCACACTGGATGGATGGACGTGCTGGTTGTGGTTCACCGGCCTTCGGTCGGCGGGGGGCGGCGGGTGACTGTGCGCAGGCATGGCCGTGACGAGGTCCTCGGCGTTGCGTACTGCGATGACGACCTGATGGTGTTCCTCGACGCCGCTGGGTGGCTGGATGCGGAGCGGATCATCGATGATCCGGCTTGGGTGGAGTGGCGCGGCGGCCGCCGGTGGGGCGTGGCTTGAGCGACACGGAGTGTCTGCGGCGGTACGAGGACGCGCACGTTGCGGAGGTTGTCCACCCGGCTTGGGCAGAGCGCCATGCTGGCCTTCTGTTCCTTGTGCCGGCTCCTACAGATCGGCCTACACATTCACCTACAGTCTCCCCTACTGTGATCATCGGGGAGCGCCGGGCTGCTATGCAGGTCAGCGCCGGTTTCCGCGCTTCCGGCGGTGTCGACCACCGCGGTGGCCTTGCCGGTCCGCGGCACGTTCACCACTGCGGCGAAGGGCCCGCTGCGGCCCTGATGCGGTACTGACCGCGCCGGAGGACGGGCTGCTGGTGCACTTCGTTGAGGTCGACAACCATTCCGAGTCGGCCGTGGTGGTGGCGCAAAGGTGGCTGACTATCGGGCCTTCTTCCGCCGGCCCCTTGAGCCGTGAGACCTGGTCGCATCTGGAGACGACGGGAACGGCTGCGGTGTTCCGTGTATTTCCCACCCTCCATGATGCGACTGCCGCAGCCTGTTCGAGGTGAGGGCCGGACACGGCACGATTGCGGCGAAGCCGCCGCAGTGGGCGTACCTTTTATGCGATGAACCCACCGATACCGGCGCGGGCGGGTGTGGCGGCAACCGGCCCGTACCGGGAGGGCGGTGTGAGCAGGCCTACCGAGAGACGCTCAGGGTCGGTGCGGCCGCGCCGGGATCCGCTGAGAGCCGGCTCGAAGATTCCGCCCGGTGGGCGAGTGGCGGCAGCCCCGGGCCGCGCTGACGCTGATGGCAGTTGAGCTGACACCAATCGAACGTCGCTATGACGTGAACACCACGCGTCGCCCACGTCAGATAGCCGATCAGGCAACCAGCGCGTCATAGATGAGGTAGCTGGCCGTCTGCTCCTCACTTGGCGGGCAGGGTGCGCGTGAACATCAGGGCTGTGCTGACCCAGTGCTCCAGTGCTGCGTCCGTAAGAGTGTCCCCGGCGGCCCGTACCCAACCGCGCATTGTCCGCGTGCCCATGACCGCGCTGTGCGCTCCCGGACGCGCGAACGCTTCCCGCATGCCATCGGGGCCGACGCGTACCAGCAGGTCGTCGCCGCTCACTGCGATCACGAGATTCCCGTGATCGAGGAACGACAGCCCGCCAAACATCGGCTTCTCGGTGACGGCCGTCTCGTCCCCCAGCTGCTCGCGCACCCGTTCTGCCAGCACGTCGTCGTAGGCCACGAGCAGCAGACTACGCCTGAACCGCAAGTGATGCTGTCCTCCAGCCACGCCCCTCCGCTACCGCGTCGAATGCCTCCCTGGCTCCCTGTTGCGGCTCCTGATTGACCTGGTGGACCCCGAAGTTCACCAATGTCGAGGGAGCGGACGGTATGTCCGGCTCCGGCCACTACGCGGTGGGCGTATCCCCCTGGCTCTTCCTGTTTCTGTGGATCGTGCGCGTGGGCCCCGAAGCCGGGTACTGCGAGCCGTGTTGATGGCAGGAGCGGCTCTGCGGTTCGGGTCGGGGACCTGTTCGGGTGGGGTGAGAAAGTCCCCGACCTGCGCTGTTCGACCGGAGGTCGGCTGCTTCTCCATCAATCTGTTGATCTGACCAATCCGTACCGGGGGCCCGCGGCGAACCACAGGTGACGGGGCGACAACTGTGATGTGGTTCGGGAGGCTTGAGGGTGCGGGGACGGATAGCGGGACGCACGAGTGACGAGACGCGCGACGTCTCGCCCCGTGCACGTCTGCTGCGCCGGGCCCTGACTGTCACGGGTACCGCCGGGGCCTTCTTCGGCGCCGGTCTGATCGCCGCTTCCACCGTCTCGGCCGACGACCATCACGCTCCTGCCGCTGCATCATCGGTGAGCGCCGCTGATTCCGCTCATGGCAGTGAGCGGCAGTCCGACGGCCTTATCTCCGGTGTTACGTGGAGCGTCGGATCGCCTGTGCACGCGGACAAGCCGCCGAAGAACAAGAACCTGTTGAGCAGCCAGGGACGAGACGGCGCCCCTGCGTCGTCCGCTCTGCGTGTGGCGGCAGGCGATTCAGCCGGCAGCAAGATGACACCTACGGTGTCGGCCGAACAGTCACCTGCCGGCGCGAAGAAGCCCGAGAAGTCTGGTAGTGCCGGGCTCCCATCCCTTCTCGGTGCGGAGGGTGAGACGGCTGCGCACAAGCCTGCCCGCCGCCCCACGTCGGGTGTCCTGGGTGGGATTGGGCGTTCGGTGGGGGAGCTGACGTCTCCCGTGCTGGCGCCGGCGGGTCGTGTGCTGGCTCCGGTCACACAGACCTTGGCGCCCGTGACACGGACGCTGGCTCCGGTGACCGAGCCGGTCGCCGATCTGATCGCTCCCGTCACTGGCACGCCGGCCCCGATCACCGGGCCGGTGCTGCGTCCGGTCACCGAGCCGCTCGACCCGGTGCTGGAGCCGGTGACCGGCAGTACGGGCCTGGATGATGTGACCGCTCCGGTCGGCATCTCCCCGTCCCCGGGCCCCGCCGACGTGTTCCCGATACCGCCGTCGTCGTCGCCGGTGGTGCCGCCTGCTGTACCTGTACCTTCTCCCTCGAGGGGTGCAGACACAGCAGACGCCATCACCGTCCCGACCGCGGCCGCCGTGGCACACGGCTGGGATTCTGAGCCGACGTGGCATGGCAACCCGGCCGGGCACGCTTCGGGTTCGGCCGACGGCCAGGGTCTGAAGTCGGATGCCGACTGGTGGACGATGCCGCAAGGTCTGCCGGGCGGGGTGAACACCCCCGCCGGAACTGCCGGTAGCAGCGTTCCGTCCAGCAGCGGAAGCTTCTCCGGTCCGCTGCTGTGGACCGCTGAGCCTGGTGTGCATCAGTCGTGCGGTCGGAGCTGGCTGGCATCGACCGCATGGGATATGACCGCGTCCGGGCTGTTGTTCGACGCCCGCGGTCCGCGGATTCCTGGATGACGTTCTTCGAGTAGCGACGGACCACGGCACACACAGCGTGTGCCACATCCGGTCCAGCACCCTGCTCCTGCCGAGGGATCTCGGCAGCCGATGGGATGGCTGGGCTTCTCGAAAGGGACGCACATTCTCATGAACGTGAACCTCAAGCGCGGCCTGGTGGTCGCAGCGACATCCGGCGGCATATTCCTCCTGGGCCAGGTCGCGGCTCAGGCGTCGGAGCAGCCGGCGCAGCACGAGCGCGGCGGCGTCACCAGTGTCGTCGACGGTCTCCTGGGCGGCGGGCAGCAGCAGAGCAAGAGCCCGTTTGGTCCGGCGGCCGACGCCAGCTCGTCGAACAAGACCGGCGCCGCCTCCGGTGACACCGGCCGCGGCGATGACGGCGGCAACGCCTCCAGCTCGAACAAGGCGCAGTCGGGGAACACCGGCTACTCCGGCAACTCCGGGTCGACCGGCGGGAACAAAGCAGGGAACATCTGCATCCTCGCGGACTGCACCGCCCACGCCTCCTCCGCAGACTCCGGGAACACCGGGAAGACGGGCGACTCCGGGAACGCATCCAACTCGTCGCACACGTACGGTGGCGACGCCGGCCGCGGCGGGGACTCGGGTCCGGCGAAGGCGCACGGCTCCAGCCACGCCACCTCGAACGCCAAGCAGAGCAGCTCGGGCCACCACAGCAGCGGCAAGGGCAGCGCTGACAGCAGCTCTTCCTCCTCCAACCAGACCGGTTCCGCCTCGGGTGACACCGGTCGCGGGGGTGACGGCGGCAACGCGAACAGCAGCAACCAGGCGCAGTCGGGGGACACCGGCAACTCCGGCAACTCGGGTTCGACCGGCGGCAACCAGGCCGGGAACATCTGCATCCTGGCCCGCTGCGAGGCCACGGCCACATCCGGCGACTCGTGGGACACCGGCGACACCGGCAACTCTGGCAACGCCACGAACGAATCCTGGACGTCCGGCGGCAACGCCGCCCGCGGCGGTGACTCCGGCCCGGCCCACGCCATCGGCATGGCCAACGCTGCCGCGTGGTCGGAGCAGCGCAGCTGGGGCCAGCACGGTCAGTACCGGATCCTGCCCGCCTGCAGCAGCGCATGGGGCCACGGCAGCAGCCGCGGCAGTGACGCTTCTACGCAGGCCGACAACCGTACCGGCGCGATCTCGGGTGACACCGGCCGCGGCGGTGACGGCGGCAACGCGAGCAGCTCGAACACTGCCCAGTCGGGGAACAGCGGCAACAGCAGTGACTCGGGTTCGACCGGCGGTAACCAGGCAGGGAACATCATCATCCTCGGTGACAACGAGCAGCGCCGTGACCACCGTGGCGGCGGTCACGGCTGGGGTGCCTCGGACTGGGGCCACCGCTGGATGAGCGGCGGGTCGAAGGCGTCCGCCACCTCCGGCGACTCCGGGAACTCCGGCGACACCGGTACGACGGGTGACGCGTGGAACAAGTCCTGGACCACCGGCGGCAACGGTGCCCGCGGCGGTGACTCCGGCCCGGCGCATGCCACCGGCGCGGCGCACAGCAAGGCCGATGCCAAGCAGCACCAGAAGGAGTCGTATCACTGGGGCTGGACTCGCCACCACAACAGCGGCAACAGTGACGCGTCGTCGCAGGCCGACAACCGCACCGGTGCGGTCTCGGGTGACACCGGCCGTGGCGGTGACGGCGGCAGCGCCACCAGCGACAACCAGGCCCAGTCCGGCAACAGCGGCGACTCCGGTGACTCCGGTTCGACCGGTCGTAACCAGGCCGGCACCATCGCCATCCTCGGCAGCAATGGCTGGGGCGGCCACCACGGCTGGAAGCACCACGACAACAAGAAGAACAGCGCCTGGGCCGGCTCCGGTGACTCGGGCATGACCGGCAGCACCGGCGACACGGGTGACGCTTGGAACACGTCGCTGACCGATGGTGGTCACGGAGCCCGCGGCGGCGACTCCGGCGCTGCGCACGGTAAGGGCATGGCGCACAGCATGGCCCACGTCGACTGATCTGACCGCCTGCATGCGGCAACCAGTTGATTCTTCAGGGCTACACCCGCTTCGGCGGGTGCAGCCCCGAACCCCTTTCAACCACGGCGCGCGAGGACGCGTCGGCCCGAACTGCGCCCGGGGCCCTTTTCGGGCGTTGGGCTGATGACGTCTATCAAGTGCTGGCAGCGGAAGATGTTGATCACGCAATGACTCAAGGACCGGTCATTCCCCCACTGTCCGACAGCGCCCTATCCAGCCTGCTTGGCGATCAGCAGTTCGGCACGTTCGCCACCGTCAAGCGCAATGGCCATCCCCACCTGACCACCGTGCTGTACACGTGGGACGCCGAAGCCTGCTTGGTGCGGTTCTCGACGAAAGCCGACCGGATCAAGATTCTGTCCCTGGGGCGCAACCCGCGTGCGGCGCTGCACGTGCAAGGCGGCGATGTGTGCTCGTTCGTGGTCGCCGAAGGCGAGGCAGAGGCCTCCGAGATCACGACGGTGCCTGGTGACGCAGCGGGGCGGGAGATGCTCGGTATCGTCTCGAAGGCCGCGAGGCCCGAGGACGCTACTGCCTTCCTGAAGCAGATGGTTGCCGAGCGCCGGGTGGTCATCCGGTTGAAGGTGGACCGGCTGTACCAAACGACGCTTGACATCCTGGGCTAGGGCAAAGCGGGTCCATGCTGGTCACCGGACTCGGTGAGAGTTTGGGCCGCTCCGAAGCCGGCCCAGGCCTGGTGGGCGGGCCCGAGGTCCTGCGCAAACCCTGCTGTCCAGCAGGCCCTGTCACTGTGGGTGGAGCCGGTTCATGGGGCATTCCGCGTTGCGGGGCGCGGGGAGAATGTCGCGGTCAAGTCGCGGCCTATCGGATGGAACATTACTACGTGTGGCAGGATGCTCACGGTCCGGCCCGCAAGCGCTCCCCGCTCTGCGGGCCGGACTCGTGTATTGCTGTTCGGTCTCAGCGGAGGTGGCGAGCAGGCGCGCTCGACTCCTACGGGCGCGGGCGGCGGTGGTAGGGCCGAAGGACCATGGAGGCAGGGCGAGCGTCGTGTTGCGGGAAGCGGCGGCTCTTCTGCGGCGTCGGACCGCCGAAGACGTCCAGTCCTCCGGGGAATGCAGGAGGCGGCAGAAGAATGGTGAGATCTGACGCGGCTCCTCAGAGTCCGGGTGGGTCTGTTCGTCGCCTGGTGCGGTGGGCGGGGAGCGTCCGTAGCACGAGTGTGAGGGCCGAGGCGGTGAGGAACGCGGCGGTCAGCAGCAGCCAGTGCCAGAGGAACACTTCGATCTGCAGTGTGGTGTAGGGCTCGTACCGTTGTGAGGTGCGCAGGATCAGTGGGAACCACACCAGCAGGAGCATGCCGGAGAGGAAGACCGGGACGCGTACGTAGTTCACCGCCGGTGTGGGCGAGGCTCCGCGGCGATGGAGTGCGCCGGTCAGGGCTCGGTCGGCGAGGCTGTAGAGCGGCAGCAGGACCAGGTCGTGCAGCAGGGCCGCCCCTACGAACCACAGGACGAGTTCGAGGACCTGCCCATTGTCCAGGAGACGCAGGCCCGCGTATGCGGTGACGGCGAAGGACGCGAGCATCAGCAGGGTACGCAGCGGTTCCGCTGCGGCGCGGCCCCTCACGTGGTGTCCGCGGGATTGCCGAAGGTGAGGGTCGTGACCCATTTGGTGTTGTGCACCCCGGGGTTGGCCGGGACGATCACCCGCGCGGGGTAGCCGTGGTCCAGTGACAGGTCGGCGCCGTTGACGCGCAGGGCCAGCAGGGAGTCCGGGTCGCGGACCTGGTTGTCGCGCAGTGCGGCGGACCTGAACGAACCGCTCCGCTGCAACGACTCCACCAGGACGCCGGGCGGTTGGGTGTCGTACCCGGCGAGTGCGGCCAGGTCGGCCAGCCGTACCCCGCTCCACTCCTGGTCTGTTGTCGACCATCCCTCGACGCAGGCGATCGGCAGGTGGGCTGTGTGCTGCGGCATGGTGAGCAGCCGGTCGCGGCCGAGGACGATCTCCCGGCCGGCACCCCGCACGGTCAGTCGCCAGCGCGGCCCGACATCGCTCTCCCGGATGCCGCGGGCCTCGGCGGTCTTGTTGATCTGGAAGCCGTTCGGGCCCGTGCCCGGGTTCTGGCCGCGTGGTGCGAGCAGGGCCGTTGTGCGCAGGGCTCCTCCGATGCTCTGCCCGGCGGTGACCGCCAGCATCACCAGGGAGCCCAGCCCCACCATGCCCAGTGCGCCGCGCCGGGAGATCGTGGGCGCGGCGGGCGCCGGCGAGACGAGTCCATCTTCGTCCGGCGACTCCGGTTTGGTACGCCGGGTGGGCGTGCGCAGTTCCTCGCGCAGGCTCCGGCCGCGCAGGGCCGCTCGCACCTTGCCCATCCGCAGAGCGACGTGCACCACAAGGGCGGCGAGGAAGATCCAGGCGCCGTAGAAGTGCAGCGGGTAGAAGGACCCGGGGAAGATGTACTCGAGCTGGATGTTCAGCACTCCGGTGACGAACTCGAACAGTGCGCCACCGACCAGGAGGATCAGGGAGATCCGCTCGAGAGCGTGGCCGAGGGACCGGATGGGCGGCCAGGCGAAGAGCCGCGGAATCACCGACCACAGCTTGGCGAGCAGCACCGGGATCAGGACCAGACCGACCGTCACATGCATGCCCTGCGTGAGGCGGTAGAGCCAGTACGGGCTAGTGGGCCAGGGGAACAGGTAGAAGCCCAGCAGGCCCTTGTCGGGGGTCATATCGTTCGGCGGACCGAGCCCCGGGTTGTAGGCGGCGTACGACAGCATCCCGGTCCCGGTCACCACGGTGAGTCCGACGAGCAGGACGACCCCGAGGACGGAGGTCAGCCACGGTCCGCGCAGCGGGCTGCGCCAGAACTCCGGGCGCGACGGTCCGGGCGGCGGCCGTCCTGCCAGGGCGGCGCGCAAGGCCGCGGCGGGGGAGGGGCGTCGGCGCCGCTGCGTATGTGCCGTCGCTCCTGCCGCGGGTCGTGTCCGGGGTGCGCGCGTGGACCCCGGCTCCTGCCCCGGCCCCGGGATCTGTGTCTGCTGCGCTGGTAGTCTCGTTGCGGGTTCCGGCTTCGGCCCGCTGTCCGGTGGCGGATTGTCCGGGTGCTGCGAGGGCTGCGGCTCCGCGGGTGCGGGCTGTGTGGCCGACGGCCCGGTGTCCGGCGCGTGGTGCTCGTCCTCCGCTGGCGCGGCGTCGTCGCCGGCTCGTGGCGTGGCGGGTGCCGCCGGATCCCCCTTTCGCGCAGTGCCGGGAGGCGCCGGGGTAGGTTCCGGCTTGTCGCCGTTCCGCTCGTGCGGCGGCTTCGGTTCTTCCTCTTCGCCCCCGGCGGCGTTGTCGTGCATGGCGTGGCGGTTCCCTTTCACCCTGGGGGCTGGTGCCCACCAACGGGGCCGGCTCCGACGCTATGTCAGCCGCCCCGTGATCGGTCGGCAGGACGCTGCCGAGTCGGTGACGTCTGTGACGTCTGTGACGTCTGTGACGTCTGAGCGGCCGTTTGGGTGAGGTGCTTTCGCCGGCAGATCTGACGGCCTGGTGACATCCGCTCGCTGCGCCGGGGCGGCCGGGGGCTCGTCGCTACGGTGGCCCGGTGAGTGACCCGCCCCAGCAGTCGTGGGAAACGCGCCCTGCGTCCCAGCCTTCGGCCGTCCAGCACGCCGGGGATGGTCTGTTCATGGATCTTGTTGCCGTCGCGGTCGCCGTGCTGCTTTTCACGCTGTCCGTGGTGATCGGCCGCCATCTGCAATTCGCGTACGACGTCCTGCACCTGGGCTGGCCGCCGCTGTACGCGACGTGGCGTCCGCACACCGGCCCTGGTACACCGGCTGCGCTGGCCGTGGCGGTGCTCGTCGTCGCCTACGGGCCCACCGCGGCTCTCCGGGCCCGGTGGCGGCTACTGCTGTGGGCGGCGTGGGGCGGGTCGATGGCGTGGTGCTGGTCCCTGGCCCTGGTCGACGGCTGGAACGAGGGTGTGGCCCGCCGGCTGACCACCGGTTACGAGTACCTGCAGGAAGTCCCCAGGGTTGACGACGTCGGTCACTTCCTCGCCACCTTCACCGACCACATCCTGCTGGGATCTCCCGACAACTGGGTTCCTGACGTGGCGGGCCATCCGCCGGGCGCGCTGCTGACCTACGTGCTGCTCGACTGGGTCGGCCTGTCCGGCGGTGCCTGGGCCGCCGCCTTCACCATCACGGCCGCCTCGTCCGCCGCCGTCGCGGTGCTGGTGACCGTGCGCGCGCTGTGCGGCGAGAAGATGGCCCGCCGCGTCGCTCCGTTCGCCGTCCTGTCGCCCGCTGCGGTCTGGCTCGCGGTTTCCGCGGACGGCTACTTCACCGCCGTCGCGGCCTGGGCGCTCGCGCTGCTCGCCCTCGCCGCCACCCGCACGGCACGGCACCCACGACCAGTGGCCGTATGTTCCGGCCTGCTGTTCGGCCTGCTCTGTTACCTGTCCTACGGGCTGGTGCTGGTCGGGCTGATCGGGGCCGCGGTGCTGCTGGCGACCCGGACGTTGCGTCCGCTGCCGTGGGTGCTGCTGGGCGTGCTGCCGTGGTTCACCGGTTTCACGACGGCCGGATTCTGGTGGCCCGACGGCTACGTCACGCTCGTCGAGCGCTACTACCAGGGCGCGGCGGGGATCCGCCCGTACGGCTACTTCGTCTGGGGCAACCTCGCCGCGAACGTGCTGACGGTTGGACTGGCGACGGCCGCGGGACTGCGCAGAGTCGCTGTCGCCCTGCCGGCTGCCGCCCGCGGGCTGCGGAGGACACCGGCGCACGGGACGGCCGCACTGGTGCTGCTGGTGGCAGGTGCCGGGTGTGCGATCCTCCTCGCCGACCTGTCAGGCATGAGCAAGGCGGAGACCGAACGCATCTGGCTCCCGTTCACCCTGTGGCTGCTGCCCACGGCCGCGTTGCTGGCCCGGCGCAGTCATCGCTGGTGGCTTGCCGTGCAGGCCTTCGTGGCCCTCGCGATCAACCACCTGCTGTTCACGGGCTGGTGACGGCCAATTACCTGCGGGGGGGCTTGGATGTCAGCGTGAGGTGAGGGTCAGGAACGGACGGCCCGAGGCCTTCCACTGTCCGGTCACCGTCCAGCCCGCACGCTCGGCGCGGCGCCGCATCGCGGCCGGGCCGAGCCGGGCCCAGGGGAACGGGGAGCTCCGCCCGCCGGCACCGTTCTCCAGACAGACCTCGACCTCTTCCTCCACCTCCGCGCATGCGGCCTCCGCGACCAGCACACCGCCCGGCGCGAGCAGCTCCTGGACACGGGCGAGCAGCATGACCGGGTCGCCGCCCAGCCCGATGTTGCCGTCCATCAGCAGGGCGCTGCGCCACAGCCCCTCGCCCGGGAGCGGATCGAACACCGACCGCAGCAGCGCCGCACCGCCCAGACTGCGGGTCCGTACGACGGCGGCAGGGGAGGGGTCGATGCCGAGCACCGCACTTCCTGCACGGGCCAGTTCGGCCACTATCCGGCCGGGTCCGCAGCCGATGTCCAGCACCGGGCCGATACAGCGGCGCAGCACGGTCCGGTCGGCGGCGTCCGCCCGGGCGCACCAGCGTTCGATGTCGAGCGGCAGCCGGGACCCGTCGGGCCGCCGCAGGTAGAGCGGCCCGGATCCGGAGCGCAACGCGACGGCGTAGGGATCCTCGCACCACGGAAGCGAAATGGCACCGGCCGCAGGCGACGGCATGGACGTCACCGCGCGGCCCCATCCCGGGGCACAGTACGGGACAGAACACCGGAGGGCAGATCCGCCGGCCACGCGGTGACGGGCGGCGTTCTGGTGGGGACTGTCGTGGTCATCGAGCTGTTGTACCGGCAAGCCGCGCCACTGCCGCGGCGAAGCGGCTGCCCGGCGTTTCGGCCGCCACCGCCCGCGCGTCGCCGGCCGTGTCGACGTCCCGCAGCCGGGGAAGGTCGCGCACCGTCAGCCCCGCATCGACCAGCCGCCGCTGCACGGCGCCGGTCTCCGGCACCGACATCGGCACGCCCAACAGCAGGCCCGGATCGGGATCCGCCAGGCCGAGCGCCCAGAATCCACCGTCCTCGGCAGGCCCGATCACGGCGCCGCCCCTGGCGAGTTCCAGCCCTTGGGCCAGGAGCGCGGGAGTCGCTTGTGGGGTGTCCATACCGATCAGCAGCGCCGGTCCCGAACAAGCCGCGAAGGCGGCGGCCAGCCGCTCGTCCAACCCGCCCCCGATCTGCGGCACGACGTCGATACCGGTCGGCAACCAGGCACCGGGCGCTCCGTCGAGGACGAGGACACGCCGCGCTGCCGGAGTGGCCCGTACCGCGTCCAGGGTGTCGGATAGCGCCGCCTCGGCCAGGCGGGCGGCCTCCTCGGCTGTCCACCAGGGGGTGAGCCGGGTCTTGACCCGCCCCGGCACGGGCTCCTTCGCGATGACGAGCAGCGTGGTCATGCCCTCTCCCCGGCCGGTTCCGAAAGGACCGCCCGCATGTCGCGCACCGCCTGCCACGTTCCCCGCCAGGTCCCGGTGACCTTCGACTTCCCCGTCCGGGGCAGATACGGCACGTCCAGCTCCGTCACCCGCCAGCCCGCGTCGGCCGCGCGGACGACCATCTGCAGCGGGTATCCGCTACGCCGGTCGGTGAGGTTGAGGCCCAGGAGGTCCTTGCGGCGCGCTGCCCGCATCGGGCCGAGGTCCCGGAGCGACAGTCCGGTGCGGCGGCGCAGCATGCGCACCAGTGCTAGATTCCCGGCGCGGGCGTGCAGGGGCCAGGCACCGTGCGCCTGGGGCCGTCGCCGGCCCAGGACCAGGTCCGATTCCCCGTCGGCGACTCGCTGCACGAACTCGGGCAGGAGGTCGGGGGCCAGTGATGCGTCGCAGTCGCAGAAGCAGACGTACTCCGCGCCGGCGGCCAGCAGTCCGGCATGGCAGGCGGCGCCGAATCCACGGCGCCGCTCCTCGACCACGGTCGCGCCCAGCGACCGCGCCAGCTCCGCGGAACCGTCCGAGGAGCCATTGTCGACCACGATCGCCCGCCACCCGGCCGGAATCCGTGCCAGGACCCAGGGAAGGGCCTGTGCCTCGTTCAGGCACGGCAGGACCACATCCACGGAGGCATTCACGCGGGCGCACCCCGCAGCCCGGCCGTCGAGAACTCCGCCATGCCCTCGGCGAAACCGACCACTGGCTTCCAGCCCAGCTCGGCCTTCAGACGGGACGAGTCGGCAGTGATGTGGCGTACGTCGCCGAGCCGGAACTCCCCGGTCACCACCGGGGACGGCCCCCCGTACGCGGCAGCCAAGGCACCCGCCATCTCGCCCACCGTGTGCGGTGTTCCGCTGCCCGTGTTGTACGCGGTGAGCACGCCCGGCTCCCGGTTGCCCACCGCCTCCAGCGCCAGCACATTGGCGTCCGCGACATCGCGTACGTGCACGAAGTCCCGCCGCTGGCGCCCGTCCTCGAAGACGCGGGGCGCCTCGCCGCGCTCCAACGCCGAACGGAAGAAGGAGGCCACCCCTGCGTACGGGGTGTCGCGCGGCATCCCCGGTCCGTACACGTTGTGGTAGCGCAGTGCGACAGCCCTGCCGCCCGTCGCGCGCGCCCACGCAGCCGACAGATGCTCCTGAGCGAGTTTGGTCGTCGCGTAGACGTTGCGCGGATCGGCGGGGGAGTCCTCGCCCACCAGACCGGGTGTCAGCTCCCGGCCGCAGAGGGGGCATTCGGGCTCGAACCGGCAGGCCTCCAGCGCTGTTACTGGCCGTGGGCCGGGTCGGACTTGGCCGTGCATCGGGCAGTCGTAGCGGCCCTCCCCGTACACGACCATCGATGAGGCCAGCACCAGCTCACGGGCCCCGGCCTCCGCCATCGCCGCGAGCAGCACCGCCGTGCCCAGGTCATTGCAGGAGATGTACTCGGGTGCGTCGGCGAAGTCCTTGCCCAGGCCGACCATCGCCGCCTGGTGGCAGACCGCGTCGATGCCGCGCAGTGCCCGTGTCACGTCTTCGCGATCCCGGACATCAGCCCGGATCGACTCGGCGTCGGCAGTCATCGGCGGGGCTACGCCATGGGCCGAGGGGAGAAGGGCGTCGAGGATGACCGGATCGTGGCCCCGCGCGGTGAGGGAAGCGGCGATGTGCGTGCCGATGAAGCCCGCGCCTCCGGTAACGAGTACTCGCATGTCGCCAACGCTACGGCTCGGATCATGATTTGCCGCCGCCCCGCGCCGGGCCGCGGGCCCTCTCGGCCGCAGTCTGCTACATCCTCGCCGCGGGACGACGCAGGAGGCGGCACCGGACACGCGACAGCTGGCCCGGTGGTGCGGGGGGCTCCACCGGGACGGGACGAGCGGAGAGCCCCATGTGCCCGACCGGTCAGCCGACTTGAGCCCGGTACTGTCGATCAGGGGACGCCATCTGCTCGCGCGGGTCGTGCCGTGGGTGCGCTGCGGCCTGTTCACAGGCTGGTGACGGCGCGTGCGGCAAGGCCGATGCCGACGAGGAGGACGAGTGCTGCGGTGGCGGCGGGGCCGATGCGCGCGAGTGTCTTGAGTCTTGCTGAGGCGCGGTGGGCGGTGCGGGCGGTGATGCGGTCCTGGACGCGCACGAGGAGGAGACCCGCGAGGGTGAGGGTGGCTGCCATGCCGAGTCCGTAGCCGAGGACGAGGAGGATTCCGAAGGCGGTCCGGCCGAGGGCGACGGCGCCGAGGAGGACGATCAGTGCGGACGGGCTGGGGACGAGGCCGCCGGCGATACCCATGCCGATCAGGGCCCACCGTCCGTGTCGGCCGGTCGTGTGCGTATGAGCAGCGGTTTCGCCGGCGCGGTGGTGGTGGTGGGGGCGTGCTGCCGGCGGTTTGGTCATGACTGTGGTGCCGCCGTCCGGTGTGGCTTCCTCCGGTGCGCGGCGTGACCGGGGTAGCCCGGGCAGCGGCTCATGGCTGTGGGAGTGCCCGTGCCCGTCGTGGTGATCGTGCTCGTGCCCGTCGTCGTGATGACGATCGTGGCTGTGGCTGTGAACGTGCGGGGCTTGGCCGCGGAGGGTGCAGTAGAGGAGCCGGGTGCCGATGGCGGTGACGAGGAGACCGCTTGCCAGGCCAAGCCAGGCGAGGACGGTCTCCCCGGCGAGGTGGGTGGCGACGGGGAGGGCGAGGCCCAGGATGAGAACGCCCGTGGTGTGGGTGACGGTGACGGTGGCGCCGACGGTGACGGCGTCGCGTGGTGTTCCGCGGCGGCCGGCCAGGTAGGCGGCCATGATCGTCTTTCCGTGGCCGGGCAGTGCCGCGTGGGAGGCGCCGAGGATCACCGCGAGGAGCAGTGCGAGGAGGCCCACGGGAAGGGTCAGTTCGCGGCTGCCGACCAGCGTGTCCTTGTTCAGCACGGTGGTCACGGGCCCGGCGCCCGGCAGGCCCGGGGGCACGATCCGGGCGGCCGTTCCTCCGCCGGGCATTGCTGTCAGTTCGGCCGTTCGCTGGTCGAGGGGGGCAACGAGAGGATCTTGCGGGTAGTGGCGTAGCTGGCCGGTGGATGAGACGGCGGGGACGGTGGAGTGGGCGAGGGTGACACCGATGCTGGTGGCGGTGATCTCGTGCCAGCCGATACGCCGGCGGTCGTAGTGGGTGACGGCCCGGATGTCGGAGGGCGCGGCCAGGCTCGCTGCACTGACCAAGCTGCAGGTGAGCCTGCTGGTCTTCAGGCCGGCTTCGCCGGGATGGAAACTCAGGCTGCTGGTGCCCTGCTTCCAGTCGGCTTTCTCACCGTCGATGTCAACGCTCAGCTGCGGGCCGAGCGTAGAGCACGCTGTGCGCGCGTACTCAGCTTGCTCGGGAGCGGTGACGGTCCCGTCGTGGTCCTGGTCGATGAGCGGGCGCTGCTGGGCTGCTGCGATCTCGGCGTGGTCGACCACGACCACCGCCTCGACCCTCGTGGGGCGCAGCGTCAGCGCGGTGGAGTAGTTGACGGTGAAATTCCCCAGAGGGTGCGCGGCGGCCGACGGAGCTGCCGCGATTTGGGGTGCGATGAGCAGGGTGGCTACGAGCGGTGCGATCGCCAGGCGTCGGCGGCTTGGAGTGTTCACGAGGCGTTGTCGATTCGCCGGAGGGTGTTGCGCGCCTGTGCGGCGTGCAGGGGGTGGAAGTGCGGGTCGGTGGCCAGGGCCTGGTCAAGGTCGCGCCGGGCTGACGTGGTGTCACCGAGGGCCTGATGGATGATGCCGCGGTGGTACAGGAAGAGCGCGCTGCGGGTGCCCAGCGCGAGAGCCATATCGGCCTGTTCGAGGGCCTTTTCGTCGCGTCCGGCGCGGTGCAGGGCCCAGGCGTAGGCGTCGTGGACGGCGATGAACGGACGCTCCCGCACGGCGGCTTCCGCCATGGTCACGGCGTCGTGGGGGTCGCCGTGGTCGGCTTCGAAGTAGATCGCGTCGACATCTGCTGGGGTGCGGCCGGCTCTGCGGATCATCTCCTGGGCGCGCAGGACCGCGTACTGGGCGTCTGCCTCTGCGGAGTGGCCGAGGGACTGCTGGAGTTCACCGAGCCCCAGGACATACGGCGCAAGCGGGGCTGCTGCGACCGCTGCGGTGTAGTCGGAGACAGCCTGGGCCGTGTGACGTGTGGCCGCGTGGCCCTTGGCCCGGGCCTCCAGCAGGCCCGGATCGTGTGGTGCGAGGACCAGCCCCTCCTGCGCCTGGCGCAGGGCGGTGGCCGCATCGCCGGTGTCGAGGGCGAGGGAGGACAAGTGCGTGTGGGCGAAGGCGCGCTCCCCGGGTGTTCCGGCCGCCCGCAGCGCGCGTTCCATCAGCGCCGTGGCCTGAACGGTGTCGCCTCGCAGTTCGAAGACGTAGGAGGCGCGGGCCAGGGCGGGGCTGTCCGGGCGCAGGTCGGCCATTTTCTGGACCGCCGCCTCCGCCTCCTTGTATCGGCCGAGCTGGGTGTAGGCGTCAGCGAGTACGCCGTAGGCGGCCGGCGTCGAAGGGCTGGTCGCGACAGCTTTGCGCGCCCAGGCCAGGGCATCGCGGAATTCGTGGCGGGCGGCGGCCAGCGCGCCCATGCCGATCTCGGCATGCAGGTTGTCGCTTCGCTCGAGGGCCAGTGAACGGCGCAGGGCCGTCTCCGCCTGGGCGTAGGCGGTTTGGTCGGCGGTCGTGCGGGCCTGCTGGACCAGGGCCATGCCGAGGTCCGCCCAGCTGACGTGGTCCTTCGGCAGCCGCTTCACTCGCTCACGCAGCGCTTCGATGCCCCGGGCCGGGTCGGCGGAAGCCGCAGCTGCGGCGGTGGCATCACGCGAGCCTGTCGTCGAGGGAGAGAGGCCGACGGCGCCGACGGTGAACATCACCAGTCCGAGGGCGATGGTGATCACGGTGTTGCGCAGGTGTCTGCGCTGCCCGGTCGGGGCGGGTTCGTCTTCGGGCCGGTACACAGGATCCTCCCCGGGCGGTGGAATGGGTGCGGATGCCCCGGGCGGGAGGCGTGAAGAACAGTTCCATCTCCCACCCGGGGCGAGTCGAATCAGCTGGTCTTGCGACTGCGACTGCGACTGCGGCTGCGGTACAGGCGGAAGCCGCCGAAGCCGAGGAGGACCGCGCCCAGGCCGCCGAGGGCGGCGGCGTTCTTGGTGGTGGACATCTCGGGTGCGTTCGGGCCGCTGTTGACGGACTTGGTGTGCGGGAGCGCCAGGTAGGGGAAGGACACGCCGAACGGCACCTCGTTGGTGTTGACCTTGTCGCCGTCGGCCAGGGCCGGGACGAGCTGCCCGGTCTGGGCGGCGCCCTCGACGGCCTGGAGGGAGATGTCGATGGCGTCGTCGGTGAGGCGGCGGCCGTTGGGGAAGCCGGCCAGGTCACCGGCGAGGACGCCGTAGCGGTTGGGGTTGGCGGTGGGCGGCACCGCCATGTTCAGGCGCAGTTCCTCCGCCGGCACGATCGTGCGCAGGTTGGCGTCGCGGTTCAGGCGGTGGGCGTTGAGGTCGGCCTTGATGGGACCGCACGCCTTGCAGATGCCCGTCAGGTAGATCTCGAACAGGTCCTTGCGCGGAGTGGCCGGGGCCGGGACGCCGTAGACCTTCTGGATCAGCTTGGGCAGGATCGGGTCGAGGACCTTGTCCACCACCGGCTGGACCGTGCGGTCCTGGCTCGGGTTCAGGGTGTTGAAGGCGTCCTTGAACTTCAGGGGGACAACGACCTCGTTGACCAGCGGGTTACCCAGCCGCGAGACCTGCTTCCACTTGCCACCGTGCTGCGTGCGGGAATCGGAGACCTGCACACCCTGCCGGTCGGTCGTCGACCACACGCCGATCACCGGGTTGCGCGAGGAGTTCCCCTTCAGCGCAAGCAGCCTCTTCGGAACCTGAATTGCGACGGAGTTGACGTTGTACCCGGCCAGGGTGTCCTGGCCACGCTCGGACAGGTTGCCTCCGTACAGCAGGTCGAAGACCCGCAGATCGGCGAAGAACGGGTCCTCCGCCTGACCGGCGTACGTCTTTCCGCCGCCCGGTAGGTTGACGATGGCCTGGTTGCGCAGGGCCGTGTAGTTGGGCATCGACGCCGGACCCACACGGGAGGGTGCCGCCGGTACGCCGGACAGGAGCACAGTGGACCTGCCGCCGGCCGTCAGGACCAAGTCGTAGACCTGCCGGAAGTTCAGGTCCGGGTCGTTGAGCGACGTGACCTGTCCGGTGTTGTACAGGAACTGGTTCGCGCTATCGCGGTAGCTGCTGCGGAAGCGCCAGGTGTACGTGACGTCAGCGTTTCCGTCACCGTTGTTGTCGATCTTGATGTTGTAGCGGGCGTCGTCCGCGAACGGGTAGAAGTTCGGGCCGCCGTTGGGCTCCTCGAACGGAAGCCAGTTCGCCAGCAACGTAACCGTGTCGGACTTGTCAGGGCTGGTGAACGCGTACACGTCCGTGTTGTCCGCCCGTGGGTCGCCCGCGATGAGCGGCGCCTCACGATGGCTGGATGCAGCACTGACCCCGGGAGCCAGAGTCATGGCAGCGAGGCCGGTCGCCAGGGCGCCCGCGCCCAGAACGAGGAGGGACTGATCGAGCACACGCCGCGAACGAGGCCGTGCGGAAGTGGACTTCAAGGCTGATCCTCTCGACTGCGAACCCTGCCCGGCCGCGCTCCGGCGGAGCATGCCGAACGGGGACGTCAGGTGGGGTGGCCGCAAGGTCAGAGAGCAGATCCTTCAGGCACCAGCGACAGCGCCATCACCTGCTGACCATGCGCACCGTCGTCACGCTCGGTGCGCGCCGACCGAAGGAAAGCACGTCACGGCTCCGCCCCAGAGACAGATTGCAAGACGGGTGAGCACGGCAGCCCCATGCTCGTGGGCCAAAACCCCTGGCCGGGGGCCTTACACCGCAGAAAAAGATAGCCAATCGAAAACTACGACACGCACCGCCCTGTTTAGCCCGAATGAGTGGACAGGGCTTATTGCAATGCATGCGCAATAAGAGAATGTGCGCGTCGACGTGCCGCATCTCAAATGATGCAGTCAGTGGAAACCAGACTTTCTACTCAAGGCCTGAGCAAGTGAAATGTATTGCGCGAGCGAAGAACGCTCGGGCATGCCGAGAGCCGAAGTCGCAGCGAGAAAGGCTGCAGAGGCGAATCCAGGGCAGCGCGGCAGAGGCCGCCGGCCATCTGACCTGCCTGACGCCGGGTCCCAAACCGGCGCCAGGCAGGCTCTGTGCTGGCAGCGTCTCACGTCCACCGTGCACAGGAGGCGGCAGAAGACCGGGGGGATCCTCCGCCACCAAGCTATTCGGCGCGGGCCACCCTTCGGGCTTGCCGCGACGTCTGCAGATCACCCGAATAGGCGCACCCTCCGACTGCGCGCGACGGCAAGCAGGAAACCAACACCGACTCGCCAGCTCGGCGTCCCTGGCGGTGAACCGCCGCCATGCGGAATTCCGTCGATGCCCACTTGTGTAAATTGTGACCGGTGCGACTCGGATTGGTCTTTCACGCGAAAACAAGCCTTTCGTGTGAATCCATCCAGTTGTGGTATCCCATTGGGCGCAGAAACGTTGATGCGGCGTGGAGCCACGTGAACTATGGGAACGCAACAACCTCCTGGCAGAGGCGTTCTGCACCAGCGACGACCGGGTCCGCCAAGCCCAGGCCGTCCTCGATGAGGCACAAGCCCACCGAACCCGCACACTCGCCGCGTTCGCCGTCACCATCGGCAGCGACGGAGCCGTCGCCGACCTGATGGGCCTGGCAGAGCGGGAAGTTCGCGTCGCCCGCCGCACAGTCGGCAAAGACGACGCCCGCGGCATCGCGGAACACCTTCTGACGACACCTGCCACGCCAGACGGCCACGAACCGTCGACACATCCGCCGCCGGAACAGCACCGGAACGCAGGGCCTCAACCACCTGCCCAACCGGCCGGATTCCCCACCCCGACACCGGAACCCACAATCAGCGCCCCCGTTCCCAGCCCCCGCCACGAACAAGAGACGCTCAATTGGACAGCCGGGATGGACTCCGTCCTTCGCTGGAGCATGCAGTCAGGCCTCGACCTGCAGGCTGTGGCAGAGGAACTCGGCGTCGACGCCAGTGCACTCCTGCTCCGGGCCCAGAACCTCGCAGCCGAAGGGCGACTCCTACCCCCGAACGCGCTTGACGCTCACAGTCAGTCGGGCCGCCACCGCCGCAGCGACCTGCCCTACGCCCCCGTCCCCGACAGTCCCGCGACCCTGTATCACTCCCCACCACCTGATCCCTGGGCGTACACCTGACACACCTCAGCCAACTTCCTGCACTACACGGGTTAGAAGGTCAACGTCGCCAAACAGGGCAGCGTTGCGAACCACGCGGAGCGCCAGACCCAGCACGCGGCCGTTGACCTGGTCGTAGACCTGGGCGAACGCTTCCTGATCCCCTTGCGCCGTCAGGATCATCAGCTGATCCAGGTCGGGCTGTTTCGATGCCTCTGCGGCATCGAGTCGGCGATTGGACGATGGCACCGTGCTTCCTTGCTGACGATGACATGGGACCGTTGCCCTGCGCCCACTTTCCTCATACGCCGGGGCCCAGTTCTCAATCGTGCGCACGGGCAGGCTCGGGCGGCCGCATTCGGTTGAGCGGTCGTGCAGTTGGCGTGTGCCGGGGCGCTGTGGTCAGATGCCGTCCGCACGGGGCTGCTCACCCTGGAGCACGCCCACTGCGCGACGTGCGGCGACGAGTACGCGGGGCCGTGGGGGCTCATCCCCGGCCAGCGCCAGGCCTCATGACGCCTTGTCAGTGGGCGGCGGCATCATGAAGGACATGAGCGAGGAGACCATCGCGTGATCCCCAGCTATCACCGGACGAAGGGCGGCGCCGCCCAGCTCGGCGTCACACCCGGCGAGCCGGGCCCCTTCGGTACCTACGAATGGGACCCGGCGCCGGAGGAGGCAGACCGGGGCGGGACCGTCACGGATCTGTCCTCCCGCCCCGGAGATCAGTTCAGCAGCTGACGTACGGCCGCTCCGCCGTCAGCGGTGGTGGGCGAGGAAGAGGCGGGCGCGCTCGTCGAGCTCGGCCGCTACCAGCACCCCGCGCGCCCGGTACGGGCTCAGGTCCCCGCGCAGCGAGCGGACCGCCTTGAGGGTCCGGGTGGACTTCACCCCGGCCATGGTGTCGATGGCCCGGCCCCAGGTGGCGCACGCCTGCTCGATGCCGCCCTGCTTGGCCTGCTGCTCGGCCTGGGCGACGAGGTCGAGCGCGATGATCCGCGCGTACGTCGCCCCCGGCCGGCTCGCGGTGGCGGTCGCGTAGCTGCGGGCGGAGTTGCCGCGGTCGCCCAGCGTCTCGAAGACCTTCGCCGTCCGGCTATGAACGGTGGCCGCGGGCGGTCCCCACACCAGAGCCCACAACGGCACCTCGTCGTCGACGCCCGCCGCGAGCGCGGCGTGGGCGCGGTCGACGTCGGCGAGTGCGGCTTGTCGCTGGCCGGTCTTGGCGAGCGCGTGCGCGTGGGTGACGGCGAACAGTGCCTCGACCTGCTGGTCGACCCGGCCCTTGGCCCGGTCCCATCCAGTCTCGGCCAGGGCCAGGCAGTGCTCGGGCCGGTGCAGCTTCATGCCCTGCTGCGACATGGTCCGCATCACGAACCCGTCCTGACCTGGGATTCCGGACTCCCGAGCGAGCCCCAGCGACTGCATGTAGTACCGCTGAGCGAGGCCCTGCTCACCGCTGTCGTACGCCTTCCACCCGCACAAGTGAGCTGCGGCGGAGGCGACGGACAGCGCCTCTGCGCGGACCTCTTCGCTGCTGAAACGGGCCCGGCACAGGTCACGGACGTCGGTGATCAGGTACTGCACGAACGCGGCCCGGCCGTGCTGGCCGCCGTGTTTCTCGTCCATATCCATGAAGAGCTTCACCATGTCGCGCACCGCGGCGACATCAGCGTGCCCGGCCAGCGCGCCGCCGCTGACGATACGGGTGCGGGCGGCGGCTTCCTGGACGGTCTCCAGCGGGAGCGTCGCCGCCGCCAGGGAGAAGGCGGAGGCAGCCAGAAAACGGCGGCGGTTCACGTCGGCCTCCCCGATGGCGGTAAGCGTCTCGATGGGATCGAAGTCCAGCGTCAGCCCGATGCTTTCATCTTCACCGTCCGCCGGGGAACCAAGTCCGAGGTCTTCACGGGTGATCCGGCGGCCCAGCCGGCGGGAGAGCGCTTCGGCCAGATAGCCGGGCGTGAGCCCGGAGGGTTCGGCGCCCCCGATCCAGTGGTGGACGGCCGACCGGTTGGTGCCCAGGCGCTGGCCGCTCTCCAACGCCACGGCCTTCACAGCGCGGGCGATGCCGTCGTACGCCAGCCCGGAATCGTCGATCAGCTTCTTGAGCTGGTGGTTCGCCGTGCGCTGGGTCATGGCCGACCGCCCTCGTATACGGGATATACGGCTTGGCGCGCTCCGTACGCTACCCGCCAACTCCCTTGCCCAGTTCACTGATTGACGAAGCCCGATGACGTTGTGTCAACGGGATGGGTCGAGTGGAAGGGGACCGCGATGAAGGACCAGACGCGCCCGTGGGAGTCCGTGTTCGCCGGGCCGGAGATCACCGCCGTGCCCAGTGACACCGCGCGCTTCGAGGAGAAGCCGCAGGAGAGCTCGGACCAGGGCCGGTTCGAGGACTGATCCACCGGCACCACCAGCACTACCGGGGCCCGCGTCCGGCCGAGAGCCGCGCGGGCCCCGTCGCTTGCCCACCGGAGGAACGAAGGGAGTCAGGGGATGCTGACGTGCACGGTCGATCTGCGGACGGCCTCGGGGCCGTGGCAGTGGTGTGAGCAGGGCGAAGGCTGCTGGGCGCGCGGGGAGGACCGCATCCGCCCGCTGGCGAACCCCGCCCAGGAGGCGCGGGCGGTCACGGACGGCACCACCGTGCTGATGGTGGTGCGCGAGCGGGCCGTCGGCCGGGCGTCGCTGCTGCGCTCGACGGCGCCGGTGAGGGTGGACGCCGCGGTGTACGCCCGCGCCGTCGCCGAGTGCGAGGAGTGGCCGCTCCAGTCCGTATGGATCGAGTCGGGCCCGGACGGTGTGCGGCTGCGGACCGGGCTCGGCGGGGTGTGCCCGCTCTACCTCGCGCACGCCAAGGGGACGTTGAACGGGTCGTGGCAGTTGATGGACCTCCGTGCCCACCAGGCGCCCGACAAGCTCGACGAGAAGGAGGTCATGCGGCTGCTGACCGGGCACCCCCGCTACGGCCACGACACCCTGTTCACCAGCATCAAGCGGCTCTCGGAACGCTCCACCGCGTACGCGGACGCCGAGGGCCTGCGCATGGTCTACCCGGCCCCAGCCGAGCACGCCCAGCCCTCCGAACTGTCCGAAGGTACCGACGGCCCGGCCCTGGTGGACGCGTTCGAGGCGCTCGTCGACCACATCTACGCCCGCCGCCCCCTCACCCCCGCCCGGATCGCCACGCAGCTCTCGGGCGGGAAGGACTCCACCAACCTCGCCATCTCCCTCGCCCTCGCCCACCCGGGCCTGATCACGCCGTGGGCGCTGCTGATCGGCGGCGAGTCCGGACCTCAGCAGGAGGCGCGGCGCCGCATGATCATCGACCACACCGGCTTCGCCCCCGACGTCACCGTGCCGGCCGCCGAGCACCCGCCGCTCGCCCCAGGCCGACTGCGCCGGGCCCACCCCGAGGCGATCAGCCCGCTGGACGAGCCGCACCTGGAGGCCGCCGACGCGCTCGCCCAGGCGCTGATGGCGCGCGGCATCACCGCGGTGGTCGCCGGGTTCGGCGGCGACGAAGTCGCCCGCGTACGAAGGCCGGACGGCGGACCGGTCCGTACTCCGGAGGCGCCGGCTTGGTGCGGCGAGCGGGTGCGGGACCTGCTTGGGGAGGTGAACACCGGGATCTCCCCGGCCACGGTGGCGCCGGAGACCGCGCTGGTCGCCCTTGAGGTCGCCACCCCGCTCCTCGCGCGCCGGGGCCTGTGGACCCTGGCCCCGTTCACCGATCCCGAACTGGTGCGCTTCGGCTAGCGCCTCCCGCTGGAGTGGAAGCGGGACAAGAAGCTGCTGACCGAGCGGTTCGCCGCCCGCGGCCTGCCGGACGAGGTGGTGCACCCGGTGCTCCGGGAGAACTTCGGGCACCTGATGAACCGCGCGGTGCACGAGTACAGCAGCGGGTTGCTCCGGAGCTGGGGCAAGGATCTGAACCTGGTCGAGCAGGGGTTCCTCGACGCGGCCGTGCTCACGGAGACCGTCGAGCGGGCGGCCCTCGGCCCCGATGAGGCGGCGCCCTACCGCACCGGACTGTTCCTGATCACGGCCGTCGAACTGGCCCTGCGGGCGCTGTAGCCACCTGGTCCACCACGCGGGCGACTTCGGCTCAAAAACCTCCGGAGGTCCCGGCGTACGCACCAGGATGGGGCGGGTGACCGCGTCCTCACCCGCCCCGAAAACCTCCGGCTCCCCGCAGCAGGTCGGCTACCAGAGCGACCCTCACTTCGAGGACATCGCGAACGCTTCCTGGTGGCGGATGGCCGCCCGCCTCCCGCGCACCCTCGCCGCCGCCGCCCGCCTCGGCTGGGCCGCCGACAGAGCGGCGATGCTGTGGCTCGGCCTGTGCCAGCTGGTCGTCGCGGTCTCCTCCGCCGCCGCGCTCGGCGCGCTGCCCGGCGCGATGAACCACCTCTTCGCCGGCGGCCAGGTCGCCGACCGGGTCAGCGCGGCCACCCCCGCGCTGATCGTGGTCGCCGTCGCCACCGGCGTGCGGGCGGGGGCCGATGCCCTCGCCGTGTACGCCTCCGCCCGGCTGTCACCGGAGGTCGCCACCGAGGCGGACCTCCAGATCCTGGCCGCCGCCCCGGAGGTGGAGCTGGAGGCGTACGACCGGCACGGCTTCACCGATCGCCTCCAGGCCGCGGGCAAAGGCGCCGAGGCGACGGAGAACCTGATCGGTGACGCCCAGGCCCTGCTCTCCGCGCTCGCGCAGCTCGTCGCCGCGGCCTCGGTTTTGACGGTTCTTCACCCTCTGCTTCTGCCTCTTCTGGTGCTGGCCGTGGTGCCCAAGGGGGCGGCGGCGATCACGACGGCCCGTATCCAGCACCGGGCGGACTACCAGAACATCTCGGACAACCACCTGCGCTACCTGCTGCGGTACTACTCCACCGACCGCCGCACGGCCGCCGAGGTCCGCGCCACCACCATGGCGGGCTTCCTGACCACCTGGTACCGCCAGATCACCGACCGGATCAAGGCCACCCACCGGGCCGCGGCGCCGCGCGTCCTGCGGGTCACGCTGCTCGGCTCGGCCGTCAGCGGGCTGATGCTCGGCGCGACCTGGGTCGCGCTCGGCTGGCTGGCGGCCACCGGGCGGATGGACCTGGCCATCGCCGCGACCGCCGTCATCGCGGTGCGCACCTCGACCGGCGCCCTGACCTCCCTGGTCATGGCCGCCGCCCGCCTCTTCCGCACCTCGCTGTACCTGGACGACTGGCAGGTGTTCCTGCGCCGTGCGAAGGCCCTGCGCGCCGTACGCGGCACCACAGCGATCCGGGCCGGCGCCCCCGCCGAGATCCGCGCGGAGAACGTCAGCTATACCTACCCCGGTGCCGAGACTTCGGCGGTCGACGGCGTCAGCCTGACGCTGCGACGCGGCGAACTGATCGCGCTGGTCGGGGAGAACGGCAGCGGCAAGACCACGCTGACCGCTCTGCTCACGGGGCTGCGGGTCGCGAACGGCGGCGGCACGGTGACCTGGGACGGCACCGACCTCGCCGAGGCGGACCCGCACAGCGTGTGGTCGAAGGTCGGCCTGGTGCCGCAGGACTACACCCGCTGGCCGATGGACCTGCGCGCCAACATCCACCTCGGCCAGCCCCGCACCGAAGACGACGCCCTGCTGCTGGACGCGGCGAAGGCGGCCGGCGCGGACAGCGTCGTCGACAAGGTCCCGTACGGGCTGGACACCCTGGTCGCGAGCTCCAACTGGGGCGGCACTGACCTGTCCGGCGGGCAGTGGCAGAGAATCGCGGTCGCCAGGGCGTTCTACAGGGACGCGGCCATGCTGATGCTGGACGAGCCGACGTCCGCGATGGACCCGCGTGCCGAGCACCTGGTGATCCGCCGGTTCAAGGAGCTCGCCGCGGGCAAGGCCGCCGTGTTCGTGACGCACAACCTGGAGAACGCCCGGATCGCGGACCGCATCATCGTCCTCGACCAGGGGCGCATCGCCGAGTCCGATACGTTCGAGGCGCTCCTGGACGCGGGCGGAATCTTCGCTGAGCTGTACAAACTCTCCCAGGACCGGTGAAGAAGCTCGCGGCCGCCCTGACGTCCCAGTAGCTGGGCTGCCATCCGGCGGTTGGCCATCTCCTCTCGGGACGAACTAACAGGTGACGTCCTGCAGTGGGCGGGGCTCACCAGTCCACGTGGATGGTCTCGCCAGATCGGCTGGGAGCGGCGTGAGTCCGAGGAGCGCCGCGGTCGCCGCGGCGGTGACGCGGTGCCACAGGTGGGCATGGCGGATCATCGCGTGTCCACCACGGGGCATCCGGATGCCCATGACCTGGGCGTCTGCGTTCTGGGCGCGGGTGAGGTGGGACCACGTGTCCGTCGCGTGGGTGACACGGTCTGCCTCGTCGTGGAGGGCCACAATCGAACGGCTGGCGAGGTGGGCGACGGGTTCGTCATGTGGGCACCAGGGAGCGAGTGCGATCACGCCCCTGACCTGGGGGTCCGCCGCTGCGCGCAGGGCCGCCCGGGCGCCCATGGAGTGCCCTACGAGGACGACCGGAACCGCGCCGGTCAGGGCGCGGAGTTCTTCCAGGGCTTGTTGAGCGTCGGCCACAGGGTGGGCATAGTGGCCGTTCCAGCCGCGATGGCGGTAGCGGACATGGGCGACGAGTACGTCGTCGAGAGCCGTGTTCCGCGATATTGCCGAGGCGAAGGGCCGCATGCGCAGCCCGGGAAGGTTCGGTGTCGGTGGCGGTCCCAGCGCGTCCGCGCGGCCGCCGTGGAGCAGCAGTACCGCTGCCGCCGCCCTCGGTGGCTCGGGGTGCGCGATGACCGGGACTAGGGACGTGGGGCCGTCCTCGCTTGAGGTGTTGTGGGGGTGGTTCAAGTGTCATCTCCCGGCTTCGAGCGGTGGCTGTGGGGCGGCAGGGGGAAGAATCCACTGGTGCGGGCGGCGTATTCGGCGTAGCCGGGCCGGCCGGCCATGTGCTTTTCGAGGAGGCGCTTGCCGCTACCTGCGGTGAGCAGCAGCGTCATCACGACGGGGGAGATCACGCTGAGGGCCGCGCTCTGTGCGCTTCCGCAGGCGAGGATGAACAGGCCCCACCAGACGAGGCTGTCGCCGAAGTAGTTCGGGTGGCGGGTCCAGCCCCACAGTCCTCGGTCCATGATGCGGCCCCTGTTCGCGGGATCCGCTCGGAAGCGCGCCAGTTGGTGGTCGCCGACGGCCTCGAATCCGAGTCCTGCCGCCCACAGCACGATTCCGAAGGCGTCGAGGTAGCCCAGGGGTTCCGCGCTGTAGGAGGCCATCTGGACGGGAAGGGAGACCACCCACACCAGAGCGGCCTGGAGAAGGTAGACGGTTCGTAGCGCGTACCAGGTTCGGTTTCCTTGCGCCTTGTCGAGGAGCGCGGTGTAGCGCGGGTCTTCGCCGTGGCCGCGGGAGCGGCGGGCGATGTGCGCGGACAGGCGCAGACCCCAGACGATGGTCGCCGCGGCGACGAGGAGCCGCCGGGCCTCGTTGCCTTCCCCTGCGGAGAGCAGGTAGGTGACCGTGGCGACCGCGCTGAAGGCGATGCCCCAGGCGATGTCGACGATCCGGTGCAGCCGGCGGCGGACGGCGATCACAAAGGTGGCGAGCAGCACCGCGGCCGCTGCGGCCGCGGTGGCGGCAAAGTTGGTCGCCAGCGCGCCCCAGGCCATGCCGGTCACCTCTGCCCTGTCGGCGTGTACCAGGTGGAGGGGGTGGGCGGCATGGCTGCTCCACCGTCGCGGGTGGGGCGGACCGCGAGGAGCTGGTCCACACCCATACGTCGCTCGGAGAAGGCGAGCGAGGCTCCGGCCAGATACAGGCGCCACACCCTGCGAGTGGTCTCGCCGACAAGATCCGCGAACTGGGCTGCGTGGTCTTCGAGTCGGCTGCGCCAGGCGTCGATGGTTGCCGCATAGTGCTCGCGCAGCGATTCGACGAAGCGGACCTCCAGGCCGGCGCTCTCCAGCAGGTCGGTGGTGCGGCCGACCGGCCGCATGTGCATGTCGGGGGCGATGTAGGTTTCGATGAAGGGCCCTCCGCCCGGCGCGTTGGCCCCGCGGGACATCTGCTGGATCAGCAGCCGGCCTTCGGGTCGCAGGACATCGTGCAGCTTGGTGGCGAAGTCGGGGTATTCGGCGTCGCCGACATGTTCCCCCATCTCGATGGCCGTGGCCGCGTCGTATCCACCGCCGTCGATGTGGCGCCAGTGCCTCAGCTGGACCTCCACCAGGTCGGCCACGCCCTCGCGCACGGCCCGCTCGGCGACGAAGTCCCGCTGTTCCCGCGACAGGGTGACCGCTGTGACGTTGACCTTGTGCTCGCGGGCGGCGTGCACGGCGAGCGAGCCCCAGCCACACCCGACATCGACGAGCCGGTCGCCGGCCCGCAGGCCGAGTTTGCGGCAGATCAGCTCCAGCTTGTCCCACTGCGCTTCGGCAAGGCCGTAGCCGGGTTCGGCGGGACGGGTCCAGTAGGCGCACGAGTAGGCCATCGACTCGTCGAGGAGCAGCGCGTAGAAGTCGTTGGACAGGTCGTAGTGGTGGCTGATCGCGGCACGGTCCCGGGAGGAGCTGTGGAGACGGCCGGTGAGCCGCGCCCGCCCGTCCGGCCGGCGAGGAGGCAGTGAGGCCGCGCCGAGCCTGGCGGCGACGGTTGCGGCCGCCGCCAGTTGGAGCGGTCGCGGTCGCGTGATTCCCCGTTCACGGACCGTCTGGCCGGCCCGGGAGAGGGCGGTGGCGAGGTCGCCGTCGATGTCCAGGTCACCGCTGATGAAGGCCTCGGCGAGCCCCAGTTCGCCCGGCTGCCACAGCAGGCGGCGCAGTGCGTCGGGGGAACGCAGTACGACCAGCGGGGCCTCGGCGGGTCCGGCTTCGCTGCCGTCCCAGGCTCGCAGCCGTACGGGGAGGGGCCCGGGGAGGAAGAGGCTCATCAGGTCGGTGAGACGTTCGGCCGCGGGCTTCATCGGCGGGTCCCTTGGGTGAGGAGGATCTGGCGGACGTCGAGGTAGCGGGAGCGGAATCCGGCTTCCGAGTAGGCGAGGTAGAAGTCCCACATGCGCTGGAAGACGGGGTCGAACCCGAGGCCGGTGACGGTCTGCCCGTTGGCCGCGAACTGTCCCCGCCACAGGCGCAGCGTTTCCGCGTAGTGCTCGCCGTAGCCGTTGTCCGCGACCGTACGCAAGCCGGCCGCCGCGGCGTGTTCGGCGAGGGCGCGGCGGGAGGGGATGAGGCCGCCGGGGAAGATGTACTTGCTGATCCAGGTGTTGGTGGCGGCGGTGTTGAGCATGTGCTGGTGGCCCATGGTGATGGCCTGCAGGGCAATCCTGGCGCCGGAGGCGAGCGCGCCTTCCAGCGCGGTGAAGTAGGCGGGCCAGTACTCTGCGCCGACCGCCTCGATCATCTCCACGCTGATGACGGCGTCGTAGCGCCCTTCCACGTCCCGGTAGTCGCGGAGCTGGATCTCCACGCGGTCCGCGAATCCGGCTGCCTGGATCCGGGCCCGGGCGAGCTCGGCCTGTTCGGCTGAGAGCGTCAGCGTGGTGACGCGGGCGCCGCGGGCGGCGGCCCGCAGGGCGAGCTCACCCCAGCCGGTGCCGATCTCCAGCAGCCGTGTTCCCTCACCGACCTGGGCGAGGTCGAGGAGTCGGTCGATCTTGCGGTGCTGGGCGCCGGCCAGGCTGTCGAAGCGGGCGGGGAACGCCGTGAAGATGGCGGAAGAGTAGCTGAGGGTGGGATCGAGGAAAGAGGCGAACAGGTCGTTCGACAGGTCGTAGTGCCGGTGAATGTTCTGCCGCGCGCCTTGCCGTGTGTTGCGGTCGCTGCCGGGGCGGGCGGACACCCACAGTGGTCGGAGCCGCCGCAGCGGAGCGGGTACCAGGTCATCTACGTGCGTGGCGAGGACGGTCAGCAGGCCGGACAAGTCGTTGCTGTCCCATTCGCCAGCCATGTAGGACTCGCCGAAACCGATGAGGCCGTCGCGGCCGATGCGGCGGAAGAAGGCATCCGGGGCGTGAACCGTGATGGCGGGATGGGCGTACGCGGGTCCGGGACCCTTCCTCGCATCCGTAGCCAGGGCCAGCTTCCTCAGCGTCCGGCCGATCAGGTGCCGGGCGATGGCGGTCTGGCCAGGCCGCGGTGAGGGGAGCCGGGCCACGTCCGGCCAGCGCGCGCTGTCGACCGCGCTGCGATGCGGCAGCGCAGAGGACACACGGGCTTGTTGCGGAACGCGGGCTGGTGCCGACCTGCGCGCGTGATCGTGAGGTGCGGTGGAGGAGCTTGTCACGGTGAGACGTCTTTCTGCGGGGAGTACCGCGGGCGGGGATGTACGGGCAGGCCGCGCAGGAACAGGTGGATGCCGTGTCTGCGGATACCCGCCCAGACGGCGGCGGTTGACCACGGACGGCGCACGGCCGCGGCCAGGAGGGCGCCGGTGGTGGCGGGGCGACGGCGTCCCCGGAGCGTCGCGGTGAACGGCCTGCCCTCGTCGGTGTGGAGATGGACGCTGAGCGCAAGGCGCGCGCCGGGCAGCGGCATCCGCATCCGGTAGTGGCCGTCGACCGGGAAGAACGGCGAGACGTAGAACGCCTTCTCGACCGTGGCCTCTCCGGTCTCGTCCGTGTGGAGCAGATAGCAGTGCCGCTGTCCGTAGGTGTTGTGGACTTCCGCGACCACGCACACCAGGGCGCCGGAGGCGTCGTGGCACCAGTACGCGGTGAGCGGATTGAAGACCAAGCCGAGCACCCGGGCGTGCGCGAGCATCACCACGCGGCCGCCACCGAGGTCGATGCCCTGGGCGGCCAGGAACTCATCCAGTCCGGCGCGGATGGACACGGCGCGGCCGTTGAAGTGGTCGCGCGGATCGAACCGGGCGAACGGGCGCACGAGCAGGGGCAGAACGGGCAGTTGGTCGAGGTCGACGCACCACAGGTAGGTGCGGTGGCGGAACGCGTGGCGCAGCGGCGCGGTACGGACGTGGGCGACCACGCACTCGTACAGCGTCGCGGGCGCCTGCCCGGTGCTGTTCACCAGCGCGCCCCCAGGGAGGAGGCGGCGACGACACCGGAGCGGCAGCCGTCCTCGTGGAAGCCCCAGCCCTGCCATGCGCCGGCGTACGCGGTCACTCCGTTGTTCAGGCGGGGCAGTTCCGTCTGGGCGGCGACCGAGGTGGGCGTGTACACCGGGTGTTCGTAGACCATTCGTTCCACGACCTGGTCGGGTGCAATGCGGTCCTCGCCGCCGAGGGACACGACGTAGTCGGCTCCCGGGGGCAGTTGCTGCAAGCGCCGCATGTCGTAGCTGACCCGGGCCGGCTTCGTTGACGGATCGCAGTCGGTGAGGTGGTAGTTCCAGCAGGCCCGCGCCCGGTGTGAGCGAGGCAGGATGCTGGTGTCGGTGTGCAGGAGCGTGGGGTTGTGGGAATAGGTGAAGGCGCCCAGGAGCCGCTTCTCTTCGGTGGTGGGGTCGGCGAGCATGTGTAGTGCCTGGTCGGGATGGGTGGCGATGACAAGGGCGTCGTAGGCGTCGGTGGCACCGTCGCGGGTGGTGACCTGGGCGCCTCGTCCGGTGCGCTGGACGGCGTGGACCGGACTGTCGGTGTAGACCCGTTGCACCTGTTTGGCGGCCGCCGTCACGTATGCTGCCGAGCCGCCGGTGACGGTCTTCCACTGCGGGGACCGGGTGATCGACAGCAGGCCGTGGTGCTGCAGAAAGGTGAACAGGTAGGCAGCCGGGTACGACAGGGCGGTTCGTGCCGGGCAGGACCACACCGCCGACACCAGGGGGAGAGCGAAATGGCTGACGAAGTAGGGCGAGAAACGGCCCTGACGCAGAAAATCCCCCAGCGTGACATGTGAGGACGGGTGTCCGGCCAGGAGGCGGCGGGCCGCGCGGTGGAACGCAGGAATCTCGGCCAGCAGCCGGAGGTAGCGGCCGCGCAGCGCAGCCCGCCCGGTGAACAGTGCCGCCGGGCCGCGCGCGCCCGCGTATTCCAGCCCGCAGCCGTCGCAGCGCACCGACATGCTCATCTCAGCGTTCTGCGTAGTGACCCCGAGCTCGTGGAACAGGCGCAGCAGGGTGGGGTAGGTGCGTTCGTTGTGGACGATGAACCCCGAGTCCACCGCCACCGTCTGCCCGTCGGCTCTGGGGAGTTCACGGGTGTGGGCGTGGCCGCCGAGGCGCCCGTCGGCCTCGTACAAGGTCACCTCGCACGAGGACGCCAGGATGTGGGCGGCCGTCAGGCCCGCTACACCGGCGCCGATGACCGCCACCTTTCGCTGCTCCACCACAACCGCTCCCGCCACTCGACACGCCGCAGGTATGCGGCTCTTTCACCTGTACTTCGCAGCCAAAGGCCGGGCGGATTGGCGATGACGTGGACCGAGATCAAGAAGCAGGCACTCGTTCTGACTGAGTCCTGCACTTACCGGACCGTGATCAGCTCTGCGCTTGGTGCGCGGTGAACTGGTTGAGCTAGTCGACGAGCAGGACCGGTTGCCCTGGGCAACAACGGCCCGCATAGGCGACTCCGTGACAGGCCCCGCCGGCACGTTGTTTGTGGCGATCCGGGGGGTAGCGTCCACGACATGGACCTTCGTACGACCGTTGAGCGCGCCGAGCGCCTCAAGCAACTGCACGCCGAGCACAAGCCGCTGGTGCTGCCGACCGTCTGGGACGTCTGGTCCGCGCGGACAGTAGCCGACGCCGGATTCCCCGCGCTGACCATCGGCAGCCATCCGCTCGCCGATTCCCGGGGAGCCGACGACCACGAGGGGCAGACCTTCGAGGAGGTGCTCGCCGCCGTTAGGCCGATCATCGCGGCGGTCGATGTCCCCGTGTCCGTGGACCTAGAAGCCGGGTACGGGCAGGATCCCGCGGATCTCATCGCCGGACTCATCGAAATCGGCGGCGCCGGTCTCAACGTCGAGGACACCGTCCACTCGGAAGACGGGCGCGTGCGCAGCACACAGGAGCACGCGAGCTACATCGCCGGCCTGCGCGCGGCGTCCGACGACGCGGGGGTCCCGGTCTGGGTCAACGGGCGCACCGACCTCTTCCTCCACGCGAAAGACGCCTCCAGCGTCCTCGACGAGGCGATCACGCGGTTGCGGGCCCTGGAGCAGGCGGGCGCGGACAGCGTCTACCCGGTGAACATCCAGGACGACGACGACCTGCTCATGGCGGTGACCGGCGCCGTCGCCATTCCCGTGAACTCCACAGCCCATCCCGCCAAGCACGATCTTGAGCGCTTTCGCCGTCTCGGCGTCGGACGGATCACCTACGGCCCGCTGCTGCAGTTCGCGATGGCGGATGCGATGAAGGGCACGCTCGGGCCTTGGGCACCCTGACGAACGCGTGCCGTATTGGCGGGGCCGCCCCGTCCTGCACGTCGCCTGCCAGCGCACGGTGGTATGGCTGTCCGGGGGCTCTGCGGCCCCAGGCGGATGGCTGTGCAGGACTGGTCGGCAGTGCCAGCGGAGGTATTGGCCCACACCCGGCGGGGCAAGCCCACATGCGCCAGGGGGCAAGCCCTTCCTTTCCAGCATGCGCGTCTCGCTGTCGCTGTGCAGCGGCGTCGGAAACCTTCCATTGCGATGGATAGCCGGCACGCGGTGATGTATGGCGCAACGTTCGCGCCTTCGGCGCGCTCCTGATCGCCCAACTCGCCCGCGACGCACTCCCAGCCGCCCGGTAGGAGCTGTGACGGCAGCGACGTTCACGGCCGCGCCGGGAGCGTTCCGTTCGCGTTCGGCAGGGGAGTGGTAGCGGCGGTAGGAACACCCGGGACCCCGGCACGGCTGCGATCCTCGCGCCGTCACAGGCGGGAAGACATGCGACGTTCTTGTGGGTTGGATCAGCGGGCTGGTGCGGCGCGCGAAGGGCGGTGGAGAACTGTCTACCAGTAGTGGCGGCGTCCGCCGACCGCGTGCCCGACTGCCCCGAGGATCCACAGAATGAGTCCGATGACGACCAGGACGATCCCGATGGTCGTCAAGATGGAGATGCTGGCCACGAAGCCGATGATCAGCAGGATGACCCGATAATAATCATGACGACCTCCAGCCTCGCGGGTACCTCAATTTCAGTGTAGGCACGCCCGCTGGCAGCGGCCTGCCAGGCATTCTGGAGATCGTCGACCACCCCATTGAGGGTTCTGGGACTGAGTTGCCTGACGCCGGGTTCCAGGCCGGCGCCAGGCAGCCTGCGCAGGCAGCGTCTCACTTCTACCCTGCACAGGGGGGCAGAAGACCGGGGGGATCCTCCGCCGCCATGAGTGATTCGGTTCGGGGGCCTCGATGGCTTGCCGCGCCGTCCGCGGATCACTCGAATGGACGCGATGTCCTGGCCGGAGTGTGGCGCGTTCCTGAACGGACCAGCCGAAGCCTTCGCCTGGCTGGTGTCTGCGGGTTCGGCGGCCACGGAAGGCGACCGCCGAAGTATTGAGCTATTCGGGCGTTAAGTGGCGATGTGACCCATCCTTTCCTCTTGTGGTGTCGAACCACGTTGCGGACTCGTCTCATGGGAGGCGGGCCGTCTGATTGTGGAGGGCACCTGTGTCTACCCCTCGTCTTGTCGCCGCGGTGGCGACTGCTGCCGTCGCTGCCACGCTGATGGCTCCGGCGCTGGCTTCTGCTGACATCTCACCGCAACGCGCGGGGCAGTCCACTGTGGCCGCGTCGGGCAGTCACCTGTCGGCCATCGGCCTGACGACCGATCAGCATCTGGTGGAGTTCCCCGTCCATGCTCCTTCGAGGGCGTGGTCGCTGGGCAGGGTGACCGGCCTGGCCGGCGACACCAAGCTGGTCGGTATCGACTTCCGTGTCCAGAACGAGCGGCTGTACGGCGTCGGGAACAGGGGCGGCGTCTACACCCTGAACACGCGCAATGCGAAGGCCATGAAGGTCTCGCAGCTGACCGTCGCCCTGTCGGGGATGCGTTTCGGGGTGGACTTCAACCCTGCGGCGAACCGCCTGCGGATCATTAGCGACACCGGACAGAACCTGCGGCACAACATCGACGACGCGGCCGCACCGTTGACGACGACGGTGGACGGGATGCTGACCAACCCGACCATGCCTCCGTCGACGGCGATGGGGGTCACCGGCGCCGCGTACACCAACAACGACCTCAACGCCGCCACCGCCACCAGCCTGTTCGACATTGACACGGTGAACGACCGTGTCTCCCTGCAGTCCCCGGCCAATGCCGGCACCCTCGCCCCCACCGGCAACCTTGGAGTCACCGCCGGGCCGTCCGCCGGATTCGACATCTACTACTCGCCCCGGACCGGAACCAATCAGGGCTTTGCTGCCCTGTGGACGTCCGGCTCGTACCGCATGTTCACAGTCAATGTGCTGAGCGGCCGGGCCAGCGGCTACGGCGCCTTCCCGGCTGGCCACCAGGTCGTCGACCTCGCGCTGCCGCTGAACCAGGGCTGACGCGAGACGGACGGCGGCCTCACCGGTGCGGAGGCCGCCGTCCGCATCACCCTGACGGAAGAAGGGCCGCAAGACGGTCGTCCGGCGCAGTTCCTCACCGCGCGCTGTCGGCAGGGCTCCGCCGTGTTTCGTTCGGCGACTCAGCGGCCACGACAGCGATCCGACAGGTCATCGGCTCCGAATCACTTACGTGGAGAAGCTGAACGATCTGCGTTGCCGACATTGCCGAACGGGACCTGTTTCGTCTTCCTTCTGCACGAGTGTGAGCGATGGAGCCACCGTCTCGCACTCAACTGTCGTGGCTCACCTGTGAGGAGTAAAAGTGATCACCGGCCTGAACGTGAACATCCGCACGACCCGCGCCGGACCAGTCATCGAACTCAAGGGACGCCTGGACCACGACACCGCGCCTGACGTTCTCACCCTGCTGCCAGGCCTCGCTCTGCGTCCTGGGCAGCAACTCGTCGTCGATCTGGCCCAGCTCACATTCTGCGACTCCAGAGGCATCTCGGTCCTCGTCGCCGCCCGCAACCGCGCCTTGGCGGCCGACGTCATCTTCGTCCTCACTGCGGTACCCGAACGCGTCGATCGGATTTTCCGCATCACTGGGCTCGAGCAGGTCTTTTTCACCTGCACCTCCGCGCAGGAGGCCGATAGGGCCTGGATACCTCCCGCTCGGCAGCCGGTCGGGCCGTCGTGCAACGGGGACGAGGGCGTCACCTAGCTCCCGTGCGCCCCGGCTTCGTTACCCCGCGTGCCTGCGGGAGCACTACGAGGCACGGACGTGACTCGGGCTCGGGAGTCGCGAAGGCTCCGTGCTCCAGCCTGTCGGCCTGTGCACGGCGGCCGTACAGCTGAACTGGGCGCGATGGTGCCACGCAGGGCAGCCGCTAGCAGCCCAGGGGGCTTCATTTCGCCTAGAGGCTCACGGGAGGCGGTTGTGGGCTCCGAGAGTTAGACAGGAGGGGTGAGGTTCAGTGACGCGGACGCCGGTGGCGATGGCGGTGGGGAGGTTCTGCCTGAGCGTTGTGGTCTGTGCGGGGTGCTGATGCCGGGGGAGTCGGTGCCCAGCGCCGTGGTGCGTGATTCGTCCGCGATCCATGTTCACGATCCGTGGCTGGACGGCAGACACAGAGTGGTGGCATGTTCGCCGGAGCATCTGGAGGAGCTGGTCGACCGGTACGGGCGCCGTCCGTTCGAGAATGCCGAGCTGTGGGCGGGGAAAATCGCTCGGGTGATCGCGACACATCCCACCTGCCTGTCTGTCGAGGAACTGGCATACGAGACCGGCCTCACCGTGAGCCAGGTCGACCTCGGAGCGCTGTGGCAGAACGAGCACGTCCAGCGCCACCGCCCACAGCCTGGTGCAACGAACACGGGGCCGCCCGGCGGCGATTCGGCTGCGTGACCTTCGCCCCTGACAGGCAGCGGCAGATCCTGCCACCCAGAAGTGCTCAACCATGGCAGGTTCGGCACTACTGCCTGGCGCCGGCTGTTCCGGGGCCGGCGCCAGGCAGCTCCTGCACCGGCAGCGCGTCCCAGGTCCACCGTGCAGGCAGCGACAGCAACGTGGTGAGCGTGTCGCCGTCATGAATGATCCGTCCCAGGTGCCTGGGTGGATTGGCGTTGTGCCTGCAGATCACGCGAACGTGCACGCCCCGGTGTGCGGTTGGTCGGCGGGCGATTGAGGACCGCAGGAAGCGATCAGAGGGGAGGGGGCTGCTTCCTGCGGTCCTTGTCCTTGTCTCCCCTTCCCGTGGAGGAGACAAGGCGGTTCCGTACCGACGGGGCTTCCGGCACCCTTTCGTCACGGGCGGACCCAGGCGCGACCAGTCCTGTGTCCGTGGAGGATTCGGAGCCAGAAGCGGGAGCCGTCCAGGTTCTCGTTGATCCGGTACGACGAGCCGCCCTCGTTCAAGATCTCGCTGAGAGCCGTCAGCTGAGTGGGGTGGACCGCCCTCTGTTCGAACCGATAGGCCAGCAGGGCGTCTACCACATCGAGCAGATCAGCCCCTGTCTTCGCGCTGAGGGTGTCGACGTACGAACCCCGGGCTGTGGCAGTGAAACGCAGACGCAGGCAGATGAGCCGCGCCTTCCCGTCCTCCGCATAGCCGCCGGAGTACAGCTCCTCGCGCACCCATTGCTGCAGGGGTTCACGAAGGTGGTTCGGGACGTCGTCATACGGGCCGTCGTCGATGGCGGCCGACAGGCCGGCGCGGACGGAGAAGCGCTGGCGCGGGGTGGTCGTCACGTCGGTTGAGCGTACCGGCCGAAGCGTAAACAGGCGGAAGGATAATGCCCGATAGGCTGCCCGCGCTCTGCGCCAACGGCGCGGCAGGAGGGGAAGCGTGGACGGAGAACTCATCGCCGCCATAGCGGCGGTCGGCGTCGGTGTCGTCGGGACGAGCTATGCAGCGTGGCAGGCGCACATCGCCAAGAGTGCCGCCCGCTTGGCCGAGGAGCAGGCGACGGCGGCCAAGGAGCAGGTGGCCCTGATGCGCCGCCAGATCGAGGGCGAGGAGGGCGAGCGCTTCGAGGCTCGCGGGCCGCAGTTCGCCATCGAGGACGTATCCGTCCACACTGCCTCTGATCCGCCGTACGTGTCCCTGACGTTGCGGCAGACGGCGGGGCCGGCGCTCGACACCGTCCTTGTTAGCGCATCCAGTGCCGACGGAGCGGTTGAAGGGATGCGAGGTGGTCTCAACCTCACCACTCGTTCCGGATATGACCAAGAAGAGGAGCTCGACATCGGTCCCATGGCCACAGGTGGCGAAGCAGTGGTCGGAGTTCTGCTGTTCTTTCCAAATGAGACAGCACTGATCACCCTTGAGCTTGAGTGCCGGTCCCGGCTTGGCGAGGTCTGGGAGCGGTCGTACTCCCGAAAGGTGTCGTGGGGGGATCGTGGTGACCGAACTGCAGCTTCGCCCACGCTCTGAGGTTGGTACCGGCCTGGTCGACCCGCGAGAGGACTGGCCCACCGAGGCCCGGGCACTGCACCCCGAACTCATGGGCCGGTACGACGAGCACGATGCACTGCCCGACGTCGCGGGCGGCTGGATCGCCCGATGGCCATCCTGCGAACTTCAGGCCCTCCTCCATGGCGACGGGCCGGATCAGCTTGACCGTCATGACGGTGTTGTTGCCCGGCATGACCATCTCGGTGCGCCCTCGGGGAGGGTCACAACGGCGGTCACGTCCGTGGTAAGGAAGTGGAACAGCGGGCGGCAATTGTTGAAGAAGGGGGTGTGACGGCCACCCTCGTGCTTCGGACTGGAGATCGTCCAGGCCATCACCGAGGAACTGATCATCGAACGGGAACCGGTCGGTAAGCGCATCACGGCCCATTACGCCGGGCACCGCGTCTGGGAGGGAACCTGCGGCACCAACGGCCGCACGTTCCCGTTCTGGCAGCGCCACCGCTACACCCGCTCGGAGCGCTTCCCGCGGCTGCATGTTGTCCTGGCGGGCAAGGCGGAGCGCCTGCTCGACAACCGCCGCCAGGCGCTGACCGCCGACGTTCAGGTCGCCATCCGCGGTGTGGGTGAACACCCTGCCCCGGCTGAAGCGCGCCGAGCCCTGCTACGAGATCGGCGCCGCGCCCGGCACCCCGAACCGCCTGGCCCGCTGAGGCAAACGTGCCGGAGACGAGGAGGCTTCCCCACGCAACAGGCGTGGGGGAAGCGCCCCCGGGGGCGCCCCCCGCGAGGTAAAAACAATCACAGCACCCCCCGACCCATGTTTAGGGGATTTCCGGGGGGTTCTGGTAAATGGC
>NZ_JBHXSL010000050.1:40762-53466 GCF_042714725.1 Streptomyces sp. NPDC058685
GCCCCCCCCTTCTCCTTTCGGGGCGCCGCCCCCCCCCCCCCCCCCCGCGGGCCCCCGTGCCCAAACGGGCGGGCTCCGGAGGCGGCCCCCCCCCCACCCCGGGTGGGGTAAGCCTCCTCGTGGGCCGCACCGCGTGGGTCAGGCCGGGACGGCTTGCTGCGCCAGCACAGCGAGTGGGGACCGCTGGCCCTTCTCCACCGCGCGCAGTTGCTGCCCCGGCCCGGTTCCCGCCCGGCGGGACAGCTCTCGAAGTTGGGACGCCACCGCCCGGGACACAAGAGGCCGTACACGGCTGCACGTCTGTGCCGGCCCGTAGACAGGGTTCATGAGACGCAGCAGAGAAGAAGCACCCGACTCGGACCTGCCGGGCAGCCTGTGGCACGCCCTGATCCGGCTCCAGCACACGCACCCCGACCCCGTGGGCCGGACTGGACCGCTCGCCCGGCCGGCCGGGCTGCTGTCCTTCACCGCAGCCACGGACACCATCCTCGCGGCCCGCGTCCATCTGTCCGGCGCGGAGACGATGGGCAGGGCGGCGACCGGGTCGCGGTCACCGCGCATATCGACCCCGAGGACGCGCCGGAGCAGGACGTCACCAGCGAGGCCTGGATCCGCGTCCTCGAGCAGGGAAAAACCCTGGAATGGGGCGCACCCGGGCCCCACGAATACCATGGCTGCCTCCATGTCGGCCGGGGCGAAAACGACATCACGTCCCGCCTGAGCGTCGAGCTGCACACGGAACGCACCGAAGGTGACCAGGTCGACGAGGGGCTAAGGGAGGCACTGCGCGGCATCAAAGCCGCCGTCGAAGACACCGAGCACTAGGCAAGATCGGCATGCGCACGGACCGTTGACCAGAAGGTTGGCTTCGCGCGCTGTGCCGTTTGTAGCAGGCGCTGCAGGTCGCAGTGCTCGTGCTCTCTACCCGCGGGAGCGCGAAGGTGCAGCGCATGTGCCGCACTTGGCGAGCCTCTGCGGCGCAGGAGCTTGGCGGAACCAACGTGGCGCGCTGGGCACCACAGGTCCAAGGCGCCGCTGTGGGTGAGGATGAGCAGTCCGCCCTGCCCTGACAGATCGCGCCTTTGGTCGAGGGTCGCGATCGATGAGGGTTTTCCGAATAGTCAGTGTGGGGGCTTACGGCTACGTGCTCTTCAGGGGCCCCTTGAAGGTCTTGCGGAAGACCGGCGCCGCGAAGGGCAGGATGGTGTTCAGCATTTTGCCCTTGAAGGTGTCGGGGTGTTCCCGGGCGAGCTGGATGTCGACGCGTGTGCCCTCACCCTCGGGCGTCATCCGGAACTCCCATCCGCCGCCCGGGCCGAAGACCTTCGAGTCGAGCGTGGTGGCGGTGACCTTGTTCGCCGCGGGATCCCATTCGTAGCGTGCGCGCTCCCACGAGCTGTCCGTTCCCTCGGTCACGTCGGCCCACGTTGCGCCCCGCTCATGGACCGTGAAGTGTTCCGCGTCGATCGTGGGCCATTCCTCGGCCCGCGCGGGGCTGAAGTCGGTGAGTACGTCCATCACCTCCGAGGGGTTCATCGGGGAGTTCATGTGGAATCGCAGGACTGACATGACCTGCTCCTTACCTCGGCACGGACGGTCCCTGCCGCTTGCGGGAACCCCTCGCCGTCCCGCCGCCGCTCATTGGCCTCCTCCCAGGATGCGCCTCTGTCCGCCCGATCGCAGGCGGGCAGGCACTGGCTGCCGCGGGCCCGTGGTGGTGGCCACGATCCGTTCGACTGCGTGCTCTCGTCGAACTGGCTGGCGGCAGCTGCGAGCAGTGTGTAGAGGCTTTCGTACGCTGCGTACGCGCCTCGATCGCCGGGGAGGCTGGAATCTCCAGCCTGTGCGGAGACACATCGAGCACCGCGGGACGGCGGCACTGTCATGACCACGTCCGCGCGCGCTGCCTACTCGACGACATGGGCGGGATCAAGCATGTGACCGACATCTGATGTAAAGATGCATATGTTCTAGTGTGGACATGAGGCAGGCCATGAGGCGATGGCCGAGCACCTCTGGATCGTCGGGGGAAGGCGCTGACGCCGCGGATACGACACCCGCCCAGCGCTTGCCGGTCCCGACCGTGCCCCCGCGCGTTGTCGAGAGCATGGGCCGGCATGGCATCCGGTGGCAGCACGGGGATCAGTGCGCCGCCTTGCAGATCGATGGCCCCGCGTCGCCGGCTGCGAAGGCTTGAGACCACGGCCTGGGGACTGCCGGATCGCGACCACGAAGGAGAAGACGATGTCGGATCCGTTGCCTGACGCACTACTGGGACAGACTCCATCGGCGCTTGCAGAAGAGGTATCCCTCGCGATGCCGCTGAAAGCGCTGCGCATCTCCGGTCGTGACGCGGTTTCGGCCGCTCTCGGCACGTATCGAGACCTGCTCGCCGCGCCCGAGGCGACGGTTCGGCTCAAGGGTGATGCGCTGGACGCAGTCGTGTACAGCGGGAGCATCGACGGGCGGAGCGCGGAGATTGCGGCGCTGGCCTCCCGCGATGCTGCGGGTCTGGTTTCTACCATCGACCTCTACGGCCGGCCGTGGCCGTTCATGGCACTGCTACGGGAAGCGATGGCGAAGGTCGCCCCTGATCTGGCAGACGCCGACCTCGGTACCGGACCGTATGTTCCGGAAGGGCCGACGCCGACATGGGTTGACCATCCGGCCGTCCCGCCGCTGGCGGACGACGTCATCCTGTACTCGCCGATCCTGAGCGAGGAGCCGTCGGGGAAGGCTGTCGTCGGCCCGGTCCTCAAGGCGGCAGCGCAGAGTTTCACCGACCTCAAAGTCCGTGCCGTTCTGCAGCCTGAGGGCCGATCGGGCTTCGCTGTGGTGATCGACGAACTCGTCGACGGCCACGTGCAGCAGCTCATCGAGATCTTCACCCTCAACGACGAGGACGAAGTCGGCGAGATCCGGATCTTCACCCGCCCTTGGGGCGTGACTGCCCACTTCCGGAAGAACATGTACGTCCTCCTCAAGGACCTTCTCGGCCCCGAATTCTGGGAAGGGCCTGACCCGCAAGAACCTCTGCCTTACCTATAGCGTGCACTTCGGCATCCTCGGAGAGGGGCCCGCCGACGGGATGCCGCGGGCGGCACGGCGCGCGCTCACCCCCGGCAAACCGGCTGTTCGATCAGCCAGTTGGCCGCGGCGGTGCGGGCCGTAGATCTGGCTGTTCCGCTCGTCATGTCGACCGCATCGCCGGGGCGGGCTGCCGCCCCGAGCAGTGGCTCGTCCGTCGTCCCGGTGGTGCTGTCCCTGGGGGTGAGCGAGGTGACGACATGGCTGTTCACCGTGCCGTCCGCGGCGATGTCCTGCGGCGACGTAGGCGGCCAAGGGCGCCGGGCTCGTTCTGATCCACCATACGCCGCTCCTGGGGAGACTCGGCCGCATCTTCAGCTCGACGCCGCAGCAGGGCCGCCGCTCCCCGCAGCACGACACTCGCCATGCCCCCTGGTCCTCGGGCCTCGCCCCCGCCGCCTGTGCTCACCAAGGCCGAGCGGCGCGGCGCGCGGGTACATGTGTGGAGCGTCAGGTACGGCGTTCTGTCTGTTCGTCGGTGGGCAGCAGGTCCTTGGCTCTGCGTTCCATCAGGACCGGCAGGTAGGTGCGTACGCGTGCGTATCGGAGCTCTTCGTACGCGGTCTGAACCGAGCTGCGCACCAGTTGGGAATCCAGCTGAGGGTGCGCTGCTATCAGCCGTGCGGTCACGTGGCCTATGGCCACGGCGTCCTCTGATTCCGCTTTCATAGGCCTCGGCCCTCCTCCGGGATCGCCTGTGTTCAGTTTCGCGGAGCGGCTTTCCGTGGGGAAGTCGATCTCTCGTGCTGTCGTTTGTCGACGATCTCGACGGTCGGGTCGCCGAGATCGCCCGGCGCGGCATCAGGGCCGCGCAGCGTCAGACGTTTGAGGGTGGCGTGACGAAGGCGACCTACCGGGACGCGGATGGCAATGAGATCAGCCTTGGCGGCGGCTCGGGCTGATGCCACATCGAGCGTGAGGTCCTGCTGGTGCTGCTGCTGGCCGGTTAGCTGTAGGTGCGACGGAGCCCCTGCCGTGGAGTGTGCCGGGGGCCGGTGCCTCGCTGTTCGCCGCCGACGATAGCCGGGTCGGCGGTGGTGCACGCCTTGCTAAGCGCTGGTCAGAAGTAGTAGGCGCAACGTTCTCCGCAGAGGAAGTGTCCCTGGCGCTGCGAGTCCTTGACACATACGACGGTGAGCAAGCAGACCAGGTACACAAGGCCGCAGTCGCCTTGAGCGGCGGAAGCCTGCACAGGCTGGCTTCCTGGATGGACGGGGTCCGACCACCACTCGACAACTTCTTCTGGATCGCTGGAGGCGAGCAGCCCGACGCGACGGAGGATCAGATCTTTGCTGCGCGCTTCTTGAACGCTTACTACGGCAAGACCGTCCTGTCGCGCCAGACGAAGTGGGCTGACAGCAGCTGGTGACGACAGCGGAGCGCATCACGCCGGTTGACCCGCCGCAGGCCCCTGCCGCTTAGGGCAGAGCGACGTGACCGTGTGCGGGCGGGTTCGTTGAGTGGGGTGCCGGAGAGTGCAGGGACCTCGGCCGGTGGGGATCGGGGTCTTTGTGCTTTCCGGGCCCGGTTGCCGCGGCTAGTGAGTGCTGGTGTCGTCGGTGACGAGGATGGCGTGAGGGTCGGCGGGCTGGTCGGTGAGTTGCAGTCCGGCTGCGGTGAGGATCGTGGTCAGAGCTATGCGTAAGGCTCTGCGCAGCCCGGTGTTCGCATTGCGCAGGTGAGTGTCGGGTCTCCAATTCACGAGTACACCGTCGTCGGTGGCGTGGACGGTGAGTCCTTCGGTGGTGCTGTCGTTGAGGGTGAAGCCGGCGCCGGTGAGGACGGCGGCGACCCGGATCTGCAGCTTGGTGTGGTCTGTCATGGCGGGCAGCGTAGATGCTCGACCCCCAGCTGCGACCAATGAAAGAGGGACAACCGGACGAGCCTTCCCGGCGGGGCACGCCTTGGCCTTCGGTTGCGGTTCACGGGGGTGACGGGCCGGGATGGTGACCGGGATTGATGTATTCGGATGGATTCCTGGTCGGGTTCGGACGTCGGCTGGCACGCTGGGCGGAGTTGACCGTTCAGGGAGGCTGCCATGAGTGATGACGACCGCCGAAAGGCGCAGCTGGTCGAATGCGAGGGCTGCAAGGCCGGCCCTGGCCGGGACAACGTTCGTATCGTCATGGTGAACAAGGGCCGGAGCATCACGGAGACATGGCATCTGCCGGACTGCCCGGACCACCTCGTAAACAGGATTTACCTCGAGGACAGTGCCCGCCGGGTCCAGGAAGAGCAGGCATGGGCCGAGGGAGTGTTTCCCAGCGCCCATGCACGCCTCCGCGAGGCCGCCGCAGCTCTCACCGCCGGTGATCCCGCTGCGCCGATTGCTGCCGCGCTCTGCGAGTTGGTACAGGCGCAGGCGGAGCGTGCCGGCTGCGTGACGCTTGCGGAGTGGGCGAGGATCCTGGAGCGGCACTTCCCGCCCCACCTGCCACCCCTGGACTGACAGCCGTGTAGGGGCCCGGGGGTGACTTCCGTGGATCTCACGGGCTTCCCCCTCGTCGCATTCGATTGGGGAGGTGTGTGACGGTCACGGCCGTGATGTGGATGTTCACGGATTCCGGCGGCAGGCCCACCGAAGCGGCAGGAGAAGACGATGTCGGACCCGCTGTCTGGCGCGCTCTTGGGTCAGACTCCAACGGCGCTTGCAGCGGAGGTTTCCCTCGCGACACCGCTGAAAGCACCGCGGATCTCCGGTCGCGAGGCGGTGTCGGCCGCTCTCGGCACGTATCGAGACCTGCTCGCCGCGCCCGAGCCCACGGTTCGGCTCAAAGGCCATGCGCTGGATGCAGTCGTGTAGAGCGGGAGCATCGACGGGCGGAGCGCCGAAGTTGTGGCGCTGGCCACCTACGATGCTGCGGGTCTGATTTCCGCCATCGACCTCTACGGCCGGCCGTGGCCGAAGACTGTCGTCGGACCCGTCCTCAAGGCGGCGGCGCAAAGCTTCAGCGACCTCAAGGTCCGTGCGGTTCTCCAGCCCGAGGGGTGTTCGGGGTTCGCTGTGGTGATCGACGAACTCGTCGACAGCCACGTGCAGCAACTTGTCGAGTTGCTCACGCTCTACGACGAGGGCGAAGTCGCCGAGATCCGGATCTTCACACGCCGATGGGCCGTGACTGCCCACTTCCGAAAGAACATGTACGTCCTGCTGAAGGACATTCTCGGCCCCGAATCCTGGGAAGGGCCCGACCCGAAAGAACCCCTGCCCGCCCCATAGCTGCCTCTCCGACAGTCGCCTGTGCCGAGGCGTACACCGGGGGCATCACAGCACATCGTCCCTGCCGTTTGCGGGAACCCCTCGCCGTCCCATCGGCCCTCTCCAGCATGCGCCTCTGTCCGCCCGATCGCAGGCGGGCAGGCACTGGCTGCTGCGGGCCCGTGGCGGTGGTCACGATCCGTTCGACTGCGTGCTCTCGTCGAACTGGCTGGCGGCAGCTGCGAGCAGTGTGTAGAGGTTTCCGTACGCTGCGTACTTCTCCATCATCCGGCCGACGAGGTCGGGGGCGGAACTGCTGTCGGCCACCGCCCTGTCGAAGTCCTCGATGTAGCGTCGGCTCTGGTCGAGAACGCGTCGAGCGTCGTCGTCGGGTGCGTCCGGGGCCTTGTGGCCGGTGATGATCCTTTCCGGTCGCAGAGCCGCCAGGGCGTCCAGCGTGGCGAGCCACTCGGTCCGGGTGTCCGGCGTGGAGCGCCACAGCCACATGTGGATGTTGTTGTAGGCGACGTCGCCGGAGATGACGGTGGCCAGATCGGGCACGTGGACCACGCTGTTGACGACGCCGTCGCTCCGTCCGAGGACGAGCGGGCGCACGCTGTGGCCGTCGATCTCGAGTTCTTCGGAGGTGAGGGCCGTGGGAGTGGCCGCCTTCTCGTCGAACTGCCCCCCGAGCCATCCTCTCCAATTGTCCAGCGACTGGGCCGACCGCCGGGCTTCTCTCACCACCTCGGGGAGGGACACCAGGTGTGCCTGCGGAAATGCCGCCAGCGTGGGCCCTGCGCCGAAGAAGTGGTCCAGGTGTCCGTGGGTGATGTAGACCGTCGTCAGGTTCTTGCCCGACTCCTGCACCCAGGAGGCCAGTCGCTCACCCTCGGCCGTGGTGATCAGGGCGTCGACCAGGAGCGCGTCGGTACTGCCGGCGACGAGGCTCGCCGTGGTGGCCGGCCACGTGGCCTGCTGCGGTGCGGTCCAGCCGGGTGGGTCGGGGATCGGCTTGTAGCCACTGTTGAACACATCGATGGACAAGGACACGGTGTCCTCCCTTGTCGGCGGGTTCGCTGTCTTCCACGATGCGCCGCCAATCCCAGAGCGCCACTTCTTACCGGCCTCGCCTGCGGCAGTGCGGGGTGCTGTCCACGGCCGCGGGTCGTGCCCGGTGCCCCAGCCCCGGACCCCCGCCGGCGATTGAGACGCGGGGGTCGGCCCCGGGCGTTGCTGGGCGTGGGCCGGGCCAGCGAGCCGCTGGAGAAGGCGGCCGAGCCGCTGATCCGGTTGATCCGGGAACTCCGCCCGCACGTGATCACCACGTACGACGAGACACGCCCGGGATGGGCCGAATACTCAAGAGTCTCGCTTGAGCATTCATGAGTTGCGGTTTTGGGTGTGACATGAAAGTTCAAGTGTGTGGTCGGCTTCGCACCGGCCGGTGAACCGGCCGCTGTCGCGCGTTAGGGAGAAGACATGTCTCGTTCTGTGCAAGTGTGCCTCGGGTGGGCGGTAAGGCCCGGCACATCGTTCTGTGGATCCTTCAGGTCTTTTTGACCGGCGTGTTCGTCATGGTGGGGGCTTCGAAGTTGGCCGGCGCGCAGGACGTGGTCAAAATCTTCCAGGACGTCGGTGCCGGGCAATGGCTTCGGTACGTCTCACCGGCTCTCTGGAGCTGGCCGGGGCAGTTCTGTTGCTCGTTCCCCGACTGAGTTCCCTGGGTGGTCTGATACTCACCGGAGTCTTGACGGGCGCATTCCTGACCTGTCTGTTTGTGCTCGATGAAAGTCCGGTACCGGCAGCGGTGCTGCTCGTCCTGGCCGCAGTCGTCATGTGGAACCGCCGTGAGCTCATGCTGGGCATCATCGGTCAAACCGGGGCGTCCGCTTGATCGGTCCGGGCCCGGTGCGAGGGCCCCCGGCCTCCGGTGCGCCGCCCAAAGCGGCGAAAGATCGACTTCCCGACCAAAGGCCACGCCGCATCGGCAGGACTGACCGGCTGGAATCAGGCTGCCCGGTGCGGCGATAAGTGGTGGCAGAGCACCTGCGACGCCCGCGGTGAAGCTCGACTGCCGCCGTTCCATCTGCGGCAGCCCGCCGCTAGGACGACATGAGCGTGGTAGCCGCTGCCGTGAGCGAGGCTATCGCCGGACGCCGGCTGTTCAGCGCGTGGCCTGGGATCAGAATCCGTCCTGAAGGGCTGTCGGTGAGCTGAGTGGCGGGACCTCATTTCTCGGATGAGACTGGATCAGTGGGTGCTTCGAGCGCGGACACAGTGCTGCAGTCACGATTCTTCCTTCTCTCGGCTTCGACTTCTGAGGTGGCGAAGGAAGTTGAAAGGAAATGGCAGACATGACAAGCGATACGCAGTCAGCCAGCGCTGAGGAACAGTTCAAGCAACTGCGCGAGTTGTTCGCCGATGCGCCGGAAGTGGGCAAGTCGGCCCTCGAACGGGTGCTATCCGAGCTGAAGTCGCAGGCGTCGATGACCCCGCCGCCACCTGTGGAGAGCGCGGGACGGGTCGGGAGCCGCCTGGGCAAGGTATCCGAGCTGACGATCTTGGTGCCGCTCGCACCCGGGGGTGCCAAGCGGCTCCGAGCGTTCCTCCAGCTACTGAACGGCAACCTCGCCGGCGCAGACAAGGTCGGTACCGTCCATGACATGCGCTTCGTGTTTCTGGACAACGACACGAGGATGCTGTTCGCCACCACCTTCGACGGCGACTGGGACCCGTACATCGACGACTTCATCGCGAAGATTCCCGACTACCTGGACATCATCGACTCCGCCTGGGACGGGTGGCCGGGGATCCGGGACCCGGGCGCGAAGGACTACCTTGCCGCTCACCAGGTCACCGCGGAAGGCTGGTACGTCGGCAACCCCGATCTGACCGTGGCTGACATCCGGCGTCTTAAGCGCATTGGGCAGGCCGTGGACACATTCCTGGACGCCGTCGGCGACTAGCGAGCTCGCATGGTCGGTGGTGACGCGTCCAGGGCCGCGGCGGAGTTCAGCGTTCACGCCGGGGGTGATGGTGCGTTCAGGCTCGGCGAGCCTCCACCGGGGCAGCCCGCGGGCTACGCCGTGGCCGGACGCGCCTCCGTTCTCGGGAGGAACAACGTATGGCACTCATCGATCGCCAGGGCCCGAGGCTTCCGCGCACCCCAGTCACCCTTGAGCTCGACGACATCCAAGCGACGGTGCTGCGCTATCGTCCCGAGCCGTATTACGGAACACACGTCATGCTCCAGGTGGCCGATGCGCATGCCGGCCGCGAGTTGCTGCGGCGACTGGCTCCCCATGTCAACTCCGCCGCTGACTGGTGGCGCGCCGACGACACCTGGATCTCGGTCGCCGTCAGCTACACAGGACTGGAGGCGCTCGGAGTTCCGGAGGATTCACTGCAGAGCTTCCCGGAAGCGTTCCGGATGGGGATGGCCGCGCGCGCTCAGGACCTTCTGGACGAAGGCGACAACGCGCCGGAGAACTGGGACGAGCCCTTCGGGAGCGGGCAGATCCACATCGGGGTGAGCGTCTTCAGCGACTCGGCAGATACATGGCGACGGACCACGGAACTGGCTCGACGGCAGTATCAGGGCTTTCAAGGCCTCACCGTCGTCCTGGAGCAGGACTTCGGTGCTCAGCCCGGAGATCTCAACCCACTGGGCTACAAGGACTCGATCGGCCAGCCCGCCATTGAGGGCTGCGGCGTCGACTCGCTGCCGGGTCAAGGGCAGCCAATCAAGGCCGGCGAGTTCATTCTCGGCTATCCGGGAGAGAACGGCGAGCCGCTGCCGATGCCCACCCCCGACGTATTGGGGCGCAACGGCACGTTCGTCGGACTGCGTAAGTACCAGTCCCGCGTCGGGACATTCAACCGCTTCCTGCGCGCGCACTCGGAGACAGAAGAGGAGCGCGAGCTGCTCGCCGCGAAGCTGGTGGGACGCTGGCGCAGCGGAGCGCCACTGACACTCGCCCCGGAACACGACGACCCGGAGCTCGGCGCGGATCCGCATCGAAACAACGATTTCACATACGCCAACGATCCGCGCGGACATTGCGTGCCGCTGGGCTGCCACATGCGGCGTATGAACCCGCGTGACACCAAGATGGCGATCCTCGCGGACGTGAACATCCATCGCATCATCCGGCGCAGTACCACCTACGGGGCGCCCTATGATCCGGATCAGGCCTCCAGCCGCGACGACGAGACACCCCGCGGGCTGTACTTCATCTTCCTCAGCGCCAAGGCAATGGCCACCCTGGAGTTCCTGCAGCAGGAATGGATCAACAACGGAAATTTCATGAGCCTGGGTGATGAGCGCGATCCCAACATCGGTCTGCAGGAAGACGGGGCAACGTTCACGATCCCCAGAAATCCCGTGAGACGCCGTATCCATGGGATCGAGACGTTCAATGTGCTGCGGGGCGGTGAGTACTTCTTCCTGCCTTCCTTGAGTGCATTGAGATGGCTCACAGACCTCGCCTGATAACCGGTGTACTTGGAGAAGTGCGATGGTGCCATCCGAATTCATTCGCTACACCCCTGAGGTCGAGACGATCGACCCGGACATCGACGATCAGCTGGCGTCGATCATCGAGTTCTGGGAGAAGAAGGGCCGGGAATCGCCGAAGGCCGAGGGCACGGGGAGGGCAGTCCGCGGCGCCCATGCGAAGTCATTCGGCCTCGTCAAAGCGGAGGTTCAGATTCTGCACAACGTTCCTCCGGCGTATGCGCAGGGAATCTATGCCGAGCCGGGCCAGCATGGCGCCCTGATGCGTTTCTCCAGTACCTCAGGGCATCTGGGCACGGACGTGCAACTCGGGCCCGGCCTTGGTTGCGCGATCAAGATCTTCGATGTGCCAGGATCCAAACTGGTCGAGGACGAGCCGGACGCGACAACGTTCGATCTCGTACTCAAGAACAACACGACGTTCATTGCCAATACCGCGAGACACTATCTGCTCACAGAGGACGTGGTGAACAACCTGCCGGACTATTTGGCGCGCGGTAAGGCAGGATTCAAGGAGCTACTCGCGGATTTCCTCACGGGCAAGGGGAGTTTGGAGCAGTCCGACTGGGCCTGGGATGAACTGTTCGCGTTCGTCAGGGCGGCAACGCAGACTCCGTTGCGAAATCCCCTGCTTTCTACATTCTCCACTATGGGTGCCATACTCCATGGTGACTACATCGGGAAGGTGCGAATCGCTCCGGCTCCGCACAATGCTTCGCATGTGATCCACCATGAACTCGACCTCAAAAGCCGCCCGGACGTCTTCCATCCGACGCTGGTGGATGAACTACTGGCAGGATCCTTCGACTTCGATCTACAGGTTCAGCTGTGCACGGACCTCGACGCGATGCCAGTCAACGACGTGACCGTCGAGTGGCCGGAGGACCGATCCCCCTTCGTCACCGTCGGCCGGGTGCGAATTCCGAGCCAGGACATCTCGGGGCCGGAGAATTCCGAGAAGAGCGACGCACTTGCCTTCAACCAGTGGCGGGTCACGGCCGAGCACAGGCCGCTGGGCGAGATCATGCAGGTGCGGCAGATCTACACCGCGTCGGCCAAGGTGCGCCGCACCTACAACAAGCAGCCCCAAGTCGAGCCGACGAGCGCTGACGAGGTGCTGCCCTAACAGGCCAGCCTTTCGGTGCGATGCCAGCCCGCTGAAGGCAGACGCCCCGTCTGCCCATCGCGCCGACCGGGGGCGCCGCACGCGCTGTGTATCGGAAGAGCACCCTCAGCGAGTGGACGACCACCGGCCGACCTCAAGCGACGAGCCTTATCGGGATCACCCCACGACCGCGGCGCAGGGGCAGTCCGGATCCTTCGTGGCAGGTCGCCGGGGTTGCGCGACGACAGGAGGACCCCCATGACCGCCTCGTACGAAACCATCGACACCAGCGTGGACGGCAACGTCCTGACCGCCGCCTTCAACGCGCCGCCGATGAACCTCATCGGTCCCGAGGTGGTGCGGGACCTGGTCTCGCTGCTCGACGGCCTGTCGCAACCGGACGCCCCACGCGTGGTGATCTTCGAGAGCGCGGACACCGAATACTTCTTCCCGCACGTCGACATGACGAAGGTCGCCGAGTACACCGCCGAGGCCGCGAAGGCCGGAGGCCCGGGCGATGCCTCCCTGGGAATGCTGTTCCGCAGGCTGAGCCGGCTTCCCGCCGTCACCATCGGCAAGCTGCGCGGTCGCGCCCGGGGAGCCGGCAGCGAGTTCCTGCTCGCCTGCGACATGCGCTTCGCCTCCCGGGAGAACGCCGTCCTGGGCCAACTGGAAGTGGCGGTCGGAGCTCCCCCCGGTGCGGGCGCGATCCAGCACCTCACTCGTCTGCTGGGCCGGGGCCGGGCACTCGAGGCCGTACTGACGTCGTCGGACTTCGACGCGGACCTCGCCGA
>NZ_JBHXSL010000051.1:0-52377 GCF_042714725.1 Streptomyces sp. NPDC058685
GCCCCGGTCAGGACCGGGGCGCCACCCTGGGAACGCACAAGCGGAGATCAGTCGTTCGCGCAGACGTTGCCGAACGCCGGGTTCAGGGCGCCGATCACGTTGACGCTGTTGCCGCAGACGTTCACCGGGATGTGGACCGGGACCTGGGCCACGTTGCCGGACAGGACACCCGGGGAGTGGGCGGCTCCACCCTCGGCGCCGGAGTCGGCGAACGCCGAACCGGCGGCGGAACCGGCGGCGAGACCAGCAGTGGCGAGGACCAGGGCGGCCTTCTTGGCAGTCTTCATGGAAACAGCACCTTCTGTTCGATGGTTTGCCCGGGGTCCGGGCTCACACGGATCAAAACGGATGAGGCACAGAGATGACACGCACGCCTCGCCACTGCCCCCCATTCGGAGCAATGCGTGTACGCGCCGGGCCTTCCGCGATCCGTATTGCCGCGCGGGCCGGACAAGACCATTTGAGTGAACCGTCGGAACCATTCGCCCGGGCCACTGGTTGTCAGGGCGCTCCAGCAGCGGGCATCCAGGCAACAGAAGGACGGAACATGCTCAAGAAGGTTATGGCAACTGCCGCGATCACCCTTTCCGTGGCTGCCGCGGGGGCGTCGATGGCCCCGCAGGCTATGGCCGTCGGCAACGGCAATGACACGACGGCGCTGAGCGGCAACGGCGCCTCGCAGGCTTACGGCAACTTCGCCACCGACGGTGAGCAGAGCACCCAGCTCGGCCTCGTCCAGGGCTCGCTCAACAAGCCCTGCGTCGGCCTGCCGGCGAAGCTCGACGTCGGTTCCGTCATCGGCGCCGTGCCGATCACCGTCCAGGACCTGCTGACGACCCAGCAGAACCAGCAGTGCGCCGAGAACTCCACGCAGGTCAAGGGCGACGACACCCTGTCGCACCTTCTCAGCCAGATCCCGGTGCTCTCGGGCAACGGCGTGGGCAACGAGTAGTCCCACCTGCCGGCACGCACCGGGCCCCCCGTCGCCATCGGCACGGGGGGCCCGGTGCTGTCGTACGGGGGAAGGCTCCCCCGGCTGGGCTCAGCCGGTCCAGAAGTCCCACCAGCGGGTGAGGATCAGCATGCCGATGATGCCGATCCACAGCACCGGCGGCATCCAGTGGAACTCCAGCAGACCGCTGCGCAGCCCCTCAGGGACCCTGATCACCCGGTGCTTGACGTTGTGCACGGTGACGTAGCAGAACATCACGATCGTCGCCACCCACGCCAACGAGCACCACAGACACAGGGCGTTGATGTTGTACAGCGACTGGTACTGCAGCCACGTACAGAACCCCACCCCGAACAGAGCGCCCGCGTTCAGCCCCAGCCAGAACCACCGCCGGTACCGCGCACCCGCCAGCAGCCCCGCACCGATCGCGATCACCATGCCGTACGTGACCAGACCCAGCATCGGATTCGGGAACCCGAACGCCGCCGCCTGCTCGCTCTTCATGATGTTCCCGCAGGACACCACCGGATTCAGACTGCACCCCGGCGTGAACGACGGGTCCTCCAGCAGCTTGAACTTGTCGATCGTGATGACCCACGAAGCCAGCAGACCCCCCGCACCCGTGACCACCAGAAGCCAGGCGAACACCCGCCCGGCACCGACGCCTTCGCGGCCCTCCCGGTGCCGTCCGCGCTCTTCGACGGGCACTGATTCCGTCGCCATGATTGTCATTTGATTTCACCGATTCGATTGCCGTGTGGACCGGGACATTGTGCACCCGGCGCGGAATTCTCCGGGCGCCTCGAATTCATTCGGCAAACGGGTGAAATCCGAGCGTTGAGACCGCTCGCCGGTGCTTGAATGGCCGAGCAGGCCGTGCACGGGATCTGCTTCCGGGTGCAAGCCTCCAGCCGGCGGCGCACTGCGCCGTGGGGCGGTCGTGCCAGTTCTGGCATGACGCACCCGGTAGGGCGATCCGCTCCGTCGGCGGAGGGCCGCGTGTCGGCCTTCCGCCGATACACCGTGCCGGGCGCCAACAGATTGTGGCATTCGGGTGAAGACGCGGAACCAAACCCGTCGAATGCAGTTGATCAGCCTGCTCCACGATCGATCGTTCAAAGCGAAAAGGGACAAAAAGTGATCAAGAAGATTCTGGCTACCGCAGCGGTCACCGCTTCGATGGTGGGCGTCGGCGCTGCGATGGCCCCGCAGGCCCTGGCCGTCGGTGACGGCAACGAGACCACCGCGCTGAGCGGCAACGGCGCCTCGCAGGCCTACGGCAACTTCGCCACGGACGGCGACATGAGCCCGCAGATCGGCCTCATCCAGGGCTCGCTCAACAAGCCCTGTGTCGGCCTGCCGATCAAGGGTGACATCGGTTCCGTCGCGGGCCTCATCCCGATCACGGTCCAGGACATCCTGACGACCCAGCAGAACCAGCAGTGCACCGAGAACTCGACCCAGGTCAAGGGTGACGACCCGCTGTCGCACATCCTCAGCCAGATCCCGGTCCTCTCCGGCAACGGCGCTGCCAACGACTGACCCCCTGGGTCATCTGTGCGCCCCTGAGCGTTGTGCGCTCGGGGGCGCATTCATGAGAGGTGTCAATTCTTCCCGCGACACGGGGAGAATGATTCCCAAACTCATGGCCTTCAGGAAGTTTCCTTGCAGGAATTCAATCGTTACTCATTTTGCAGCGGTGTTCATGAACAGGAAACTGGCAGCGCAGCGCGACGGTCGCACCTGCGTACGACACCACTGCTGAAAGGATCAAAGAAATGAAGAGCAAGAAGGCTGCAGTCGTCTTCGCGGGCGTCGTCATGGCCCTGGGTTCCGCTGCCCCCGCCATGGCCGACTCGGGTGCCGAGGGCGCCGCTGCCGGTTCGCCCGGCGTGCTGTCCGGCAACCTGGTCCAGGTTCCCGTCCACGTGCCCGTGAACGTCTGCGGCAACACGGTGAACGTGATCGCGCTGCTGAACCCGGCCTTCGGCAACGCCTGCGCCAACGACTGACATTCAGCACAAAGCGGCCCCGAGGAGCACGAAAGTGCCCCTCGGGGCCGTTGTCGTGGGGCCCCGAGGTTGTGGTCGTGGGTCCCGGAGGTTACTGCGCGCCCGTTCAGGCCGAGTAGGCCGATAACGCACCTAGCCAGCCCCTGCGTTGGTACCTAGCATTCCACTCGATCCGGCTCTTCGAGAAACACCCCGAAATCATTGAAGGGTTGACATGTCCATGGCTAGCCCATGCATTCTTCCGGATCGACCCCTCACATTTCCCCCGATGGGAGAATCATGTCCCGTGCACTTTTAGCGGGCGGCGCGACAGCCGCAATTCTGGGTTCGCTGCTGGCCTCTCAGAACGCATCCGCGTCCATCGTCGCGCCCCCGGACAAAATCGTGATCGAGGTCGCGACGGTCAACGGATCCGGATGTCGTCCCGGCAGCGCCGCGGTGGCGGTCGCCCCGGACAACACGGCCTTCACCGTGACCTACAGCGAGTACCTCGCGAAGGTCGGCGTGGGAGCCTCGCCCACCGACTTCCGCAAGAACTGCCAGCTCAGCCTGATCGTGCATGTGCCGAACGGCTTCACGTACGCGGTCGCCAGCGCGGACTACCGCGGCTTCGCCAGCCTGGAGAGAGGCGCGACCGCCACCCAGAAAGCCTCGTACTACTTCCAGGGATCGCCGGACACCGCGGCGAGAACCCACCCCTTCAGCGGACCTGTCCAGGACAACTGGCAGGCCACGGACACCACCGAGTGGGGCCAGCTCGTCTGGGCCGCGTGCGGAGCGAAGCGCAACTTCAACATCAACACCGAAGTGCGCGTGAACGCCGGCACCTCCGACCCGAAGAAGACGACGAGCTTCATGACGATGGACTCGACGGACGGAGCGATCAACACCATCTACCGGATGGCCTGGAAGGAGTGCCCGTAGCCTCTTCTGAACAGACCTGAGTAAGCACGGCGTCCCGGTCACCCGCGCGGTGGCCGGGACGACGGGATGGCCACGGCCCCCGCGGCTCCGTCCCGTGGCGTGACGAGCGCAACATCCCCGGTCCGCGCGCCGGGCCCGCGCCGGGGACATCGCAGGCAGGCGGCCCGCCTCGGCTGACGTTTCGAAGGGCCGAGCCCTCCTCGACCGAGGCCGCACGCCAAAGCGGACATTCCCACCGGCCGTCGTGGGCGAAAACACGCAGCGATCACCGTTACGCGCCCGTAAGCTCACGGACATGCAGGTGATCCAGTCGACGAAGCTCGCCAATGTCTGTTACGAGATCCGGGGCCCGGTCCTGGAGGAAGCGATGCGGCTGGAGGCAGCAGGTCACCGCATCCTCAAGCTCAACACCGGCAACCCCGCAGCCTTCGGGTTCGAGTGCCCGCCGGAGATCCTGGAGGACATCCTCCGCAATCTCGGTGACGCCCACGGCTACGGCGACGCCAAGGGGCTGCTGTCCGCCCGGCGCGCGGTCATGCAGCACTACCAGACCAAGGGCATCGACCTGGACGTCGAGGACGTCTACCTCGGCAACGGCGTCTCCGAACTGATCCAGATGTCCATGCAGGCGCTGCTGGACGACGGCGACGAGGTGCTCGTACCCGCTCCGGACTATCCGCTGTGGACGGCCTCCGTCTCCCTCGCCGGCGGCACCGCCGTGCACTACCGGTGCGACGAGCAGTCCGACTGGATGCCGGACCTCACCGACATCGAACGGAAGATCACCGACCGCACCAAGGCGATCGTGGTCATCAACCCGAACAACCCCACCGGCGCGGTGTACGACGACGAGATGCTGCGCGGTCTCACCGAGATCGCCCGCAGGCACGGTCTGATCGTCTGCTCCGACGAGATCTACGACAAGATCCTCTACGACGGCGCCACCCACACCCCGACCGCCGCCGTGGCGCCCGATCTGATGGTCCTCACCTTCAACGGGCTCTCCAAGAACTACCGCGTCGCCGGCTACCGCTCCGGGTGGATGGCGGTCTGCGGCCCCAAGTCCCACGCCTCGTCCTACATCGAGGGCCTGACGATCCTGGCCAATATGCGGTTGTGCGCGAACATGCCCTCGCAGCACGCGGTGGCGACGGCGCTCGGCGGACGGCAGTCGATCGAGGACCTGGTGCTGCCCGGCGGGCGGATTCTGGAGCAGCGGGACGTGGCGTACGACCTGCTCACGCAGATCCCCGGGGTGACCTGCGTGAAGCCGAAGGGGGCGCTGTACCTCTTCCCGCGGCTGGACCCCCAGGTCTACAAGCTCAAGGACGACCGCCAGATGGTGCTCGACCTGCTGCGCGCCGAGAAGATCATGGTGGTCCACGGGACGGGCTTCAACTGGCCCGAGCCGGATCACTTCCGCATCGTGACGCTGCCCGCCGCGAAGGAGCTGGCGGACGCCGTGACCCGGATCGGGAACTTCCTGGACGGTTACAGCCAGCCCTGAGGCGTCCGCACCCACGATTTCCGACCGGACTCAACTTTAGACAGAATCCAATGTAGGATGGTCTCCTGACAGTGAGCAGGAGGCCATCCCCATGTACGAGCCGATCCGCACCAAGTCCATCCACTCGATGGCCGACGACGACGCGTACCCGCACCGCAGCCGCGAGGACGAGCTGGACATCCAGCTCGCCGGTCACCTCTCCGCGCTGCTCGCCGTCACGGACGAACTCGGGATCGACGACGCCGCCGAGCAGATCGCGTCCCAGATCACCCGGCTGCGCGGCACACCCCCGGTCCGGCACGCGGGCCGGCGTGGCAGCGACACCGCCGCCCTGCACCGGCGCGCCCACGATCTGGCCGGCCGCGCCCTCGTCGTCGCCGCGTCCCGCGCTGACACGGCGGTCGCGATCCTCTCCGCCGAGCGCATGGACGCCCACGCGGCCGCACTGGCCGAACCGCGCCTGGTCGGCGCCCCCTGACGGCCCCGGTCCACGGGCCGCGGAGGCGCGTGGACCGGGTGCCACCAACAGCCCTCGGGCGGGACCGGGGGCTGCCCGCAGACCCTTGGAATCCCGGCCGGCGGTGGAGTTCGGGGCCGTGAGCCCCTGATGTTTCGATTGGCTGATTCCGGTTGCATTCCGGGATCGGCCCTTCACTTCGCGTCCACCGGAATCATCCCGGAATGTGTAATTCCGCGAGCACGCTCTGTGCTGTGAGACGCATCGTGGGAATCGTCCTGGCGGTGCTGCTGATCGGCGGAGTGGCAGTAGCCGTCGTCGCAGGCCGCGAGAGCCAGGACCCGAGCACGGCAACGAAGACCGTGCGTGGAGTGATCGGATCGGAGAAGGCGGAGTTCTTCGCCGATCCCGACGTGGTGAAGGCCCTTGCTGCCAAGGGATTCACCGTCAAGGCAGAGACCTCGGGCTCCTGGGCCATGGAGGAACTGCCCCTGAAGGAGCAGGACTTCGCCTTTCCGTCGTCCAAGGCGCCGGCCGACGAACTGCGGCGCGGGTCGGGCGTCGGCGGCGGTCCGATCCGCCCCTTCTACTCGCCGCTGGTCGTCGTCGCCCACAGCGCCGCCGCCAAGGTGCTCGCCGGCAACGGGCTCGCCACCCTCAGCGGCGCTTCCACCGGCACCCTGCGCATGGGCCCGTATCTGGCCGCCGCACGCGCCGACCGGACCTGGCAGCAGCTGAAGGGAACGGGCCCGCACCCCGAGTTGACCGGGACCGTGTTCATCACGAGCACGGATCCCGTCGCCTCCAACTCCGGAGCGCTGTATCTGGCCGCGGCCTCGTACGTCGCCGACGGAGGGCGGGTCGCCGCGGACAGGGCCGCCGTGGCCCGTACCGCACCGCTGCTGAAGAAGCTCATCAGCGTCCAGGGCGCCCAGCAGACCAGCAGCGACGCGCCCTTCCGGGACTTCATCAGCGGAGTCGGCAATCCGCTGGTCCTGGTGTACGAGTCGCAGGTGGCCTCCCTGCTGATGCGGCACCAGGAGGTCGGCGACCTCGTCGTCCTCTACCCCGACACCACCGTCTCCAGCGACCACACGCTCGTCCCGCTCACCGAGGACGGACGGGCACTCGGCGAACTGCTCGCATCCGACCGGCGGCTGCGCGAACTGGCCGTACGGCACGGCTTCCGGCCACAGGGGGCCGCCGCCGAGTTCACCGCCGCCACCGCCGGTCACACCGCCTATCTGAACCAGAAGCTGACCGGTGTCCGCCAGGCGCCCGTGCCGACCTCCGAGGTCCTGCACACGATGGCGCGGGGGACCCGGTCCCAGGGGGGATCAGAATGACCGAGATCGGCACGGAAGCACTGGTCCTCACCCCGCCCGAACCGGTGGCGCCCGTCCGCGCCGAGCAGGCGGCCGGCCTCGTGCCGGTGGACGACTCCGCCCGTACGGAGATGAACCGGCGGGCCACCGAGTACGTCTCCTCGCTGGCGGGGCTCGACGCCCGCTCGCCGGAGTTCGCGACCCGCATCGGCGAGATCGCGGCACTCGGCTCCGGCGACATCCGCAGCGCCGCCCAGCAGTCCAACCGGATGCTCGACCGGACGGTGCGTTCGCTGTCCGCCGGCGGCGAGGACGCGCAGTCCCGCGTCGGCTCCAGTCTCGTCGAACTCCGGCGCACGGTCGAGGACCTGGACCCGCGCGAGACCCCCGGCAGGGGCGCCCGCCGGCTGCTGTCCCGGCTGCCCGGCGGCAACAGGCTCCGCGACCATGTGGCGAAGTACGCGTCATCGCAGGCGACGCTCAACAGGATCGTGGGCTCGCTCCGCGGCGGCCAGGACGAACTGCGGCGCGACAACGCGGCTCTCCACACCGAGCGCACGCGACTGTGGGAGACGATGGGCAAGCTCCAGGAGTACGCGGTGCTCACCGAGGCGCTCGACAACGCCGTCGTGGAGCGCATCGTCTCCGTCGAGGGCACCGACCCCGTCCAGGCCGACGCCCTGCGCGCGGACGTCCTCTTCCCCGTCCGGCAGAAGCACCAGGACCTGCTGACGCAGCTCGCGGTGTGCGCGCAGGGTTATCTGGCCATGGACGTCGTGCGGCGCAACAACGAGGAGCTCATCAAGGGCGTCGACCGGGCCGCGACGACCACCGTCTCGGCGCTGCGGATCGCGGTGATGCTGGCGTCGGCGCTGGAGAGCCAGCGGAAGGTCACCGAGCAGGTCAACACGCTGCGCTCGACGACGGAGGACCTGATCCGCGGCAACGCGGAGATGCTCGCCACCCAGAGCGGGGAGATCCAGCGCATCGCCGCGGACCCGGCGGTGGGGGCGGAAACCCTGCGGACGGCCTTCCAGCAGATCTACCGGACGCTCGACGCGATCGACACCTACAAGGTCCAGGCGACGGAGTCGATGGCGGCGACGGTGGATTCGCTGGCCGGGGAACTGCGCACGGCCGGCGCGTATCTGGAGCGCACACGGACGACCGACGCGCTGGACGGGGGCGCGCTGTGAGACCCGCCCGCACCCGAGGACTCCGTCCTCGCGCCCCCGGCGCGGTCGTGGGCCTCGCGCTCATCGCGCTGCTCGGCGCCTGTACGACGGACACCGCCGCCCCCGAGCCGGACTCCGGCAGGAACTCCCCGGCCACGCTCCGGGTGCTCGCCTCCAGTGAACTCGCCGACATGCAGCCCGTGTTCGACGCGGCACGCGAGGCCACCGGTGTCGGTGTGAAGGCGACGTACGGCGGAACGCTCGACGCCGTCGAAGAGATCGCCTCCGGAAGGGCCGACGGGAAGTACGACGCCGTCTGGCTGTCGTCCAACGACTATCTGCGGCTGCGGCCCGGCATGGCCCGGCGGATCAGCAGCGAGACCCCCGTCATGACCTCGCCCGTCGCCATCGGTGTGAAGCCGCAGACCGTCGCGCGGCTCGGCTGGAACCCGGAACAGGTCACCTGGACGCAGGTCCACCGGGCCGTCGCCGACGGCCGGCTGACGTACGGGATGACCGATCCGGTGCGCTCGAACTCGGGCTTCTCCGCACTGATCTCGGTGGCCTCGGGACTCTCCGGCGCACAGTCCGCGCTCACCGACGCCGATGTCCGGCGCGCCACCCCGAAGCTGACGGAGTTCTTCGCCGGGCAGCAGCTCACCTCCGGTTCGTCCGGCTGGCTGGCCACCGCGTACGCCCGGCGCGGCAACGTCGACGCACTCGTCAACTACGAGTCGGTGCTGCTGTCCATGAACCGGGAGAAGCCCGGGAGCCTCGCCGTCGTCCGGCCGAGGGACGGTGTCGTGACGGCGGACTACCCGTTCACCCTGCTCAACTCCGCCTCGCGCGCCGCCCGCGAGGCGGGCCGGACCCTCACGGAGTACCTCCGCGGGGAGGAGGCGCAGCGGGCGATCACCGAGAAGACCCTGCGGCGACCGGTCGTGGCCGGCGTGCGGCCCGCCGCCGCTCTGGCCGAGGGCACACGACGCGAACTCCCCTTCCCCGGCACCCGGTCGGTGGCGGACGGACTGCTCGACGCCTACGAGAACAAGCTGCGCCGGCCCTCCCGGACCGTCTACGTCCTCGACACCTCCGGCTCCATGAAGGGTGACCGGCTGGAGCGTCTCAAGGCCGCGCTGGGCGAGCTGACCGAGGACTTCCGGGACCGCGAGGAGGTGACGCTGATGCCGTTCGGCTCGGCCGTCAAGCGGGTGAGCACGCACCGGGTCGATCCGGCCGCCCCGGCCGCCGCGCGTACGGCGATCCGCGCCACGGCGCGTTCGCTGACCGCCGAGGGCGAGACCGCGATCTACAGCAGTCTCCAGGAGGCGTACGAACGGCTGGGGCAGGCCGATCCGGCACAGACCTTCACCTCGGTGGTGCTGATGACGGACGGCGAGAACACGGCGGGGAAGGCACCCGGCGCGTTCGACGCCTACTACCGGGGACTGCCGGCGAACCGCCGGCACACACCCGTCTTCCCCGTCCTGTTCGGCGACTCCGACCGTGCGGAGCTGGAGCACATCGCCTCCCTCACGGGAGGCCGGCTCTTCGACGCCACCAAGGGCTCGCTGGACGGCGCCTTCGAGGAGATCCGTGGCTATCAGTAGAACCGCCCTGAGCTGTCTCGAATCGCGCAAGAACATCGTCGGATCCGCCTGCGGGCTCGTCGGGCTCACGCTGACCTTCACCGGACTCGCGGGCGCGTACTGGCCGTTCGTCGTCGCGGGGCTCTACGGCGCGGGCGCGCTGATCGCCCCGCCCGAGCGGCCGGCCACGCCCGACTTCCCCGACACCGCGGACCGGCTGGAGGCGCTGCGGGGCGACTTCGCCCGGCTGCACACCTATCTGGCCGAGGTGGAGCTGCCGCCCGCCGCGGCGGGCAGGCTGACCGAGCTCGACCAGCTGCTCGCCGCGCTGCTCGAACCCGGCTGGGTCGCGGAGGCGCTGTCCGTGGACCCGGAGGCGGTGCACGCGCTGTCCCGGGCGATCCGCCGGGACATCCCCGAGTCGGTGGACACCTACAACCGCGCTCGCTGGTGGACCCGGCTGAACCCGGGGACGGAGCCGCCGGAGCGGCATCTGGAGCGGCAGCTCGGGGTGCTGTTCGCCGAGGCGGACAGCATCGCGACGGGCCTGCGCGAGGCGGAGTCCCGCCGGCAGCAGACCCACACCCGCTATCTGGAGGACCGGTGGGGCACGGCCTGAACCGGGGCGGGTCCGGCGGGGAGGAGCCCGACGGACCCAACGGGAGAGGGCCCCACGGGAAAGGGTCCGGGAAAGGGCCCGGCCCCCGGACGCCGTGAGGGGGCTTCCGGGGGCCGGGAACGCGGCGGACCTGAGGTGACCCCACAGGTCAGGGCGGCTGTCGGACGGGTCCGCCGCGAGCGCCGGGGGCCGTCAGCCCAGACGGGCGACCAGCGACCGGTACTCGTCCCACAGCTCCTTGGGCGTGTGGTCGCCGAAGGTGTTCAGGTGCTCGGGAACCAGTGCGGCCTCCTCGCGCCAGATCTCGTTGTCGACCTTGAGCAGGTAGTCGAGGTCCTCCTCCGGCATGTCGAGCCCGTCGGTGTCGAGCGCCGCACGCGTCGGCAGGATGCCGATCGGGGTCTCGACGCCCTCGGCCTTGCCGTCGAGGCGCTCGACGATCCACTTCAGGACGCGGCTGTTCTCGCCGAAGCCGGGCCACACGAACTTGCCCGCCTCGTTCTTGCGGAACCAGTTCACGTAGTAGATCTTCGGCAGCTTGGCCTGGTCCTTGTCGGCGCCGACCTTGACCCAGTGGGCCATGTAGTCGCCCATGTTGTAGCCGCAGAACGGCAGCATCGCGAACGGGTCGCGGCGCAGCTCGCCGACCTTGCCCTCGGCCGCGGCGGTCTTCTCGGAGGCGACGTTCGCGCCGAGGAAGACACCGTGGTTCCAGGTGAAGGACTCGGTGACCAGCGGCACGGCGGAGGCGCGGCGGCCGCCGAAGAGGATCGCCGAGATCGGCACGCCCTTCGGGTCCTCCCACTCCGGCGCGGCGATCGGGCACTGCGAGGCGGGCACGGTGAAGCGGGCGTTGGGGTGGGCGGCCGGCGTCTCGGACGCGGGCGTCCAGTCGTTGCCCTTCCAGTCCGTGAGGTGGGCCGGGGCCTCCTCGGTCATGCCCTCCCACCAGATGTCGTTGTCGTCGGTGAGCGCGACGTTGGTGAAGACGGCGTTGCCCCACAGGGTCTTCATGGCGTTGGCGTTGGTGTGCTCGCCGGTGCCGGGCGCGACACCGAAGAAGCCCGCCTCGGGGTTGATCGCGTACAGCCGGCCGTCCTCGCCGAACCGCATCCACGCGATGTCGTCGCCGATGGTCTCCACGGTCCAGCCGGAGATGGTGGGCTCCAGCATGGCGAGGTTCGTCTTGCCGCACGCGGACGGGAAGGCCGCCGCCACGTACTTGGACTCACCGTGCGGGGGCGTGAGCTTGAGGATCAGCATGTGCTCGGCGAGCCAGCCCTCGTCGCGCGCCATGACGGACGCGATGCGCAGGGCGTAGCACTTCTTGCCGAGCAGGGCGTTGCCGCCGTAGCCGGAGCCGTACGACCAGATCTCGCGGGTCTCGGGGAAGTGCGAGATGTACTTGGTCGAGTTGCACGGCCAGGGCACGTCCTCCTCGCCCTCGGCGAGAGGAGCACCGAGGGTGTGGACGGCCTTGACGAAGAAGCCGTCGGAGCCGAGCTCGTCGAGGACGGGCTGTCCCATGCGGGTCATGGTGCGCATGGAGACGGCGACGTAGGCGGAGTCGGTGATCTCGACGCCGATGGCCGACAGCGGCGAGCCCAGCGGACCCATGCAGAACGGCACGACGTACATCGTGCGGCCGCGCATCGAGCCGCGGAAGATGCCCTTCTCCCCGGCGAAGATCTCCTTCATCTCCCCGGGCGCCTTCCAGTGGTTCGTGGGGCCGGCGTCCGCCTCCTTCTCGGAGCAGATGAAGGTGCGGTCCTCGACACGGGCGACGTCGGTCGGGTCGGACGCGGCGTAGTAGGAGTTCGGACGCTTGATGGGGTCAAGCTTCGTGAACGTTCCCTTGGCGACGAGCTCTCCGCACAGGCGCTCGTACTCGGCTTCTGATCCGTCACACCAGACGACGCTGTCCGGTTCCGTGATTGCTGCGATCTCGTCGACCCAGGAGATGAGCTCCTGGTGGCTGGTGGGGACGGTGGTGGGAGCCGCGATGTCGCGCGCCACGATCGCTCCTAAGAGAGGGTTTGGTGGTTGGTGCCCCGTGGGGGCTGCGACCCGGATGCTTCGGACCCTTCACTCTTCTGGCGCTCATCCGGTGCCGACCGCACTCATCTGATCATCGGTGGAGTGCGCCCATATGTCCAGAGGGCGTCTCACGTGAGCATTGCCACTCGGATACCCCGAAGGAGGCGGAGCTCACGCTGCCCGGAGGAGTCCGTTACCTACGGTTGCGTAGGTACCATCCAGACATGACGCCTGCAGCGCCCGATGTGACAGAGATAGAACCGCCCCCGGTCAAGCCCCGGTTGCGCGGATGGCTGCACGCCGGAATGTTCCCGGCCGTCCTGGTCGCGGGGCTGGTGCTGACCACGTTCGCGGGCTCCACCGAGGCACGGATCGCGTGTGCGGTCTATGTGCTGAGCGCCTGCCTCCTGTTCGGCGTGAGCGCGATCTACCACCGCGGAAACTGGGGTCCGCGCGGTGAGGCCGTGCTGCGCAGGCTCGATCACGCCAACATCTTCCTGATCATCGCCGGCACCTACACGCCGCTGACGATGCTGCTGCTCCCCGACGCGACCGCCCGGCCACTCATGTGGGCGATCTGGGCGGCAGCCGTCGCGGGGATCGCCTTCCGCGTCTTCTGGGTGGGTGCGCCGCGCTGGCTCTACACGCCCTGCTACATCGCGATGGGCTGGGCCGCGGTCTTCTTCCTCCCCGACTTCCTGCGTACCGGCGGTATCGCGGTGCTCGTCTGTGTCGTCGTCGGAGGGCTGCTCTACAGCGCGGGCGGCGTGGTCTACGGTCTCCGGCGGCCCAACCCCTCGCCCCGGTGGTTCGGCTTCCACGAGGTCTTCCACTCGCTCACGCTGGCCGCCTTCGTCGTGCACTACGTGGGAATCTCCCTGGTCGCCTACGAGCACTGACGGCCACCACCTTGTGCGAGCCGCTGTCATTCGGCAGCGGCTCCCGCGCCGCCGAAGCGGCTCCGCGGCCGGCCGATGCCGCACAATGACCGCCATGGCGGCCACCACACGCAGCCCGTCGGGCGACCCACCCGTCGCGGCATCTGCGCGGCCGGGCCTGCGCGAACGCAAGAAGCTCAGGACCCGGACCGCGATCCGCCGCGCGACGTTCCGGCTGATCGCCGCGCACGGGTACGAGGCGACCACGGTCGAGCAGATCGCGGAGGCGGCGGACGTGTCGCCGTCCACGGTCTTCCGCTACTTCGCGACCAAGGAGGACATCGTCCTCGCGGACGAGTACGACCGGGCCGTGGAAGCCGTCCTGCGGGCCCGTCCCGCCGCCGAACCGCCGCTGGAGTCCCTGCGGGCCGCCCTCACCGAAGCGTTCGCCGCGATGCTCGCGGAGGAGCCCGAGGAGATGCGTCAGCGCAGCCGGCTCGTCGTCGAGGTCCCGGCACTCCGTGCGCGGATGACCGGGACCATGGCCGAGACGGCCCTGCTGCTGGCACGCGCGATCGCCGAACGGGCCGGGCGGGAGCCCGACGACCTCGACGTGCGGGTGTTCACGGCGGCCGTCATGGGCGCGCTGCGGGAGGCCCTGATCCACTGGGCCGAGCGCGGCCAGCAGGACGACCTGGTCGCGCTCGTCCACCGGACGCTGGACACCCTCCAGGGCGGCCTGCGCCTTCGGTGAGCCGCGGGGCCACCCCTCGAAACCCCGGGGCCTCGCGCCTCACGCGTCTACCGGAACAGGGCGGGCGTGTCGCCGGTACCTCGCGCGTCGGTCACCCGGTGGCCTCATGCACCGAGTTGTCCGGCCAGCTCATCCGCGTCCGTGGTGGGCATCCGGCAGGTGAAGTCGCGGCACACATAGGCCGCCGGGCGGCCCTCCACCAGCGCCCGGTCACGCAGCAGCGGGAACTCCTCGCTGTCCGGTGACCCCGCCGCCACGACCGCACCCGGCGCGGTGCTCAGCAGCGCCGTACGGACCAGCTCGCTCGTCGCCGGGTCGTCATCCGGACCCACGATCGCCACCTCGCGCGGCCCGTCGAGCAGCGCCTCGGCCACCGCCAGCCCCCAGCCCACGAACCGCGGAGCCCGCGGTCCGAGCGCCTTCACCACACCGAGCGCACCTTCGGCGGCCGTGCGGTGGGACTGGGAGCCCGTGTGCGCCGCGTACGACAGCAGCGCGCCGGCCGCGGCGGTCCACCCGGACGGAGCGGCGTTGTCCGTCGGGTCCTGCGGGCGGCGGATCAGCCGTTCGGCGTCGTGCGCCGTGTCGAACAGCGCCCCGCCCTCGCCGGTGAACCGGTCGATGACGATGTCCAGCAGGAACCCCGCGAACTCCAGCCAGACCCCCTCACCGGTCGTGCCGGCGAGCGCGAGAAAGCCCTCGGCGACATCGGCGTAGTCCTCCAGCACACCGGCGTTCCGACCGGCCTTGCCGTCCTTGGAGGTACGGGTGAGCCGCGCTCCGGTGGCGGAGAAGTCGATGTGCAGACGGACGAGCAGATCCGCCGCCTCGGTGGCGCGCTCGATCAGGTCCGGGCGCTCGAAGTACGCGCCCACCTCGGCGAGCGCGGCGATGGCGAGCCCGTTCCAGGCGGCCACGATCTTGTCGTCCCGCTCCGGCCGGGGCCGCAGCTCCCGCGCGGCGAGCAGCCTCTCCCGCATCCCCGGATCGGCTTCCGTGTCCGGGAGTTGCAGCACGGAGGCGCCTTCCTCGAAGGTCCCCTCCTCCGTCACCCCGAAGGTCCCGGCGGCCCGCTGCCCCTCGTCGTCGCCCAGGGCCTCGCGCAGCTGCCGCGGCGTCCACACGTAGTACGCGCCCTCGACGTGCCGACCGCTGCCGTCGTCGCTGTCGGCGTCCAGCGCGGAGGCGAACCCGCCCTCGGCGGTGCGCAGTTCACGCACCATGAAGTCGGCGGTCTCCAGGGCGACCCTGCGGGCGAGGTCGCTGCCCGTGGCCCGCCACAGGTGGGCGTACACGCGGCACAGGAGGGCGTTGTCGTAGAGCATCTTCTCGAAGTGCGGCACCACGAACTCCCGGTCCACCGAGTAGCGCGCGAACCCGCCGCCGAGCTGGTCGTAGATACCGCCGCGGGCCATCGCCTCGCAGGTGTCCGCCGCCATCTGGAGCGCGCCCTCGGCGCCGGTGCGGGCGTGGTGGCGCAACAGGAACTCGAGCACCATCGACGGCGGGAACTTGGGCGCGCCCCCGAAGCCGCCGTGCCGCTCGTCGTAGTCCCGGGTGAGCCCGAGCAGCGCCTGCGCCAGCTCCTCCTCCCCGGGCACCCCGGCCCCGCCGACCGCGAGGGACCGCCCGGCGAGATCGCGGACGATGTTCTGCGCGACCTCGGCCACTTCCTCGCGCCGGTCCTGCCAGGCGACCGTGACCCCGTCGAGGACCTGAAGGAAGGAGGGCATGCCCTGGCGGGGCTGCGGCGGGAAGTACGTACCGAAGTAGAAGGGCTCGGCGTCGGCGGTGAGGAAGACGGTCATCGGCCAGCCGCCCTGGCCGGTGGCGGCCTGCACGGCCTCCATGTAGACGGCGTCGACGTCGGGGCGTTCCTCGCGGTCGACCTTGACGTTGACAAAGTGCTCGTTCATGTACGAGGCGGTCGCCTCGTCCTCGAACGACTCGTGCGCCATGACATGACACCAGTGGCAGGCCGCGTAGCCGACCGACAGCAGCACGGGTACGCCGCGCTTCCGCGCTTCCTCGAAAGCCTCCGGCGACCAGGGCCACCAGTCCACGGGGTTCGAGGCGTGCTGAAGCAGATAGGGCGAGGTCTCGTCGGCCAGCCGGTTCATACGGCCCAGCCTCTCACAAGGCCCGATGGCACCGGCGAAGCCCGCACGGGCCCTGCCTCGGTCGGCCGAACCTCATGCGCGGCGCACCGACAGCAGGGGTGGGTGCGCTGATACGGAAGAGACGGGGGAGGGCAAGGGGCCCTCCCCAAGTCGGGCGCCCCCGGATCACGGAACAGTAGGCTGAGCCCAGCAGCGTCGGGCTGTTGAAGCTCCTCGAAGGAGGCACACCATGACCGCCGAGATGGTGGCGCCCGCGTGGATGCATACGCAGATCAGCGCGGAGCAGTACGACTCCTGGTCCGAGGAGCAGTGTGCCGGCATCGAGATCGTGGACGGGATGGTCGTTGTGAGCCGAGCGCGTCCAAGAGGCCCAACCGCCTCGCCCGGGTCCTGGCCAATGCTCTGGACGCCGCCGCAGGCCCGGACTGGAACGCGGACACAGACTTCGACGTCCGCCTGCAGGACGTTCCGCTCACCAACCGCCGTCCGGACGTCATCGTCTACCGCGCGGAGACCATCGACCTCACGCCCACCCGCCCGGAACACGTCCTCCTGGTCGTCGAGGTCGTATCGCCCGGCTCGGAGACCACCGACCGGATCGTGAAGGTGGACCAGTACGCCAAGGCAGGCATCCCCTTCTACTGGCGTGTCGAACAGGCCGCCACCGGTGTCCCCATCACCTATACCTACGTTCTCGACCCCGCCACCAAGGCGTACAGGGACGGCGAGATGTTCACCGGCCCGATCAAGGCTGCCGCGCCTTTCTCCGTCACCGTGGACCTGGAAGCCGTCTGACAGCGCTGGAACACAGCGCGAACGGCAGGGCCGGGAATCAGCTCCCGGTGGATTCGACAGGCTGGCGCAGGATGGTGCGCAGCCGCGACGGGTCGGTGCGCCGTGCGTCGGAGAGGTAGATCTCGTGGTGGTCCCCGCGGGGCTTGAGTCCCTGCTGCGGCATGTACTCGTCGTGCATCCGCGCGATCGTGGGCCCCTCCTCGTTGTAGGGGCCGATGTGCAGGACCTGGACCGCCTTGCCCTCGTGGAACTCGCCGAAGCGGACGCGGTCGCCGGCGGCCAGGTCCTTCTTCTCGATCGCTCGCTTCAGACCTTCGCCGACGATCTCGTCGGTGATCCAGTCCGGCTGAACGATCATGAGTCGCCACTGCCACTCGTTCTCGTCGCGTGACGACGTGAAGGCCTTGAGGTCGTCGGCCGACCACAGCCCTTCCAGCGGACCGACGGTGTGTTTCCTGCCGAGTTCGTCGATGGCGAGAGCACGGACGGCGTACGCGGTCGCGTACAGCGCGCGCACGATGTCCGCGTACAGCTGCGATGTGTTGGGGCTGCCCTCACCGTCCGCCATGAGGAACTTCATGGCGGGCACATCGACGACCTCGAACCTCTTCTTCGCGGTGAACAGGCTGCGCAGGTCCTTCTTCACGTCATAGTTCAGCATGGATGGACTCAGTCCCGAGAGGTGACAAGCGGCAGTGAGCATGCCGAGCGGATGACCGCTCCGTGCACGTGGCTCGGCTACCTACCGTATGGAGAATCCTCAGGATGTCACGCCCACCCGCGGTGTGCCCGGGATGCGCGGGAGAACGACCCGATAGAGCGGACGGGGCACACGGCGGTCTCGAACTGCCGTACGTGCGCACCGCCTTCCGGATCACTTCCGCACGGAGCGCCGCACGAAGAAGGTGTCGAGTACCAGGTGGTCCATCTCCGTGTTCAGGAAGCAGGCCAGCGCGTCCACGGGAGAGCAGACGATCGGCTCACCGGCGACGTTGAAGGACGTGTTGATCAGGCACGGCACCCCGGTCAGCTCGTTGAAACGGCGCAGGACCTGCGCGAGCCGCGGGTTGGATTCGTCGGTGATCGTCTGGATGCGGGCCGTGCCGTCCACATGGCAGGCGCCCTGGATCACTTCCCGGTACTCGGGTCGCACGGGGAACACGAACGTCATGTACGGCGAGGAGTGCTTCCTGCCGGTCTCGAAGACCTCGGAGGCGCGTTCCTCCAGGACGACGGGCGCGAAGGGCCTGAACTGCTCCCGGTGTTTGATCCGCTCGTTGATCGAGTCCTTGATGCCGGGGAAGCGGGGGTTGGCGAGAATGCTCCGGTTGCCCAGGGCGCGGGGCCCGTACTCCATCCGCCCCTGGAACCATCCGATGACGCTCTCGTCCTCCAGCAGCGCGGCCGTCTCGGCGGGCACCTGCTCGGGGGCGACCTCGCGCCATTCGACCTGCTGGGAGAACTTGTCGAGTGCGGCCAGGATGTCCTCGCGGTCGAACGCGGGACCGAGATAGGGCGATGGGCCGGGCCGGGGCGCGTCACCTGCCTCCCGGCTGGCGTGCAAGGCGGCCCCCAGCGCCACCCCGACGTCGGACGCCCCGAAACTCACATCCATGTCGTCGAAGCGCGAGCCCTCCAGAAGCTTCGTGTTGTTCACGCAGTTCAGTGCGAGGCCGCCCTCGAAAACCAGCCGGGGCATCGCGCTCCGGCGCTCCAGCACCCTGAGTTGCGCGGCCGTCACCACTTCGATCATCTGCTGGGCGGCGCTCGCGACACGCACCCGGAAGTCGAAGTCCTCCCGGCGGGAGGGATCGCCGTCGAAGATGCGGTCGAACAGCGCGTAGTAGGCGGGGACCGCGCTGGCGGGGTAGGCGATCGTGTAGGTGCCGTCGGGCAGCATCTCGACCACATGCTCGAGGAAGGGGTTGTCCGCGGGCGGCGGCGCATAGCCGGCCAGCCCCATCACCTTGTACTCGTCGTTGTTCGGCACGAAGCCGAGATATCTGGTCACCACCGAGAAGAGCATGGCCAGGGAGTGCCGCGAGTCGATGCTCACGTCGTCGAGGACCCGTACCTTGCCGTCACATATCTCTCCCATGATCGCCGAGAGCCACTCGGCGCGGCCGTCACTGACCACGAACGCGGCGTCGCCGCCACCGGCCAGGTGGTAGCCGGTCATGAGGTGGGCGAGGTGATGCGGCACCAGTTCGAGCTTCCGCGGGTCGAGATGGTGGCCGGTGTGTTCGAGGAAGTCGGCCAGGATCGCCTCCTTGCTGAACATGGCCGCGTAGGTCTCCGCGAGGCGGTCGAGCCGAGAGAACTTCTCCGCCGTGCTCGCCGAGTGGTCCTCGGTGATCTCGGCGATCATCCGGTCCATCACCTCGTCGGAGAACTGCCAGGAGAAGGCCACCACGTCGACGTCGTCGAAGGAGACACCGCCGGTCTCCAGGCACCAGTTCATCGCGTTCACCGGGAACTCCGATGTCTTCTTCACCCGGTTGAGCCGTTCCTCCTCGACCGCCGCCACCAGCTCGCCGTCGACGATCAGGGCCGCCGCGGAGTCATGGCCGAACAGCAGATGACGGTCGATTCCGGTCGCCCGGTAGAGGCGGGCGAACAGCTCCGCGGCCTTGCCGAATCCGTTGTAGCCCAGGACGATCATCGGGAACTCCTTGCCTGTTGACGGCGGATCGAGACGGTGGCGCCCACGGCTACTCCGGCCAGATGGTGAGGTAGTCGGAGATGACCTGTGACCGCGTGAACGATGGATCGAGGTGCGCGCCCGTGAGGTCGGCGCCGCTGAGGTCGGCACCGTCCAGGCTGGCTCCCACGAGGCGGGAGTTCACCAGGTCCGCGCGGATCAGATAGGCCTCGCTCAGGTCGGCGCCGTCGAGGTCGGCGCCGCGAAGATCGGCGGACATCAGATACGACGCGCTGAGCTGGGCCCCGCGCAGATCGGCATGGGCGAGATCCGTCCCGCTCAGGTCGGCACCCGACAGGCTTGCGTCACGCAGATCCGCCCGGCGGCCCTCGGCTCTCTGCCGTCGTGCGTACTGATTCCATATCGTGGGTCCCTGCTTCAGGACCGCTTCGTCCGCGTCCATGCCCCTCCTACACGGTCGTCAGGCCCGCCAGGGCCCGCTTCTCCAGATCCATGGACGCGCGGACGGAGGTGACGACCTCGTCGACGAGACCCTTCAGTTCCGATTCCTCGGCGCAGGCGCTGCGTGCCAGCAGCGCCTTCCCGAGCCCGGTCCAGTGCTCCGCGCTCTGACCGAAGAGATCGGCCGCTTCGGCGTACCGGGGGTTGTCGCAGTGCTCGGAGACGGCGCTCAGGAAGCGCGCGATCACGGGACGGAACATCCCGCCCCCCGTTCCGAAGGACTCGATCTGACGCCCGAGATGCAGGAGTTGTCGCGCCAGAGCGCTCGTGGTGATGACGTGCCCCTGGAGGTCGACGTCCTCCACCTCGCCGCGCTTGCTCGCCGGCCAGGAGGGGGCGGTGGTCGTCAGCACCTTCATGGCGGGGATGCCCAGGCTTCGGCTCCCCGGCCTCAGCACCTCCCGGCTCAGGGTGCGCACGGCGACCGGACCCACCAGCCCCAGCCGGGGGGTGTTGCGCGGTGACCCGAACGTGTAGGTCCGCCAGTCCGGATTCAGTGGCGGCGAACTCCGGCTGGAGCGCGCCGCGTTGAGGTCCTCGGCACGGACCAGCACGCTGCTGTCGTACGCCGGGTCGGACACCTCGAACTCGCCGTCCGCCGTAGCGCGGACGACGTTGACGAAGTACCCGCCGAACGAGGCCCGGCCCTCCAGCCCCCAGTAGGGCATGAGGCCGATGTCGACCCGCGTCGTGACGGCCGGTACCGCGTCCAGCAGCGCGGCGAGCCCCGCGGCGGACTTGGGGGTGTGCGCGTGGACCTCGACGCCGAGGAGCCGTGCCGCCCGGAGCGGCATGACCACCTGCTTCCCGACGATGATGTCGGGGGTGTTGCCCCGGGTGGGGAAGTACGAGAAGCCGAACCCGCCGTCCAGGCCGAAGATGACGTGCTCGTCGACGTCGTGCCCGCCGGCGGCCAGGATGTTGCGCTGGCAGGCGCTCTCGCTGTGGATGCCCGGCCGGTGCACGTAGCCGTTCTGCTCGCTCACGCGCGCACACCTCCGTCGAGTGCCATGAGTGCGGCCCGGTCCTGGGCGCCCATCCCTTCGAGCGCGTACCGGAAGGTGTCGCGCCTCATCCGCGTGTGCCAGGTCCGCAGGTACTCCCCCACGGCCTCCGGATGCACCTGCGCGGTGACCTTGAGCACCCATCCCACGCCCTTTTGGACGTAGAACTCCTCGTCGGACATCAATGCGGTGCAGTTGTCGAACACATGGCTGATCGGGAGCTCGTAGACGGCCTTGCCCACCTGGCGGCGCACGAACTTGACCACCGCCACGTTGGCCGCCCGCCTGGCCCAGGGGCCGCCGTGGATCCACGCCCGGGTCCGGGACATGTCGTCGAGGTGACCGAGGAGGTAGGGGTAGAGCAGTTTGAGGCACAGGTCGTCGCACTGGGCCCAGTTGGTCACATGGCGGTCGAGCCAGAGGCGGGCGTGGTCGAGAAGCTCTCCGCCCAGCTGCTTCTTGGCCACCCGGTGCAGGAGGGCGAACCCGGCGAGCGTCTCCTCGTGGTGTTTCGACTGCGCGATGAGCGTGTCCGCGATCGACAGCCGGTCCGCGGGCGAGAGATCCGGGTGTTCGCCCACCCAGCGGTACGTCAGGTCGGCGACGGCGCGGTTGCCCACGCCGAGCGCCGGCACAGGGGTGCGGAAGTAGCGCTGCATCCCGTCAGCGAACGCGGGGTCCGCATGGCGTGCGAGCAGCTCACGCAGTTCGGCGGCTGCGGCCTCGGGGGTCATGCGGGTGCCCCGAGTGTGAGGGCCACCGGCTTCGACTTGGGCCGAGCGGGCTTCAGACGCGTCTTGTCCGCCATCACATACGTGTACTCACGCTGCATCTCGGCGACCGTCTCGGCCGAGTACTGTGCGCGGTCGCTCAGGCTCTGGCCGCTCAGCCCCCACCACAGGTACCAGTTCTTGTGGCTCAGATAGGCGTTCCGCACGAAGTCGAGGGTGTCCCGGTCCCGCACGATCTCGGGCTCGACGTAGTAGGCCGGGACGAAGGTGCCCTGGCCCTCCTCCATGATTCCGGCCTTCACCGCCTGCTTCAGCAGCTTGGTGCCGCTGAGGATCCGGATGCCGAGGTTGGCGTAGATCTGGGCGGGGTTGAGGTAGCGCTCGGTGAAGTCGATGGACTCGCGCAGCGCCGCGGATGTCTCGCCGGGGCCGCCCAGGAAGACGCAGTGCGTGTGCTCGATGCTGCTGGCGGTGAACCAGCGGTCGACTTCCACCACCCGGGCGAGGTCGAAGCCCTTGAGCAGATCGGCAAGCGCCTCGTCGGTGAACGCGTCGGTGCCGAGGTCGACGCGGATGCAGCCGGCCGCGGCCAGCAGCTCGACGAACTCCGGTGTCACCGCGTTGGGCGTCAACTGGCAGTACCAGGGGACGTCGAGCTTGGCCTTGACCATCTCGTTGCACACGTCCGCCGCGTAGTCGAGCGGGAAGTTGAAGGTGGCATCGACGATCTCGAACTCCTTGACCTCCGGGTTCTCGAACATCGCCCGTTTGATCTCGTCCACCACCGCCGCCGGTTCCTTGAAGCGGTTCCCCTTGCCCTCGGTCTTGCGGATGATGCAGTAGGAGCAGTACAGCTTGCAGCCGCGCTTGGTCTGGAGGGTCTCGATGGCGGGCTGCGTGTCGCGGGTGAGGTCGGACGCGGCCGACACTCCTTCTTCGAAGTACCGGGGGTCGTAGAGGGACCGGTCGGGCTCCAGTGCGCCGATGTCGAACCCCGTGTTGGGCGGATTGTGGACGAAGCAGCCCTCGTCGTCGACGTAACAGAGGCCGGAGATGGTGTCGAGCGAGCCGCCGACCTCCAGGTACTGCAGCAACTGCGCCATGCCGACCTCGCCCTCACCGGCGATGCCGAAGTCGGGCTGGGCGTACTCGAAGAACGCCAGGGGCTCGACCGAGAAGCCGGACCCGCCCAGCACGACGGTGGCTTTGGTGTACTTGCGGACGCATCGCACGATCTTCTCGGTGAGGGGGCCGAAGAAGATCGGGTCGACGAAGGTGAGGTTGTCGAGGTTGCGGACGGCGATCCCGACCACGTCGTAGGTGGTGGACGTCAGCTTCTCGCGGACGGCCTTGAGCTCGCGTGACTCCCACAGGAGGTCCAGGACGTCGACGTCGTGTCCGGACTTCTTGATGGCGGCACCGATGTAGGCCATGCCGATCGGCAGGGCGGGCCGGGGTACTCGGATCTTGTTCGTGGATATCAGGAGGACTCGCATGGAACGCTCCTACGTCTGGAGGGCCGCCGTGGCCGGTCCGGTTGCGGTGGCGGCGTCGGCGACGGGCCGCCAGTAGGTGCCCGGCCGGGCGTCGTTGCGCAGTGTCGCCTTGTCCCGGTAGCGGCGCATCCGGTCGATGTCGACCTCGACGATGCCCACGCCCTCACCCTCGGCGAGCAACACCATGCGTTCGTCCCCGTCCTCGAAGTCGAAGCGCTCCGACTCCAGGAAGAGGGGGTCGGCCAGGATCTGGCTGCGCCCCATGTAGCCGAAGCCGGCGTAGAGGTTGTTGCCGACGCCGGAGGCGAAGGCGAGAACGCACTCGCCGTCGACCGCCCGCACCGGCAGACGCATGTCGACCAGGTACGTGAACATGTCCGGCACCAGGGCGGAGCACACGAGCACGTCCACCCCGCGGCGCAGATACTCCCTGGACACTTCGGGGAAGTTGACGTCGTAGCCCTGCATGAGACCGACGCGCCCGATGTCGAGATCGAACACGGGGTACTCGGTACCGCCGGCGAGGTAGCGGCTCTCCAGCTCATGGCGGTGGACGCGCCGGTAGGTGCCGCGGAGTTCCCCGGTCCGGTCGATCAGCACCGAGGTGCTGTAGTACGAGGCGTCCTCACCCCGCTCGAGCAGTCCCGCGACGATGTGGACCCCCAGCTCGGCGGCGACGCGGCACAGCTGGTCGGTCGCGTCGCCGGGGATGGGAACCGCCACGTCGGCGACTTCCAGGATGTTGCCCGAGGTGAGGAACGCCTCCGGGAGGCAGACGAGGTCCGCGCCGTCCGCGGCGGCCTGCCTGACATAGCGCTCGGCCCGGCGCAGGTTGGCCGGCTCCCGCCCCAGCTTCGACTCCATCTGGACGACCGCGATCCTGAGGCGGCCCATCACATGCTCACCGGGGTGACGGGGCGGTTGGAGATGACGAGACCGAGATCCTCCTCCACGACGTGCCAGTCGTCGAGCCCGGCCTCACGCAGCAGCTCCTGTGCCTGCTCCGGCGAGTAGGCGGCCTTGAGCGAGCGCATGAACTGCTCGCCTCCCTCCTTGACGAACTGGAGGATGAACGTGATGTGCCCCTCTTCGGCGAGGCGGTTCACGTCCTCGATGAGGACCGTCCCGCCCGGCTTGCAGATGCGCGCGGCCTCCTTGAGCGTCTCCACGGGGCGGCGCCAGCGGTGCAGCGAGGAGAACGAGTAGACGATGTCCGCGGAGTCGTCGGCGAAGGGCAGCCGGCTGAGCTTGGAGTGCTCGAACTCCACATCGCCCGCCATGTTGGCCCAGACACAGAGGGTCAGGTTGTCCTCGGCGACGTCCACGAGGTTGTTGTGCTCCTCGACGCCCGACACGGCGACTTCGGGCAGACGGCCGGAGACGTGCAGGGACAGGAGCCCCGTGTTGAACCCGATGTCGACGAAGTCGGTCATGCCCTCGTGGTGGGCCGCCAGGATGCGCTCCGTGGGGCGCTTGTACGCCATCAGGGCGGAGCGGCGCATGCCGAGGTCGTAGGCGCGAACGGCCTCCATGTCGGTGAAGGGCTGTGTCAGCGGAACCCTCTCCGCGAGGTCGAGCAGCGGCGCCTCAACAGTCATGGCAGCCTCCCTGGGAATCACCGTTGACGATGGCAAGAGGAAGGGAACGCTGGGGGGAGATGAAGCCGGTGATGTCGGCCCCCAGGTGTTGCGGATACCGGCGGAACTCCGGCGAGTAGAACGCCTTGGAGATGTTGTCGAGGTAGTACCAGCCCTTGGGGCCGGTCACCTCGATGCCGTCCTCCGTTATCTCGACGAGTCCCTTCTCGACGAGGTCGGAGATCTCGTCGGCGAACATCTCCATGAAGTCCACGCCGTGCAGTCGCATGAAGCGCTCACGGTTGACCCGGCCGGCCTTGACGCCCAGCACCATCGACCTGCGGATGGCCTCCGGCTTGGGGATGTGCCGCCCCATCGAGATGGGCAGGCGTCCTTCCCGCACGGTCTGGACGTACCTGCCGATGTCGGGTTCGTTGAAGTACCAGTGCTCACGCAGGTGGCCGGTGGCGGTGGGCCCGAGCGGGATGATGGGGATGTCCTCGCTCCACGACGTCTCGCCGTACTTGGGCTGGTAGCCGGGCTTGGCGAAACAGTCGCCGTAGTAGCCCAGGAAGCCGTTCTTGGTGAGCTTGTCGGCGGCGAAGAAGAACATGTCGTCGACGGTTTCGCGGTCCGGGACCGGCGGCAGCTTGCGGCGCTTGGTGGAGACCTGGGCGAACTCCATGTAGGTGTAGAACGACACGCAGGTGACGCCGAGTTCGATCGCCACGTCGAGGCTGTGCTCCCAGCCCTCCATCGTCTGCCCGTTGATGCCGTGCATGAGGTCGATGTTGATGTTCTCGAACCCGGCGTCCTGCAACAGGCGGATGCTCGCCTTGAGCATCTCCGGGTCGCTGGGCCGGCCCAGGTTCTTCAGCTCCTCCTCGACGAACGTCTGCACGCCGAGGCTGATACGCCGCACGCCTCGTTCGAGCAGCACCTTCGCCTTGCGCTCGGTGATGTCGATCGGCGTGGTCTCGATGGAGAAGTCGGCGTCGGGCGCGAAGTCGAAGCTGTTGTGCAGGTGCCCGAGCAGGTCGTCGAGCTGCTGTGCCGTCAGCGAGGTCGGCGTGCCGCCGCCGATGTATCCGAGCGTGATCCGGTGGTCCTGGATGTACGGCCGGCTCGCGTAGTTGGTGATCTCGGCCTTGAGCGCGTCGAGGTAGGCCAGGGTCAGGTCGCGCTCCGTCTGGAACTTGATGTACGGGCAGCTGAAGCACAGCCGGTTGCAGAACGGGATGTGCATGTACACACCCATCGGCTTGGGCGGGAACACCTCCTCCTCGGTGACCATGACGTGCTTGGTGGGGTACTGCCGGACCCACTCGCTGTCCCGTTCCGGGTATTCCTTCCAGAACGGCATGCTCGTCGTGGTGATGCTCATCAGCTCTCTCCCCATCCGTCGTGTTGGGCGATGGTCCGGACGATCTCCGCGAGAGTGGCCCGGTTGTAGAAGGCGGCGCGGAGCCTGATGCCGCCGGCGTGCGCGCGTGCGACGATCTCCCCGAGCGCCTCGGGGTGCTCACCGTCGTGCAGTTCGACGTCCGCACCGGCGGGCGTCGGGTGGACCGCCCGGACGCTCTCCTGGCTCAGGAGGAGCCCTTCGGACCACTCCTGGAGCGGCCCGGGACCGGCGTCCGGATGGGATTCCAGGACGAGGCGCGGGCTTCCCGCCGAGCGGGCGATGTCCTCCAGCGAGGCGTCCTTGACCTGCCGGCCCCGGTGGAGGACGACGACCGAGTCGGCCAGGGCGTCGAGTTCCTGCCTGTGGTGGCTCGCGTAGAGCACCGCGACCCCGTCCTTCTTCAGGCCGGCCAGCATGTGCAGCAGCGTCTGCCGTGCGGCGGCGTCGAGGCCCGCGGTCGGCTCGTCGAGGATCAGCAGGTCGGGCCGGTGCGCGACGGCCGTGATGATGTGGAGCTTGCGCTGGCTGCCGCCCGACAGCGTCCGCACGTACTGACCGGCGAAGCTCTCCAGCTCGGCCAGGGCCAGGAGTTCGCCCAGCCGGGCCGGCTCGGCCCGGTGGAGGCGGAGCTGATGGCGTACGTACGCCTCGACCGTCACTCCGTCGGGCAGTTCCTTGGACTGCTGCACATAGCCGATGTGGCCGCTCACCCTGCCCCAGCGCCGGGCGTCGGTGCCGCACACCCTGACCTCTCCGGCCCGGGGCTTGAGCAGCCCGGCCACGAGCCGGATGAGCGTGGTCTTACCCGCGCCGTTGGAACCGATGACCGCGACGCCCTCACCTGCGCCGACGCCGAAGTCGATGTCCCTCAGGCCGAACTCGGGACCGACGCGGTAGGCCAGGCCGGATACCTGGAGCACCGGAGTGCTGGTGTCGTGTGTGCTAGCCACGGCCGATCCTTTGTCTGAAGGCGTACGCCGACACGCCCACCGCCACGACGGCGTAGGCGACGGCCAGGGTGAGGATCTCCACCGACGGCGAAGGTCCCTGTCCGGTGGCCGCCCTGAACAGTTCGACGTTGACGGAGAGCGGGAGCCGTTCCATGACGTCACCCACCCACCCCAGGTTCTTCAGGGGGAAGAAGACGCCGGCGAAGTACATGAGCGGGATGACGATGATGTTGACGACGGCGGGGAACGAGATCTCGTTCGAGAAGGTCGCCACGACGACACCGAGACCCGCGAACGCCAGGCACCCGGTGACGAAGGCGAGGATCGCGAGCGGTACGGACTCGACGGCGGCGTCGAACACCACGAGGCCGAGCACCAGCACGGCGGCGAACTGGAAGAGGCACTTCAGCGTCACCCCGACGAACCGCGCGAGGAGGAACCCCGAGTACGACAGGGGCGAGAGGATCAGGTCCTCGATCGTGCGCCGGTTCCGGTCGACGATGATCGTGTAGCCGACGGAGTAGGTGCAGCTGAACATGACGCCGGCGGCCAGGATGCCGGGGAAGACGAAGTCGAAGAAGTTGGCCGCGTCCGCGGTGGGACTGGCCATCTGGTCCGTGGCCGCGCCGAACGCCAGCACCATCGACACGGATGTGAGGAAGGTGGAGACGGCGTACAGCCTGTTGTCGAAGAACTGGCGAAGGTCCAGGGCCACCAGCCGGAACACGTCTCCGAGCCACTGGGACACACTGAACCGGGGCCCGGGCGAGGACGCGCGAGCGTTGCGCCGCCGGTACGCGGGCGCCGTCATGGCCCCTCCCAGATGTAGGAGGTGCGCCAGGTCGCCACGGTGTCCTCACGGAACGGAAGGGCGGCGCCCGCCTTTCTGCGTTGACGCGGGTACAGCGTGGCGGTCGCGACGCCCTCGCGGCTGCCGGCCGGGACCTCCGCCAGCACGTCGGCGTCGTCCGTGGTGACACCCTCGGTCAGGCCGTCGACGATGCAGCTCCGGCCCACGTACGGCATGCCCACGAACCGGTTCTCCCCGGTGCAGCTGCTGAACACGAGGGCGGTCGCGTTGTCGGCCGCGCGGGCGCGCGCGAGCGACCTGACATGGTGCGAGAAGTCGGCGAACAGGTTCGCGACGCACACGATGACGTCGACGCCCTGGACGAGGAACCGTCGGCTCGCTTCCGGGAAGCGCAGGTCGTAGCTGACCTGGAGGCCGATACGGCCGAGCGGGGTCGTGATGGCGTCGAGGGGCTCCCCGGCCGCCAGGTAGTCCCGCTCACCGGCCCACAGGGACGCCCGGCGATAGAGCCCGAGCAGATCACCCGCGGGACCGACCAGGACGGCGGCGTCGTAGATGTCCCGGCCCTCCGACAGCAGGACACCGGCCGCGATGTGCATACCGTGCCGCTGCGCCTGGCCGGCGAGGAAGTCCATGACGGGTCCGTCCAGCGGAGTCGCGTCCTCGCGTATCGACGGGAAGTTCACTCCGGTGGCGAAGCACGCGGGCAGACACGCCAGGTCGGCGCCCTGCCCGGCAGCGGAGGCGAGCAGCTCTGCCGCACGGGCCTGGTTCTCCTCGCGTCGACCCGGATCGATCTGCGTCTGGACGGCGGCAAGGGTGAGGCCTTGACCGCGGAACAAGCTCAACGTGGGACTCCTCGGGGGGTCGTGATCGTCGTTGTGGTGACATGAGCCCTCATCCGGCCACCTCGGCCCGGACTTCGTGGTCGGCCTTGACCAGGGCGGGCAGGAACGCGTCGATGACGTCCCGGGTGACGTGCCGGGCCACCACGAGGCGCAGGCCCTCCTCGAAGCGCTTGGACGTGGAGACGATCCAGCCGTCGGCGTCGAGACGGCGTGACACCTCGGCGGCGTGCGGGACCCGGGCGACCACGATGTTCAGGTCGGGCTCGATGAGAAGGCCGTACCCGGCCTCGGCGAGCTGTGTCGTCAGGTACTCGGTGTTCTCGAAGTTGGTGCGGGTGATCTCGACGAACCCCTCCCGGCCGAGATGTTCGAGGACGGCGCAGGTCGCCACCGCGGCGCTGCCCGGGCGGGTGCCGAGGAGGGTGGTGTGCGCGGGCGTGTCGAGGAAGAACGAGTCGGCCTGGTACGCCTCCTGGTCACGGAAGAGGATCGCCCCGGCGGGAACGTTCGCCAGGCCGTACTTGTGCGGGTCGATGGTGATCGACCGGACGCCGTCGACCTGGAAGTCGAACTGCGGCAGCGGACGCCCGAGTTCGCGTGCGAACGGGATGATGAAGCCGCCGGTGGCCGCGTCCACGTGCAGCCACACCCCGTGCGGCGCGAGGGCGGTGGCGATGTCGTCCACCGCGTCCACCACACCCAGTTCGCTGCTCCCGGCGGTGGCCACCGCCGCGATGGTGTTCTCGTTCACCGCCGCCGCCACGGAGCCGGGCGCAAGGCGCAGACCGTCGTCCACCGGTACGCGGACGGCGGTGACGCCGAGGGCGGAGAAGATCTTGTCGAACGAGAAGTGGACGGTGCTTCCGACGATGACTTCCGGGCGCTCGGTCAGCCGGCCGGCGGCCCGGGCCTCCTGGCGGGCGGCGAGAACGGCGAGCAGATTGGCCTCGGTTCCCCCGGAGACCAGGCTCCCCGCCCCCCGGGGATGGCCGAGCAGCTCCAGGAGCAGGGCGACGACCTTGCGTTCGATCCGCTTGGTACCGCGGAAGATCCGCACGTCGCCGAGGTTCGTGTGCGACGCGGCGTGGGACAGCTCGACGGCCAGCGGATGCGGTTCGGTGCAGATGGAGTTGAGCACCCGGGTCCAGGGGACGTCCTCGGACAGGGCAGCGGCGATCTCCTTGCGCACCGCGGATGCGGACAGTCCGGCTTCGCGCATGTCAGCTCCCGGCCTCGACGGTGACGCCGGACGGGGGTTCTCCCGCGGCGAGACTCGTGTACAGGTCCGGTCGCCGAGCCCACAGGCCGAACCAGAGGGTCTCCTGGAAGCGCAGGTCCGGCTGGCGCAGGTGCCGCAGATGGTCGAGGTCCCAGGCGGCGCTGACCACCGCCTCCTGAGTGCCGGCCCAGGCCAGGAAGCCGTCGGGAACCGCGACACCCGATCCCCCCGCCGAGGGCGCGTCGAGCCCACAGGCGATGGCGACGCCGACGGTGTTGAGCGTGGAGATGCCCCAGACCGCGGCATGCTGACTGTCGGTCGCCGCCCCGCTGGTGGAAGCGGCCACGAGAAGGAGCTCGGCTCCCGCGAGGCACTGGATCCGCGGCGGTTCGACGAGCCAGAAGTCCGGGCCGAGCAGCACTCCGACCCGCCCGTGCTCGGTGTCCACGACGGGGAAGTCGTCGCCGGTGACGGTACGGCCCTGATCGTCGACGGGACGTCGCACGGAGGCCAGGACGTCGCCCGAGGGGTCCAGGAGGTGAGCGACCTGGTGCAGTCCTCCGCCCGGTCCGCCCTCCTCGGCCCACGAGCCGGTGAGCAGGTAGGTGCCGCGCCGCCGGGCCAGCTCGGCGAGTCGTTCCAGCACCTGGTCCCGCAGCGCGGTGGGCAAGGGACCCGCGTCCACGGAGGCGAAGGCGTTCTCCGGCAGCACGACGAACCCGGCACGTGCCGTGACCTTGTCGTCGAGGTGCTCCAGCACCCCGTCCACGGTGCTCTGCGCGTCGGCACGGCGGCGGTACTGGGCCACGAAGATCCTGGTCATCCTCAGGCCCCCGTCCGCGACGTCGCGGGAGCTTCGGACGGCTGCCGTTGTCCGGCGTCCTCGGCCAGGTTGCTGCGCAGCTCCTCCGCGAGGTCACGGCTCATGCCCGTGTACTCCCCCAGCAGCGGCGCGTAGGCCTCGGGCCGCCGCATGTCGAGCCAGTTCCTGCCGTCGTTGTGCGCGGGCGGCGGGGCCAGGTCGGCGTGCAGAATCTGCGGTCGAGCGCTGCCGGCCTGCGCCATCACCCCCTCCGGCGACACCACGAGGCTGGTGCCCGCGAAGTGGATCTGGACCACACGGTCGCCCCTGGTGCCCTCGACCAGCCCGACCGAGCTGGCGTACACCACGTTGACGCCGTTGAGATAGGCCGTGGTGCGCAGCGCGTTGACCATGAGCGCCTGGTTCTGGCGCAGGGTTCCACCCGGTACGAAGACCGTGTGCACCCCGGCCAGCGCCATGACCCGGATGGCTTCGGGAACCCAGAAATCGGAGCAGACGGCGAGCCCGACCCGGCCGACATCGGTCTCGATGATGCCCAGCGAGTCGGCCGCGCGGCACACCACGATCTCGTTGCCGAACATGTGGGCCTTCGAGGCCCGCCCGGCGATCTCGCCGTCCCTGTCGAGGAACAGCGAGGTGTTGCTGTACTTGCCGTCGTCGAGCTCCTCGACGATCGCCCCCAGCACCATGTTGGTGCCGGTGCTCTGCGCCAGCTTCTGGAAGGTCTCGATGACCGGCCCGGGTATACGGGTGTCGGTGCGGCCCCGCAGATGGTCCTGGCCCGGCATGTACCAGGGCGGGCCGAGGAAGAACTCCGGGAAGCAGAGCACGTCGACGTCCCCGGACTCGGTGGCTTCCTCGATGGCCCGGTGGGCGTTGCGCAGGCCGTCGGCCGGGTCGTCGGCCCAACGCGTCTGGACTACCGCTACCTTCATCTGCTGCTCCTCGCGCGGGTGTCGGCTTCGGCGATCTCTTCGACGAACGGCACCAGTTCGACCGCGGGACCGAGCCGGCTCAGGACGAGCTCCTGAAGTGCCGCGTGGTCCCGGTCGGTACCGCTCCGCACGGCGAAGGCGACCGACAGGCGGCCGTCCTCGACCGTGCTCGTGACCCGCCCCTGGGGTTCCGGGGAGGTGAACAGGCAGTGCTCGACGTCCACTTGTGACACCGGGCCCCGCGGTGTGGGGACGGCGTCGGCCACCCGTCCGAGCGGAATGACGATGCGACTCCCGGAGCCGCACGCGCAGGGCGTGCGCGAGGGGCGGAGCTCGACGAGCTCGCCGGTCGGCAGCGCCGGTGGCGTGGACGACTCGGGGTCGCGGGCGGTGAGCAGGAGTTCCCCGCGGGTGCCGTCGGAGTCGATGCGGCCCGGAGCAGGTGACCGGAGGGACACGTCGAAGCGGTCCTCCGGCAGGTGGAGCCGGCCGGCCCCGCAGGGCGTGGCGGTGGCGGGCCTGGACGGGGTGCTGAAGATCTCGAACGCTGACGCGCCCCAGGCGGCGGCGATACGGCGCAGGCGCTCGGGGGCGGCCGGCCGGGTCGCGATGAGGGTGTGGACGCCGGACGCCCCGGGGTCCCGCCCGGCCGCCTCGTCGAGCGCCGCCAGCTCGGCGGCCAGTTGGGGCGGGCACGCCAGCGTCGTCACCCGGTACCGGTGGATCAGATCCAGAAGGCGCGGGACCGGGCAGATCGTGTTGCTGGTGCCGACGCTGATGAGGGAGGCCCCCAGCCACTCGACGGCCCGCTCGATGGAGGCGCCTTCGAGGGACAGTTCGTACGGCGCGGCGACGACCGTCACGTCGTCGGGAGTGATGACGTCGCCGAGGGCGAGAACGGCGTCGAGCTGGTTCAGCATCCACTCCGGCCGGGTCATCCGCACCTCGCGCGTGTGGCCGTCCGCCTCTTCCCATTCGCCGTACCGCACCGGCGCGGACGAGCGAGGGAGTCCGTGGGGCCCGTCCGGATCGCCGGTGTCACCGGGAGATCCGAGGCGCGCGTCGGACTCCAGCGTGCGCAGCCATTGGGTGAAGTGCGCTTCGAGCCGATCGGCGACAGGGTTCATGTGTCGGCACCCGCCTCGGCCGCTTCGCCGGCCAGGGTCCAGCCGTAGTCGCCGTCGCGTCCCTGCCCGTTGCGTCGCAACGGCTGGAGAGTGTGGTCGATCTCGGCACTGTGGACCCTGCCGAGGATCAGCAGGTGGTCCTCCATCCGGTAACTGGCCGCCATCTGGCAGTCGATGAAGCCGAAGGCGCCGTCGATGCGGGGGCATCCGTTCGCGGTCGCGGCCCACTCCAGCCCGTCGAAGCGGAGGTCGGGCCTGGTCCGCGCGAAGACCCTTGCGATGTCCGCCTGCCGGTCGCTCAGGATGTTGACGCAGAAGTGCAGCCCGGGGGCGATGCTCGCCCAGCTGGAGCTTTCCGCCTTCACCAGGAACCCGATGAGGCCGGGGTCTTCGGAGACCGCCGTGAGGGAGGCGATGGTGAGACCCCGCGGTGCCGCGGCGCCGTTGCCCGCGGCTCCGGCGCAACCGGTCACGATGGCCAGCGACGTCGGCAGCAGGTCGTTCGCCCCCGCCAGGGGGCTCATCGGCCGACGGGACGTCGTCGGCCGGGTGGGCGGGATCTCGGCCGCGGATCGGCCCTCCAGCGCCCTGCGCAGATGCGTCGCGGTGGTCGACTCCTCCGACTTGAGCAGCTCGTCCGGGGTCCCGCAGTGGATGACCTTGCCGCCGGCACGTCCGGCGCCCGGACCGATGTCGATGACCCAGTCGGCGACGGCGACGACTCTGAGGGTGTGCTCGATGGCGACGATGGTGTTGCCGGAGGCGACGAGGCGTTCGAAGAGGGCCAGGAGGTGGCGGGTGTCGGCCGGGTGCAGCCCTCGCGTGGGCTCGTCGAAGATGAACAACGTGCCGCTGCGCCGCTGCTTGATCAGCTCGGCGGCCAGGTTGAGACGCTGGGCCTCTCCGCCGGAGAGCGTGGTGGTGGAGGAGCCGAGCAGCAGATAGCCGAGGCCGAACTCGTCGAGGACGGTCAGTACCTTCACGACCTTGGCGTTGCCGAGGCCGTCGAACCAGGCCAGGGCGTCCTCGACCGTCATCGACAGCACGTCGTGGATGTTGCGGCCGTCGAGCTGTACGTCGAGCACATGGTCCTGGAAGCGCCGGCCGTCGCACTCGGAGCACACGACGTGTTCGCTGCGGAAGAGGGACATGTCGACTTCCGCCAGCCCGAGGCCCTTGCACGCCGTACAGCGTCCGCCGGCCACATTGGCACTGAACTCGGCGCGGCCGAGCCCGCGTTCGACCGCGTCCGCGCTGCCGGCGAAGGCGTCACGGATGTGGTCACCGATCCCGATGTAGGTCGCCAGCGTGCTGCGGCTGGACCGGCCGATGGGGCGCTTCTCGACGTAGATCACGTCGTCGAGGTGGCCGACTCCCTCGATGTCGCCGCCGGTACCCGCATCCTTGAGTGCGGCCCTGAGCCGGTCGTGGAGGCTCGCGACCAGTGAGCTCTTGCCGGCTCCGGAGACGCCCGTGACGCAGGTGAGCGCCCGCAGAGGCAGCCGCACCGCCTGGTCCTCGACGTTGTTGCGGGTGAGGGAGCGGACGTCGAGCCACGCGGCTGCGTCCAGGTCGGCGCCCTCCCTTCCGGCGGGCCGGGAGCGCAGCGCCTCGGCCGTCGGGGAGTCGGGCTTCTCGAGAAGCTCCGCCACGGGGCCCTCGAAGACGACTTCTCCACCCCGGGAGCCCGCCCCCGGACCGAGCTCGACCACCCAGTCGGCCGCGGTGATCACGGTCTCGTCGTGCTCGATGGCGATGACGGTGTTGCCCAGGTCCCGCAGTCGCCGCAGCGAGGCGAGGACGTTCTCGGTGTCCGCGTCGTGCAGGCCGGCCGTGGGTTCGTCCAGCACATACATGACACCGGTCAGGTCGCTCGCCAGATGCTGGGCGAGCAGCAGCCTCTGCAGTTCGCCGCTCGACAGGGTGACGATGGGACGCCGGAGCTGGAGGTGCCCCAGGCCCACCTGATCGATGTTGGTGGACTTCTTGACGATCTCCTCGGCCAGTCCGCGGACCTGCCCCGGCAGCTTCCCCCCGGCGAGCGCCTCCCGGAGCCGCTCGGTCGAGGTGGAGAGTTCGTCCCGCTGGAACTGGGGGAAGGTGAGCCCGGCGACGGATGCCTTCAGCGACTCGGTCCGCAGCCGTCCGCCCTCACAGGACGGGCAGACCTCGGCGGCCAGGTAGTTCGCGAAGGCGTTGCGCCTCGCGGCGCTGCTGGCTTTCTTGTGGGCCCGCTCCAGGAAGCCGAGGATTCCCTCGAACCGGAAGTCGTTGGTGACCTTGTTCAGCTTGATGGAGTAGACGGTTTCGGAGCCGTGGAGGACCCGCTCGCGCTGCTCCTCGGTGAGCTTGCCGAACGGGCGGTCGAGCGGGATGCCCGTGTCGTCGGCCATGGCCTCGAACACCTTGCGGCAGTTGGGCACGGCGAAGGTGCCCGGGTCCGCGCCGTCCCAGATCTCCTTCAGCGTCTTCGAGCTGTCGGGGATGATCCGGGCGAGGGAGAACCCGACCATCTCGCCGACGCCGTCGCAGTGCAGGCACTTGCCCTCGCGGCGGTTCGGGCTGAAGTGCTGGGCGGAGTGCGGTTCCGTGTAGATACCGCAGTCGGGGCAGAGCAGGTCGGGCCCGGTGTCGCCGAAGCAGGCGGGACACACCGGGTGGGAGGCGGCGCCGAACAGCAGCCGGTAGAGCCCGTCGATGCCGGTCAGCGTGCCCACGGTCGAACGGGGGTTGCTGTAGCCGCCGTCACGCTGGCGCAGCGCGACGGGCGGCTGGGTCCCGGCGATGCGGTCGAACTGGTAGTCACCGTCGCCCAGGTCGAGGGACCTGCTCGACAATGCGCCGAGATAGAGCGACTTGGAGTGCTCGAACAGCGTGTCGATGATGAGGGAGGACTTGCCGGACCCGGAGACACCGACCGCGACGATGAACTTTCCCTTGGGCAGGGCCACATCGACGGACTTGAGGTTGTGGGTCGTGACGCCCTCGAGAACGATGCTGTCGTGGTTCACGGGTGCTCCAAAAGGTCGGCCAGGGTGCGTGCCGCGGCTTCGCAGGCCGGAAGGTCCGCGAAGGTGGTGTAGAGCGCCGAGCGGACCCGGACGGGGTCGCCGCGGTTCCATGCCTCGTAGAGTTCCTGCCGCATGCCGAACCGGTCGATGACCAGATCGCCGGCGAGGCGGAAGAGCCGGGACTTGTCCTCGACCGACGTCTCACGGCCGCCCATGTACAAGTCGAGCGCTCTGCGCAGTTCCCGCGCTTCCAGGTCGCCCTCGGCGGGTTGCATGATCAGCCCCGAAGCACCGATCTGCCGGACGATCGCCGAGGCGCGTTCCGAGAACCGGCCCGCGATGCAGTCCAGGGCGGCGGTCGATCCCGGAGCGAGCAGGCCGCTCGGTGTCGCGGTGGCGTCCCGGGTGATCGCCTTGAGCGCGAGGTCGACCACCGAGACGTAGGAGGCGAGTTCGCCGAGCATGGCGCCGACCTCGCGGAACTTGTCCACCCCGATGGACTTGGCGAGCAGGGACGCGACACCGAGCATGACGCGGAGTCGATGGTGGAAGCGGATCTGCCCGGTGTACAGGGACCATTGGTTCAGAGCGCGGAATCCCTTGACGGCGGTGCCCGCGTCATCGAGCAGGAAGACGCGCTCGTTGGGGATGAAGGCATCGTCGAAGACGAGCATGGCGTCCTGCTCGTCGAACCTGGAGCCCAGCGTGTTGGCCGGCCCGTTGTAGGAACGACGGCAGAGGATCTTGAGGCCGGGGGTGTCCAGACGGGCGCCGAACCAGCAGACGTACGCCGGGTCCTCCCGCAGGTAGTTGGCGGGCGAGAGGTAGATGAGGGCGTCGTGCGCGTACGGCGCGAGGGTGGCGATCTGCTTGGCCCCGCGGACGACGATGCCGGCGTTGTCCCGGTGCACCACCTTCAGGCCCAGTTCGGGGCGCTGCATGGGCGTGAGGGATCGGTCGACCTGGGGATCGCCGAGTCCGTGGGTCAACGCGAGGTCGTTCTCGCGGCAGTGCAGGTAGTAGTTCTCCGCGTTGGCCGCGAACGTGGAATCGACCTCCCCCAGTGCATGACGGAAGTCGAAGAGTCCGACGACCACATTGGCCATGAAGTCAGGGATCCGCGATATCTGACCGTGGGAGCCCTCGACCCAGTGCCGCGAGTTCAGCCACTTGCGGTCCAGATCCTCGGGCGAGGCCGCGGCGAGGTAGGAGAGGCTGACCGGGTTTCCGCTGAGGTCGGACTTGAAGGTCATCTCGTGGGCCAGTTCGGGTGAGCGCTGACGGTCGTACAGGCCGGCGAGGGTGCGCAGCATCGGCTGGAAGTCGGGGTGCGCGGTCACATCGACCCGTTTGCCCTCCACCCACACCTCGCGTCCGTCGGCCAGGCTTTCGACGAACGTGGCACCGTCGTGCGCCCCCAGACGTGGCCGGGAAGGAAGGTCGCTCGCGAGGGTCGCGGTCCTCGCGACGGTCTCGCCCTCATGTGTCGTCATTCCCCGCCTCCCTACGGCATCCGCTCGGCTGCGCCCAGGTGGAACTGCTGGTAGCCCTGCTCCTGGACCTCGGGGAAGTAGTCCCGGGTGGCCTCGCCGACGACCCGCATCAGCTCCGCGTCCACCGACGTGGGGTCGGTGAGGAGTGCGGTGAGCGGGGAACAGTCGACGACGCTGGTCAACTTCATGCCGCGCGCCTTGTGCAGCGCGTTCAGCGAGGGCTGGGCGTTGGCGGCGTCACGCATCTTGTAGACCGCCTGGGGCCCGTCGGAGACGCCGATCATCGATTTGGTCCCGCCGCTTCCCAGGCAGTTCCGTGGCATGTGCAGATGCTCGTGACGCCATTCCTGGTACGTGTGGTGCAGACGGAACGCCTGATGCAGAACCTGATGACACAGCCAGGCGTCGGAATCCCGGTGCCGGTCGGCGTCGATGGCCCGGATCGTGCCTTCGAGGGAACCCTCGCCGACCGGGCTCAGCCACTTCGAGACGTCGTTCCAGAAATGCTTGAAGAGGTCCTTGAACATGTGTTGCTTGATCGCCAGTGAATGGGTGCCGCTGGCCGGACCCAGGTTCTTCCGGAAGCCGTGGTACTCGCCGGTGGCCAGCAGCTCGGCCATGACCCGCTGCGCCTCGACCATGGGACCCAGGACCGCGTTGCAGACCGCCAGATGCGAGGCGGCGCGGCTGAGCGAGCGCGACCGCACATCGCGTACCGCCAGCTCCAGGTGGTCGTTCGACTCCGCGGTCAGGATCTCCGGGACCTGGTGCAGCGCGACGAATTCGCCGTGCATGGTGCTTGGGTCGAGTTCGGTCCAGGTGACGGCGTCGGCGAGCAGTCCCGTGGACAACAGCGCGTTCAGATCCCCTTCGAGCGCCAGCGGCACGCCGGACAGGTCGCTCTCCCACTTGGTGGCGTCGTGGCTGCAGATCCGGACTCCGTGCAGGAGCCGGTACAGGTCGTCGTCGATGCTGCGGGTCGCTATGGTGGCCCGCACCGTGAGCGGGTCGCTGACCAGGAGCGAGCAGCGGACCTCGTCGTCGAAGGCCCGCAGTTCGTCGATGTACGCCTGGCATCCGGCGGTCTCGGCGATGTCCACCGTACGCAGCCCGGGACGGGGAGTCGTCCCGCAGAGGCTCTGCACCTCCTGGCCCACCCTGCCGAGGCCACGCAGAAGCCGGTGGAAACCCATGCTCCACTGGATGAGGCGGGAGGCGGTGGCGAAGTCGCGGGCCTGGACCGCCTTGCGGCTCCGGTCGGTCAGGCGGGCCAGGTTGAGCAGGCACACCTCGGCCGCCTGGAACACCGCGCGCAGGGTGGACTCGTACGAGCCGGGTTCGGTGGGGCAGGACTCCCTCGCCGCTGCGAGGAGATCGATGCGGTGAAGGTGGTCGTAGCTGGGCGCGATGGGCCCCAGCTCATTCCTGGGCGGGCCGGATTCGGGGCAGGCGTCCGGTGGATCGGCTCTCACCCCGGCCCTGGGCACCGGACACGCTTGCGACTCCCGTGTAGTCATCGCGCTCACTCCTCGGTGGAGATTCGCAGATAGCGGATCGAGTTGCTGGGACACGACTCGTAGGCGTCGAGGACGCATTCGAGTTCGGCCTCGTCTTCGGGCTGCTTGCAGACGTAGTGGATCTCGTTCTCGTCGTCGCTCTCGAAGTTCTCGGGTGCCAGGTCGCGGCAGAGGTGACAGTCGATGCACGTGTCGTCGACGTGGAACCGGCCGTCCAGGGGAAGGCGGCCGGGAGGCGCTACGTCTGTCATGACCCTCGCTCCTCCGTGGCGCGCAGGAAGTTCCGCATGGTCGGCTTGGCGGAGGTGCGGAGCGCGTGCTCGAAGGCCGGAACGTCCAGAACGCCGACTCTGGTGGTGGCTCCGAACCGCCGGGCGGCCTCCACCGCGATCGCGTTCCGGGTTCGCTCGTCGGACGCGCTGCCGGGCGGCAGCGCGACATCCAGCACGGACCCGTCGACGTCGAACGCGAAGAAGTACGGCGGCCGGCTCATGGCCCCCAGAACGACGTCCTCGATCTCCAGCTGCGAGGCCCAGCCATGACCGACCGCGATCCGGTCCCCGAGCCGGCCCCGGTGTCGCAGACGGCGCAGCGGTGAGCCGCAGGGGCACGGCGCCGCCTCGATCTGGCAGGTGTCGCCGGTGCGGTAGCGCAGCAGGGGCATCGCCCGGCTGGCGAGAGTCGTCACGGCGAGTTCGCCGGTCTCACCGTCGGGGAGACGTTGCCCGGAGCGAGGGTCGACGATCTCGAAGTACGTGCGCGTCTCGACGAGGTGGAGGTCCTGCCGGGCGCAGAACATGGCGAGCGTGTTGGTCTCGGTCATGCCGAACATCGAGTAGGTGGAGGCGCCCCATTGTTCGGCCAGACGCGACTTCTTGGCCGGCGAGGCGCCTTCGCCGGCCATCAGGAGCTTGTCGACGGCGAGGTCCCGGGCGGGGTCGATCCCACAGCGCCGGGCCACCTCGCCCAGCAGGAGGGCGCGGGTGCCCGAGCAGATCAGTGCCGTGGCCCCGGAGCGTCGCAGGGCGTGCACCATGCGCTCCGGCGGGCACGAGGGGGACGCGGCGCCGAGCGGAACGATCGTGCACCCGAGGAGTTCCAGGGCACGGTCCAGGTCCTGACCGACGCCGGCGAGTTCGTAGGGGACGGCGATCGCGACCACGTCGCTGCTGTCGAGAACCGCGGAGAGGAGGTGGGCCACGACGAGGTTGTTCTCGACCCAGTCGTCTGCGGAGAAGAAGGCGGCGATGGACTGGCCGTTGCCCGTGCCGGAGCTCTCGTCGAACCGGGTCACTTCACGCCGCGGAACCGCCAGCATGCCGAGGGGGTAGGCGTCGGCGAGTTCCTGCCGCGTGGTGAAGGGCACCGACTGGAACGCCGCGGGGTCCTCGGCCACCGCGTCCGCCAGGGACCTGGGGACGCGGCCGGCGTAGAAGGCGGAGTGCTCGGCGGCGTGAGCCACGGTCTCGGCGAGCGCGGCCGATGCCCACCGGCCGAGCTCCTCGCGGTCCAGGGACGCCACGTGCGCGACCTTGCGTGCCACACGGCGGCGCGACGCGATGACGCTGCGCAGCCGCTCTTCCGTCCGCGTCGTCCTCCGGGCTGTCGGTGAGATCGTCACGGCATGACCGCCAGCTTCGACATGGCGTCATGTTCGGCCCGGCCCAAGTCCTCCAGGATGACGGCCACTTCCTCGGCTGCCTTCCGCATCGCGGCCGGTTCGGACTCGTCACGCAGCAGGTGTGCGATGCGGGTCCACCGGGTCGAGAGTTCCCGGTAGGTGTCGGCCACGGACGCGTAGGCCGGTTCGCCGGTCAGTTCGGCCGCCTCGTCGAGGAAGTCGGCCCACAGGGTGCGGAAGAAGCCACCGCCGGTGCCGCCGTCCTCGATGCTGTGGGCCAGGAAGCCGAACGCGGCCGCCGGTTCGTCGAGCGCGTCGCACCAGCCGCGCATCGCCTTGGCGGCCTTCTGGAACCCCTTGTGCCCCATGTTGGTGATGGGCGGGTTGAGGAAGTCGTCCGCGGTCGCCGCGATGGCTTCACGGCATGCGCCGGCCAGGGCGCGCGGGTCGAAGTCGGAGGTGCCGAGACGGAACGACAGGCTGCGCGAGCTCATCGGTCCCTTCGCCGCCCGTGCCTGGGCGAGGCCGGCCCTGCTGGTGCTCTGGACGCCCAGCCCGGCGGTCTCGACGACGGTGTAGGTCTCGGGCGTGTAGCCGACGCACGCCAGGTAGTGGGCCGCGAAGTGGAAACTGTCGTGGGCGTAGTCGAGATGGAAGCGGTCCAGCTTGAGCCCGACGACCTCCCCTGCGTCCAGGGCGGCGATGAGCTCACGTTCGGCCTTGGCCTGAGAGGCCGTCTCGCTCTCGAACAGCTCGACACCGAGGGCGGCGGTGGCGTTCCGGATGAGGTGGTCCGGCTTGACGCGGCCTCCGAGGAACGGGGCCGGCATCTGCTTGGAGTGCCAGTACAGGAAGGAAATACCGCGTCCGAGGCCGAAGATCAGCGGTTCGCTGAGGTCGATGCCGCGGTTGAGCAGCATGTTGGCCAGGGTGGACGATTCGCAGTGCTCGCCGGACTTCCAGTTCATCGTGCCTCCCCCGGGGCCGCGCCGCTCTCCTTCTTCGCGGCGTCGTAGACGACTTCCAGCACGGTCCGGGTGGTGTTGTTGCGCAGGTGCCCGTAGGTGTGGCCGACGTCGTCGGCTTCGGTGTAGGCGATCGTCTCGAGGTGCTCGACGTCGCGTTCCAGACCGTCGAGGACCGCTCGGACATCGTCGGCGGCGGCCACCTCCAGGGCGACATGCGACATCAGGCGCCGGCGTTCGGAGACGGGCTTGCCGAGCCAGGGGCCGAAGTGCCGACAGGTGAAGGTCTCGATCACGCGGCCGTCGGGCAGGGACAGCGAGAGCCACCAGCCGGGTGTTCCGTACTGCCGGGGCGAGATGTAGGACGGGCCCATCTCGACGGCGGAGAGCTCGCCTGCGCCCTTGAGGCCCTCCAGATACGCGTGCCAGCGGAACACCTCCTCGTCGGAGGCGTAGTCGCCGAGATAGACCCCGATGTGGTTGACGCCCGCGAACCGTTCGGTCACGTCCTTCGGCGCCTGCCCGCACCAGGACCGCAGGTACGACGCGCAGTCAACCGTGTTCCAGGCCGCGGACTCGTCGAGCAGCTCCCGCCACACGACCGGGAACTCGGTGTCGGAGGGGAACGTGCCTGCTTCACCTCGGTGGGCGGACGGATGGCTGCCTGTGGCTGCGGTCATGATTCCTTCTCCTTCCGTCCCGCGATCACCAACCCCATCTGCACCGCCGTCACGCTGTCGGCGTGGATTCCGGCTTGCTTCAGCAGATCGGCGGCCTCGGAGACCGTGTACGCGGACTGGACTGACGTACGGAAGCCGGGACGCATGTCGACGGCGATGTTCGCCTTCATGAACTGGAAGGTGGTCCGGTCGATGTCCCGGCGCAGATCGGAGACACAGAACGCGCCACCGGGGCGCACCAGGCGGTGGATCTCGCGCAGTGCTGTGACCGGATCGGCCCACTCGTGCAGTGACGCCGCGCTGAAGGCGTGGTCGAAGGACGCGTCCGGGAACGGCAGTTCCAGGACGTTGCCGATGGTGTAGTCGGTGCGGTGCGACACCGCGTAGGCCCGGGCGTTGCCGCGCGCCCTGTCGAGCATGGCCGGGGAGATGTCGACGCCGACCAGGGTGGAGTCGCCCGCGGCCTGGGTGAGCCACTCGAGACCGAGCAGGCCGGGGCCGCAGCCGGCTTCCAGGACGCGTCCGGAGTCGATGCCGGCCTCCAGGACGCTGTCGACCTTCTCCTGCAGCCATCCGCGGTCCCGGATGTGGCGCTGCATGTCGTCGTACTTGAGCGCCAACTCGTCGCCCTGCAGACCGACTTCGGTCTCGTGGACCCGTTCAGTGCGTCGAATGGGCGCCATGCGCTCCACCTCCCACGTCGGCCTCCGCGTCTGCCTCTGTTCTTTGCTTCGCGTCTGTTCTTTGCTTCGCCTCGGTTCTTGCCTTTGTCTCCGCCTCCGCCGTCACGACCGGCCGGAGCCCGACGGGTACACCGCGCAGCGTCGAGCTGCCCATGTACGGGTCGCGGCGCCCGCTGTCCGTGATCCGGTTGATCGACGATCGGGTGGCCGCGCGGATGTCCTCCTCGCCCGGGTACCACCAGCCGGCATCGGCGACGATCACGTCCGGTGCGACGGTGTCGGACACCTTGACCGTCATCACCACACCCGGCCCTTTCGGGTCCCGGTAGATCTCCACCCGGTCCCCGTCGGCCACCGCCAGGTCCACGGCGGCACGGGGGTGGATCGTCACGTGCGGTTCCCGGTAGCGGCGGGAGGTGGTGGGCAACTGCCGGAACTCGGTGTTGAAGAACTGGAGGTTGTGGGCGCTGGTCATGACGTACGGCAGCTCGTCCGTGGTGGACGACGGCGGCCGGAAGACCGGGACGGCGTCGTAGCCCATGGCCGCGAGGCCCCGATGGGCCAGATCCACCCGCCCGGAGCGGGTGCGGAATCCGGCTGTCGCGTACTTGCGGTACCGCCGGGTGTTGGGCAGGTGGCCGATCTTCTTGAACTGCTGCCACGTCAGGTCGATGCCGCTCAACTTGGCGTCCAGGGCGTCCTCGAGGCTGGGGTAGAAGTGGTGCCCGAGGCCGAGTCGCCGTGCCAGCTCGAGGATCATCTCCTCGTCGGACCTGGCACCCTCCACGGTGACCACCCGCTGCCGTGCCGCGATGTAGGAGTTGAACTCCACGATCTGGTCACGCTCCAGCCAGGAGGAGGCCGGGAGGACGATGTCGGCCAGCCGCGCGGTCGGCGTCAGGAACATGTCCGCGACGGCGAGGAAGTCCAGCTCGGTGAGCGCGGCCTCGGTGGCCGTCGCGTTCTCGTGCGAGACCAGCGGGTTGGACCCGAAGATCACCATGGAGCTGACGCGGTACGGGCTCCCGCTCAGGATCGCTTCCTGAAGGTCCGCCGGAGCCACCCAGCCGGACATGGAGAGCACCTTGTGGGCGGTGCCGCCGATTCGCTTGGCCGCCTGCTCCTCGGACAGCAGGTCGGTCCTGGGGAAGCCCCGACGGCCTTCGATGGGCATGGGGTCCCAGATGACGTCTCCGCCGGGCGCGTCGAGGTTGCCGGACAGGGCGGAGAGGATGGCGATCGCCCGGTGGGTGTCGAAGGCGTTGTCGGACTGCGAGACACCCGTGCCGGCCTCGACGCACGCGCGGGACGCCCGGGCGTACATCCTGGCCGCCGTCTCGATGAGGCGCGGTTCGAGACCGGTGATACCGGCCACCGTCGCGAGGTCGTACGCGCGGACGTGACGCTTCAGTTCGTCGAAACCGGAGGTGTGACGCGCGACGAACTGTTCGTCGTACCAGTCGTGGGCGATCAGCAGCTGGATGAGGCCGAGCGCGAGCGCGGCGTCGGTGCCCGGCTTCAGTTGCAGATGGAGGTCGGCCCGCTCGGCGGTGCGGGTGCGGCGGGGATCGACGACGATCAGCCGGCTGCCCCGTTCGAGGGCGCCGAGAAGGTCGACTCCGATGACACCGTCGGAGTGCGTGTTGACCTTGTTGCTGCCCCAGAGCAGGACCACCTCGGGGTCCCCGTCGTAGTCGCAGAACGTGAAGCCCCCGTAGGTGAGGATCGACGCCATGACGCGCGGGTAGAAGCACACATGGGCCGGCCCCACCACGTTGGGAGTGCCGATGGCGTTCGCGAGCCGGAAGACCCACTCCTGGTAGTTGCGGTCGGTGCCCTGGCCGAAGACCACCGACTCGGAGCCGAACCGCTCCATGCTGCGGCGGAGGTTGCGGGCCACCTCGTCGAGTGCCTCGTCCCAGCTGATCGGCTTGAACGAGCCGCTCCCGCGCGGTCCGGTTCTGGCCAGGGGGGTCCGAAGGCGGTCCGGGCTGCTGACGAGGTCCAGGGATGCCTTGCCCTTGATGCAGAAGTAGCCGCGGCTGGTCGGGCTCTCCGGGTCGCCGGAGATGCCGGTCGGCACTCCGTCGGTGAGCTCCACGAGCGCGCCGCACCCTCCGTGGCACATGCGGCACACGGACTTCACCGTGGTGGTTTCACCGCTCATGTCACTCGCTCCGCCCCGACCCGGTCCCGGGCCAGCTCCGCGAGTTCGCCGAAGGCGGCTTCCTCGGCATCGGCGATGGAGTGGAGCTGCGCGGAGGCGTCCTTGAGGTGCGCGGAGGGCCTCGACGCCTCGGGGTAGCCGGTCAGATGATCGATGAGCCTCGTCCACGCCGAGACGATCGCTTCGAACCGCGCGAGGCTCGGCAGCAGCTCCGCGTCGCCGGTCATGGCATGGGCCTCGGTTAGGAACTCGCCGTACAGACCACGGAAGTTGGTGCCACCGGTCCCTGCGAATCGCCAGAACCTGGCGATCTCGGGGATCACGACCTCGCTACGGGACAGCTGCTGCCAGCCGGGTAACTCCTCGGCCGCCCGGCGCAGGGCGAGAATGCCCCGGTCGTCACCCCGTCGGCGATCCAGACAGTGACCGGCCGCGCCGTGGATGGCCGGCCACACCTCGAGGGCGAGAGCTGCCGCTCCGCCCGGCAGCGGATCGGGACGTCCGTCGAGGTGCCAGTGAAGGCGGGGGGAGGGCATGAAGCCTTCGTCGGAGGCCCGTGCCCGGGTGAAGGACTCCAGCGGCAGCTGCTGGGCGCCGCCCTGTTGTGAGGTGTCGGCCACGTACGCCGTGGAGTCGTCGAGCCCGTGCAGCGCGATGCAGTGGGCCGAGAAGTGTGCCTGTGAGGCGAAGTAGTCCAGGTGGAAGATGTCGACCGTGACGCCCACGACGCTGCCCGCCGACAGCGCCGCCACGGCTCGCGCGTGAGCCCCGGCGTCGTCCGCGTCCTGCGTGGTCACCAGGGTCAGGCCCATGGCCGCGCAGGCGTCCGCGGCGATGCGTCCCGGCTCGACGCGCCCCGTGAGCATCGGGGGAATCCCCGTGTGCGGAGGTGGCGGGAAGAACTGGGCGTCGATCCCTCGGCCCAGGCCGAAGATCAGGGCCTCCGACACGTCGAAGCCCGCGTACCGCAGCATGTTGTTGAGCATGGTCGTCTCGCAGTGCACGCCAGGCACCGGCCGGAAGCCCTCGAGCATCGCTCCTCGCGGCCGGGCTTCCGCGCTCATCGCACGCCCCCCAGCAGCACCTCGCCGTAGCTCTGGAGATCGAGCAGTCCCGAACCGCTGGCGAGCACCACCAGCACCGGGTCCCTGTCGGTCTCCTTGGCACGTGTCGCCACCTCGATCGCCGCCGCGACCGCGTGCGTGGACTCGGGCGCCAGCAGGAATCCCTCGGTCCGAAGGACCAGGCGTCCCGCCTCCAGCGCGCGCTTCTCCTCGATCGCCACCGCGTCGAGCAGTCCCTCGTGACGCAGCAGGCTGACCGTGCTGGAACTGTGGTGGTTGCGCAGCCCGGCGGTGTGCACCGGCGGCGGAACGAAGTCGGGGCCCATGGAGTAGCCGAGGACCTCGGGGGTGAGTCCGGCGAGATCGGACCGGCCGTACTGGTAGCGGCCGGCGGTCAGTCGCGGCGCCGCCGTGGATTCCGCGGCCAGCAGCCGCAGATCACGGCCCTGCCCGCGGGCCTGCTTCAGGAAGGGTCCGACGAGACCGCACAGATTGCTGCCGCCACCGGAACACGCGATGAGATGGTCGCCGCGGCCGGGGACTCCGATCGGCTCCTCCAGCGCGGCCAGCTGCGCCTGGACCTCGAGCCCGAGGAGGGTCTGGTGCAGATACACATGCGGCACCCCGCTCCCCGACAGGTAGGCGGCCCCGGGGCCGAAGTCGAGTGCGAACTGGATGGCGTCGCTGATGGCCGTCCCCAGGCTCCCCGGGTGTTCGGGATTCCGGGCGAGCAGCTGCTGACCGAACTTCGTGTCCGGGGACGGGGAGGCGTGCACCGTGGTCCCCAGAAGCTCCATGTAGTGGCGCCGGTAGGGCTTCTGGGCCAACGAGCACCGGACCATGAAGACTTCGGATTCGAGGCCGAGCAGGGAGGCCGCGAGCGCGACGCTCATCCCCCACTGCCCCGCGCCCGTCTCGCTGATCAGGGTCGTGCGACCCTCTTCGGCCGCGTAGTACGCCTGCGCCACCGCCGAGTTGAGTTTGAAGCTGCCCGTCGGAAGGACGTCCTCCCGCTTGAGGTAGATGCGGGCACCGGTGCCGAGCGCGGACTCCAGCGCCCTGGCCCGATGGAGCGGCGTGGGGCGGCCGATGTGCCGTAACCGGTCGGCGACCGGATCGGGTATCGGGACCCACTGGTCGGCGGGTCGGTCCTGGGCCAGCAGGGCCGCCGGCCTCACCCGCTGTGCGACCTCGGCCGCCGACGGTGTGAGCTCGTCCTTGACGGGCGGTAACGCTGCCGGAAGATCGGGCAGGAAGTGGTACCAGTGAGTGGGAAGGGGAATGGAGGCGGGTATCGACTGAGCGCTGGATTCCGCATCGACACGTAACCGTGCATTGCTCGACATGTGCCCCCCGTGTGCCCATCCCTGGAATGCAGAGCACAATTACAGAGCACTTTGGCCGGAGTCAAGGGGATGGCAGAAAACCGCTTCCCGCACTCCGGGGCAAGTTGTTGAGCGCTCAATTGACAGGGCGATTCCGCACACCACACCGGAATGCCGGATTCTGTCGATCACCACATAATCGATCATTGCCCAATGCGATCATTCCGCGTCGCGACCGGCTTGCCGAAGATCTCCACGGCGGGGAGATAAACGATCTTTCGGGGGCGGTCGTCGAGTTCCGCGGCGACGCGGACACGGCCCTCGGGCCCCGAGGGTGGGCAGGTTGGTACCCCTGTGGCGGCAGCGGTCCGGGTGAACTCATGAGGCCGGCCCGTCTCGCCGCCATGAGAGTGCCGCGCTTCACCGACGGGCCGTTCCGTATGCGATCACACGGAACACAGCGGAAGGGAAAGCTCTGAGAATGGTCGCGCACGGCGTACCCAATACATTCTCGGGCGCACCGGCGGATGACCGTCTCGAAACAGATCCGGGGTCCGAAGATTCCACACGGAAAAGGTCGCCGGCGAATTCCGCCGCGCATTTCGATGACGAAATCCCGGCCCATCGTCTTCGCGGGACACGCCCATGACCACAGACAGTCGAGAACATGCCGAAAGGCCCTCCGGGAAAGCGGCTCCGATTCATCGCGCCACCGCAGTGGAGGACCGCCCTCCGCACACGGGCGGACAGGGAGGCAGCGCTCGGACGTCCACTCGACAGGTGCCGTCATCTGCGCTTCGAGCCAGGCCGCCGTGATCGTGTCACTGCCGGGGCGGTCGCCCCGGACACGCCTCGTCACATCGGTCGCGGCTCATGCGCGCGTGGCGATACCGACAAAAATGTGCTGACTGCACGTCACATTCCGAAAAATTCGGTGGCCTGTTCCCCACATTGCGGGACACGCGCAGTGGGGACGGCGCCGGCAGGACCACGGGGCACCGGGTTCCCGGCCGGCCGCTCGTACGTATACACCCCCGTACTCCGTGCGAATGTTCCGAGGGAGACGAGTCGCGACGACGCGGCGTACGAACGCGTCGGGCATCCGGCCCACTGCCCCGTCGCCGAGGCGCCGCATGCGGCGGCGGACCGGCACAGGGGCGCGACGGTTCGGCGAACTCCCGTCCTGTGAGCGGCGAATGATCGACGGACTCCCTCGCGCTGACGCCCCGTACGCACGACACTTGAGCCGGAACGGAACCGGAGCGGAGGGGGACCCACTATGCGGGACAGCCATCGGGCGGAAGCCGAGCGGCTGTTGGTGCGCGCCGTCGAGGAAGAGGTGCGCCGGGCGGGCGGACGTACGGACGCGCAGGTGCTGCTGGCGCGCGGGCGGGCGGGACTCGACGCGATGGCGTCGAGTGCCGGCGAGGAGTACGCGGCGTACGAGCGGGCGCTCGCCGAGGCGGAGGCCGTGCAGCAGCCGCTCTCCGCACGGTTCAGCCGGCGCACCGTCTCGACTCCCGCGCTGGTGACGGCTGTTGCCGCCGCCGCTGCCGTCGGGGCGGACGTCGCGCTCGGAACCGCCACCGGTACCGCGCTGGGTGCCGGAGTGGTGGTGGCCGTGGCCGGTGCGGCGACCACCGTCGCCAAGGTGACCGCGTCGCACTGGCCGGCCGCGCACCGCAGAGCGGGAGCGCTCGGGCAGCCGGGCGGCGCCGAACAGCTGCGGCTCCAGTGGCTGACCGCGCTGGAGGTCCGGGGCATCCGGCCGTTCCTGGACCAGCAGCGGATGCTCACCTCCACCACGCGTCCCGCCAAGAAGACCACGACCGCCCCGCAGCTGCGCGGTGCCGACCGCAGTGCGGCCGCCCGACGGCGTTCGGTGCTGGAGCAGTCCTTCGGTCATCTGCCGGAACCGGAAGGTCCGTTCGCGGGCCGGCAGCAGCAGATGACGCAGATCGCCCAGTGGGTGCACGCGGCCCGTGCCTCGACGGAGACCCGGCCGACGGTCGTGGTGCTGCACGGTGCCGCGGGTTCGGGGCGCACCACGCTCGCGGTGCGGGCGTCGCAGCAGCTCAAGGACCAGTTCCGGGGCGCGTGCGTGGTCGACCTGCGCGGGGAGAGCACCCACCCGCTGTCCACCCGGGACGCGCTGCTGCATCTGCTGAACCGGCTGGGCGCTCCACGCGAGCAGTTGCTGTTCCGTGAACGGTCCTCCGCGGACCAGCAGGTGCGGCGCCTGAGCGAGCTGTACCACCAGCATCTGACGGGTCTGCCGGTGACGGTGGTGCTGGACGACGCCCGCGACGCGGCGCAGGTGCGGACGCTGGTGCCGGAGCGTTCCGACAGTCTCGTGCTGGTGACGGCGCGGACACCGCTGGAGCTGCCGGAGGACATCCCGGCGTGGGTGCACCACCTGCCGGTGGACGCGCTGGACGAGGCGGGCGCCGAGGAGCTGCTGCGGGCGTCGGCCTCGGAACAGCCGACCGGCCCCTACGACGTCCAGTCGGCCGACGCGGTACGGGAGTTGTGCGGGGGCCTGCCGCTGGCGCTGCGGGTGGCGGGCTCCTCGCTCGGTGCGCGTACCGCCCAGCAGCTGGCAGCCGATCTGCGGGCCTACGGTCCCGTGGACCCCGTCGAGCGCGCCCTGTGGCTGCGTTACACCGATCTGCCGGAGCAGACACGGCGGCTGCTGCGGCGGCTGGCGCTCGCCGGGCGGGCGTCGCTGGGTGCGGCGGCCGCGGCGGCTCTGCTGGCGACCGACGAGCAGGAGGCGCAGCGGCTGCTGTCGGACCTCGCGCAGGCGGGTTTCATCGATCATGTCCGGGCCGGCCGCTACCGGCTGCACGACGTCGTCCGCTCCTTCGGCCGGGCCCGGCTGCTCGACGAGGAGGAGGCCGCGGAACGGTCGGCCGCCCAGGAGCGGCTGATTCAGAACTACGCGGATCTGGCCGGGGCCGTGATCCGCATGGTGGACGGCAAGATGTCCACGCGCGCGGGCCAGTTCGGCGCGCACGGCTTCACCTCGCTGGACGCGGCGCTGCGCTGGCTGGACGACGAGTCGAGCTTCATCACCTCGGCGCTGCGGTACGCGGAGGGTGTGAACCAGCAGACCGTGCTCAATCTGCTGGGCGCGCTGTGCGACTACTGCCTGCTGCGCGGCGATCTGTACCGGCTGGGTGAGATCAGCGAGCTGTCGCAGGCGGTGGACCAGGGTCTGCTGGAGCGTTCCGTACGGTGGCGTACCGGTATCGCGGCCCGTCAGCTGGGCGAGCTGGACAAGGCGCGCACCACGCTGTCGTCGGTGGTGGGGCTGTACCGCGAGGCGCACAACGACTCGGGTACGGCGCTCGCGCTCTGCTCGCTCGGCATCACGCTGCACCACCAGGGCAATCTCACCGAGGCGGCGGCGAAGCTGCACGAGGCGATCGAGCTCCAGGCCTCCGACGAGCAGGCCGAGGACCGGGCGTGGTCGCTGCACGCGCTGGCGGCCGTGGAGCGCGACCGGGCCGATCTGGCCCAGGCACTCACGCTGCTGGCCACCGCGCTGGCCCTGCACCGTGAGGGCGAGTCGCTGCACGGCGAGGCCTGGACGCACTTCCAACTGGGCCAGGTCTGTCTGCGGATGGGCGACGTGCCGCGGGCGGAGTCCGAGCTGCGCGAGGCGCTCGACCTGTACGGGCGCACGCACGACGAGCGGGGCGAGGCGTGGGCGCTGACCCAGCTGGCGCGGGCGCGGCTGGTCGACGGCGATCCCGCGCCGGCGGTGGACGAGCTGCGGCAGGCACTGTCGCGCCACCGCGACCAGGAGGACGCGCGTGGTGAGGCGTGGACGCTGTACTACCTGGGCCAGGCGCTGGAGGAGAGCGGCGACCGCGACCAGGCGGTACGGGAGCTGGAGCGGGCCCGGACGATGTTCTCTCGGATGCGCGACGTCTACGGCCTGGCCTGCGCGCGCCACCACTCGGGCCGGGTCACCCGCGACCAGCGCGCGGCCCAGACCGGCAACCTGCGCAACTCCGGTTTCGCCCGCCAGCTCCTGGTGGACGCGCGTGCCGACTTCCGCCGGATCGGCGTGGCCCACGGCGAGGCCTGGACCTGTCTGGAGCTGGCGCTGATCGACGCGGGGAACAACCGCGCCGCGCAGGCGCTGGGGCTGTGCGACGAGGCGGTCGATCTGTTCGTCTCGTACCAGGACGACCGCGGTGCCGACTGGGCCCGCTTCCTGCGCTGCACCCTGCTGCCGTACGCCTCACCGGGCGGCATCGAGGTCGGCACGGTGGTGGCTCAGGAGGAACTGGCCCGTCTGATGGAGAAGTCGCACGCCTCACGCGACGGAAAGCTGGAGGACTGCGCGGAGGCGCTCACGGTGATGCTCCAGCGGGGCGTGCGCCTGGAGGACGGCTGGCAGGCCTGGCACCTGGGGATGGTCCCGAACCGTCACGCACGGGAGGTCATGGGGGTACCGGTGGTCTCCGCGCCGTAGGGGCGGGGTGCGCCCCTACGGGCGGACCGTGAGCCGCCGCGGGGCGGGGGGCACCCGTCAGGCGTGGGGTGGGCTGCCGTACGCCGGTGCGCGCGCTTTCCGCCGCCGGGCCGGCCGCGTGATGCGGCCGGC